>CAYXNK010000028.1:6538-16698 GCA_964466395.1 uncultured Oscillospiraceae bacterium | reverse complement strand
ATATTAAATAAGGATTTATAAAGTTCCAAATCGATGATGTGCTACGCACCGACTCTGAGGCATATACACCTGGCGTTAGTTTGTTATACGAAATAAAAAAGTAAATCCCCCTTTCAGATGAGCCTGAGAGGGGGATTTTTGTTGTCGGCACCCGCAGTGCCCCGGGCCTTTTAACCACTCATAGGTCAAATAAATTGCAAAAGCACTCCTTGTCCTAAATTTGAGGGAAATTTTTTTATTATTTTTTTAATAAACCAACCTATTAAAAACGCTTAAATACGCACTTGCCGAAGGGCTTCTGGCGCTAATAATTTAAAAAGGTAAAGCCCAGAAACCCTGTATTATCAACGGTTTCCGGGCCTTTTCTTTTTGGAGCGGGTGAAGGGAATCGAACCCTCGTATTCAGCTTGGGAAGCTGATGTTCTGCCATTGAACTACACCCGCAGGGTTTTGGGCTGCAAGGCATATTTTATCACTCTGCCGCAAGATATGCAAGGGGTTTTTTCCGGGCGCAACGCGGGCCAAATAAGTCCCCTATCATTCATCTTGTTTTTGCAAAATTTTCCTTGTCGTGATATTATAATAAAAACTGTCGAAGGGGCATCGAGACGTCCTTTTGCGGGAGGGGGAAAGACACGTATGCCAGGGCCTGAGACAATCATTCAATCGCTCAAGGGCGTGGGTCAACAGAGAGCCGCGGCCTTCCAAAAGCTTGGAATTCGCCGTCTTGGAGACCTTCTGAGCTTTTTCCCCCGCACCTATGAGGACAGATCCCAAGCCCTTCCGATTACCGCTTTGTTGCACGGGCAGGCAGCGAGCGTCCGCGCCATGGTGGCCGAGGAGCCCAGCCTTAACCGCGTGCGAAAGGGTATGGAGCTTGTGAAGCTGCGGGTGGTGGACAACAGCGGCTCGCTGGAGGTCATTTTCTTCAACCAGAGCTACGTCCGCACCCAACTGCAAAGGGGGCAGGTCTACCGCTTTTACGGAAAGGCCAACGTTGAGGGCAGTCGCCGCTCCATGACAAACCCCATTTTCGAGCCGGAGGAGGCCCCTCAAAACCTAATCGGAAAAATTGTCCCCATCTACAGCCTCTCGGCAGGGCTCTCGCAAAAAATTATGCTCTCTGCAATCCGGACGGCGCTTGACGACTGCGCAAATCAGCTGCCGGAAGCTCTGCCCGCTCCCGTTGCAGAGGCGGCAGGGCTTTGCCAGGCACCCTTCGCCTATGAGAACATCCACTTTCCTGCGAGCTTCGAAGCTCTGGAGCTCGCGCGCAGGCGGCTGGTATTTGAGGAGCTTTTTGTCCTGGCCTGCGCCTTGGCGGACATCAAGAATACGAGGATACAGAAAAGCGGCGTTTTGATTTCCACACCGCGTATGGAGGACTTTTTTTCCAAGCTTCCCTTTGTCCTGACCGCCGCCCAAAAACGGGCTGTTCTGGACTGCTGCCGAGACCTCTCCTCCGGCCGTGCCATGAACCGGCTGGTGCAGGGCGATGTGGGCAGCGGAAAAACCGTTGTTGCAGCGGCCTGCGTCTGGTCTGCCTTTGAGGGGGGACTGCAGAGCGCCTTTATGGCGCCTACGGAAATTCTCGTCAACCAGCATTACGCAACCCTCTCTGCCCTGCTCTCCCCCTTTGGAGTATCTATTGTGAAGCTCACAGGCTCCATGACTACAAAACAAAAGCGGGAGTCTCTGGCACAGATTCAGGACGGCAGAGCGAACCTCGTAATCGGCACCCACGCCCTGTTTAGTGAGAACGTGGAGTTTTCAAATCTCGCCCTTGTGGTCACGGACGAGCAGCACCGCTTTGGTGTGAACCAGCGGGCGGCGCTGATTGCCAAGGGCGGCAGCCCCCACACCCTTGTCATGTCCGCAACGCCAATCCCCCGCACCCTCGCCCTGATTGTCTACGGCGACCTGGACGTCTCCGTGATTGACGAATTGCCCCCCGGGCGCCAGAAGGTGGACACCTTTGTGGTGGACGAAAACATGCGCCCGCGCATCTATGCCTTCATGGAAAAGCAAATCCAGGAGGGGCGGCAGGTCTTTGTGGTCTGTCCCGCCGTTGAGGAGAGCGAGGAGCGCCCGCAAGCCCTTAAAAGCGCCGTGGAGCACGCCATTGGGCTGCAAGCCAAGGTCTTTCCCCGGCTCCGGGTGGGCTGTGTCCACGGCAAGATGAAGGCTGCGGAAAAGGACAAGGTCATGCAGGGCTTTTTGGAGGGCAGCATCCACATCCTTGTTGCCACAACGGTTATCGAGGTTGGGGTTGACGTGCCCAACGCTTCTTTGATGGTGATTGAAAACGCCGAACGCTTTGGCCTCAGTCAGCTCCACCAGCTGCGGGGCCGGGTTGGGCGTGGCAACCACAAGAGCTATTGCGTGCTCTTTTCCGACACGGAAAACGAGCTTTCCCGCGCCCGACTCAAGGTGCTGGAGTCCACAACCGACGGCTTCAGAATCTCTGAGGCCGACCTGCGCCTGCGCGGTCCCGGCGACTTTTTTGGTGCCCGGCAACACGGCCTGCCCGAGATGCACATTGCGGATTTGGGCATGGACATGAAGCTTTTGACAGAGGCGCAGGAGGCAGCGCAAGCGCTGCTCAAGCGCGATCCCGGCCTCCACGCTCCAGAAAACTTAAGGCTCAGACAGCGGATTGATAGCCTGTTTGCCGCCGGCAGCCTGACCTTTAACTAAGGCAACACCGCACCTCCGTTTGTGTGGTGTTGCTCTAAATCCCTGCCCTCAGGCAGAAAATTTGCCCCCTTTGCCGCATATACTTTCGTATGTGGGAAAGGGGGCAAGCTTTCGGTGTTTCATAAAAATAAGCTCCTGCGCGATACGGTGCTGATGACCGGCGCTTCGCTTGCAATGCGATATATCGCGCTGATTTTTCAAATGTGGCTGGTGTCCAGAGTCGGCCCTGCCGGTGTTGGGCTTTACGGCCTTGTCGGCTCTGTGGGCTTTCTCGCGGCAACGGTGGCCATCTCCGGCGTGCGCTTTGCCTCCACCCGGCTCATCTCCGAGGAGCTGGGTCTGGAACGGGCCGGTGGCGTGGGCCGTGCCATGCGGGTCTGCTTTGCCTACAGTCTGTTTTTCGGGTTTTCCTCGGCTCTTATTCTCTGGCTCTGCGCAGAGCCTATCGGCTTTCTCTGGGTGGGTGACGCCCGCACGGTGCTCTCCCTGCGGATTCTGTCCGTGAGCCTGCCCTTTATTTCCCTGTCCTCTGTGATGTATGGCTACTTCAATGCCTCCGGTCGCATTTTCAAGGCGGCTGTTGTCAACGTCTTGGAGCAGCTGATTCGCGTGGGACTTGTGATGGTCTTTCTGGGCTATGCGCCCAAGGGTGACCTTGAGCTCTCCTGCGCCGCTGTTTCCACCGGCAGCACGGCAGCGGAGGTCTGTTCCTTCCTTCTGATGCTCGGAGTTTTTCTCCATGACCGACACAAGCACCGGGAAAATGCTGTGTCCTCCCCCCGCCTGCCCATGCGAATGCTGGGCATTGCCGTTCCCCTGGCGCTTTCGGCCTATGCCCGCAGCGCCCTTTCCACCTTGGAGCAGCTTTTGGTTCCCCGAGGCCTCAAAAAGGCCGGCTTTTCTGCAAATGCCGCCCTGGCGGGCTACGGCACAATTCAGGGGATGGTCTTTCCGATTGTTTTCTTTCCCTCCTGCATCATCACAGCTTTGGCGGAGCTGATTGTCCCCCGGCTCACAGCGGCGCAGGTGCGCAGCCAGAAGGAGAACATCTCCCGCACCGTTTCCGGGCTTTTGCGAAAATCCCTTGGCTTCTCCCTGCTGGTGGGGCTAATTATCTTCCTGCTTGCCGACATGCTGGGCGACCTGATTTACAAGAGCGCAGAGGCAGGCTATTACCTGCGCATCTTCTCCTTTTTGATTCCAATTATGTACATGGACATGGTCACAGACGGCTGCCTCAAGGGCTTGGGTGAACAGCTCTGGTCCATGGCTTTCAACATCATGGACGCCTTGCTTGGCGTGGTTTTGGTCTACACCCTTTTGCCCCATTTCGCCCTGGAGGGCTACATCGCGATTATCTTCTTTGAGGAGCTGTTTAATTTTTCCTTAAGCATTTGGCGGCTGAGCCGGGTGACGAAAATCCGCCTATTCGGCTCCTTCGGGCACAAGGAAAAAGCACCCAAGCCGGACGGTACATAAAAGACCAGGGACTTTGGAGCCGCTTGGCTCCGCTTCTATTCCACTGTCACACTCTTTGCCAAATTTCTGGGCTTGTCAATGTCACAGCCTCGGTAGAGGGCGATGTAGTAGGCGAAAAGCTGCAGGGGTAAGACAGCCAGGGAGGGCAGCAGCACCTCGTGGGTGTCCGGGATTGTGATAATGTCATCCATTGCGGAGGAGAGCCGATCCTTCTGCCCGACTGTGGTGATGCCCATTACATGAGCGCCCCGGGCCTTGACTTCAAGGGCGTTGCTGAGGGTTTTTTCCACCAGTCTGCCATAGGTGGCAACGGCGATGACCAGGGTGTTATCCACCACCAGGGAGATTGTGCCGTGCTTGAGCTCTCCCGCCGCGTGGGCCTCTGAGTGGATATAGGAAATCTCCTTGAGCTTTAAGGAGCCTTCCAAGGACAGTGCGTAGTCGATGTTGCGGCCGATGAAAAAGAGGTCCTCGTTGTTGAAGTGCTGGTAGGCAAGGTATTGGATGTTCGCCTTGTCGTCTAAAATGCGCAGCATGTTTTCGGGAACGGCCTCAAGCTCCGTAAGAACGGTTTGATATTCCGCCTCCTCAATCGTGCCTCGGCTTTCCGCCACAAAAAGGGCGAGTAAAACTGTGACTGCAAGCTGGGTGCTGTAGGCCTTTGTGGTGGCAACGGCAATCTCGGGGCCTGCCTTGGTATAGATGACCCTGTCTGCGCTCTTGGCGATGGAGCTGCCCTCCACATTGACGATGGCAAGGGTCTTCGCCCCTAGGCGCTTGGCCTCATGGAGGGCTTCCAGCGTGTCCGCTGTCTCGCCGGATTGGCTAATGCAGAGCACCAGGGTGTTCTCGCTGACAATCGGGTCGCAATAGCGGAATTCCGAGGCCAGAACAACCTCCACCGGCAGGCGCGCAAGCTTTTCAATGTTATACTTTGCAATTACACCAACATGATAGGAGGAGCCGCAGGCCACAACAAAAATTCGATCCAGCGCCCGCAGCTCGTCCCTGTCCAAAACCGAGGAGAGGTCTGCCCTTCCGTTTTGGATGAAGGGCACGATGGTGCGGGAAACGGCCTCTGGCTGCTCCATAATCTCCTTAAACATGTAGTGCTCATAGCCGCCCTTGTCCACGGCGGAAATATCCCAGTCCACCGTGCACCGTTCCTTCTGAATCTCGTCCAGAAAGGGGGTGAAGAAGCGCACCTTGTCCCGGCTGACTAGGGCAATTTCGTCGTCGTCCAGATAGCTCACGATTTTGGTGTGGTTCACCACCGCCATCACGTCGGAGGCAAAGAAATTCTCCCCCTCGCCATAGGCAACAATCAGGGGGGCGTGGCTCTTGACCGCCACAAGGGTTTCCGGCTCGTCGGCACAGAGAACGCCCAGAGCGTAGCTGCCCTGGAGCTCCCGCACAGCCCGCGCCACGGCCTCTAAAATATTGCCCTCGTAATAAAAATCGATGAGCTGGGCTGCGACTTCTGTGTCCGTCTCGGACTGGAAGACTCTGCCGCGCTTTTCCAGCATTTCCTTTAAGGGGGCGAAGTTTTCGATGATGCCGTTGTGGACGATGGCAATCCGGCCATTTTCGCTGACATGGGGGTGGGAGTTGACCTCCGAGGGTCTGCCGTGGGTCGCCCAGCGGGTGTGGCCGATGCCGACCTCCCCGGGGGAGGCTCTGCCGTTCTCACATTTTTCCCGCAGGGCAGAGAGCCTGCCCATGGCCTTGATGACGTGAATCTCCTCGCCGGCGCCGATTGCGATGCCAGCGGAGTCATAGCCCCTGTATTCCAGCTTTTCCAGCCCCTCCAGCAAAATGGGGACTGCCTGTCTGTGACCGGTGTAACCAACTATTCCACACATAAATTAAATGCCTCCTGTGCGCCTATGCTGCGCACTGCTCTATAGAATTGAAATGACCCGCTCAACGGCAGACAGCGTCTGCTCCGCGCCGCCGAAGCCCGTCATGCGGATGTAGCCCTCGCCCTCGGGGCCAAAGCCCGCGCCGGGGGTGGTGACCACCTTGGCCTGGTTTAGGAGCCTGTCGAAGAAGCCCCAGGAGTCCGCGCCGCCGGGGGTTTTAATCCAAATATAGGGGGAGTTTACGCCGCCGTAGACGGTGAGTCCCGCGTTTTTCAGGCCGTCCCGAATGGTTCTGGCGTTGTTCATATAAAAATCGATAATCTCGCGGCACTCTCTTGCGCCCTGCTCGGAATAGACGGCCTCCGCCGCCCGCTGAATCACATAGGGAACGCCGTTGAACTTCGTGCCCTGGCGACGCGCCCAGAGCTTGTTGAGCGACACGCCGCCAAACTCCAGCTCCTTGGGGACGACGGTGTAGGCGCAGCGGGTGCCCGTGAAGCCCGCTGTTTTGGAGAAACTGCGGAACTCAATGGCGCAGGCTTTTGCTCCCTCAACCTCATAGATGGAGCGGGGCACATTGTCCTCGGTGATAAAGGCCTCATAGGCAGCATCAAACAAAATCACAGCGCCGACCTTCAGGGCATAGTCCACCCAGAGCTTGAGCTGTGCCTTTGTGGCTGTTGTGCCTGTGGGGTTATTGGGGAAGCAGAGATAGATGATGTCGGGCCGCCGCACGGGCAGCTCGGGCATGAAGCCGTTTGCCTCGTTGCAGGGCAGGTAAACAAGGTCTGTCCAGCGGTGTCCGTCAAAGTCACCGGCACGACCTGACATGGCGTTTGTGTCCACATAGACGGGGTAGACAGGGTCACAGACCGCCACTACGTTGTCATTAGAGAAGATGTCTCCAATGTTGCCGCAGTCGCTCTTTGCTCCGTCGCTGACGAAAATCTCGTCCTTGTCAAGGCTCACGCCAAGGGGGGCATAGACCTTGTCCCGCAGGGTTTCCAGCAGGAAGCCGTAGCCGTTTTCCGGGCCGTAGCCCCTGTAGCTCTCGATGTTTCCCATCTCATCCACAGCCCCGTGCATGGCCTTTACAATCGACGGAGCTAGGGGGCGGGTGGTGTCGCCGATGCCCAGAGAAATCAGCTGCTCGTTGGGATTTGCGGCCTTAAAGGCCGAAACACGCCGGGCAATCTCCGCAAACAGATAGCTTCCGGGAAGCTTGAGATAGTTTTCATTGATTTTTACCATCGTTATTACTCCTTATCGTCTTATCGCTTCAGGCTCAAAGATAGAGCGTTCCGTCAAACACCGTGACGGCGGGGCCTGTCATATATAAGAGGTTTTTGTCCCTGTCCCATTCGATCAGCAGCTCGCCGCCCAAAAGCGAGACGGTCGCGCTGTTTCCGGTGTGTCCACAGAGGGCGGCGGCAACAAAACAGGCGGTTGCCCCCGTGCCGCAGGCCAGGGTCTCGCCGCTGCCCCGCTCCCAAACCCGCATTTTCAGGTGGCTTCGGTCAAGCACCTGGACAAACTCCGTGTTCACCCGCTCGGGAAAGAGGGGGTGGTTTTCAAACTTCGGCCCCAGAGCTTTTAAGTCCAGGCTGTCCACATCCTCCACAAAGACCACCGCGTGGGGGTTTCCAACAGACAGAGCGGTAAGCCGATATTCCTTCTGCCCCACCACAACGGGGCGGTCAATAAAGTCTTTGCCCTGCTCTGCAATGGGGATGTGCAGAGGGCGAAGCTCAGGCGCGCCCATCTCCACCCGGACGGTGGACACCCTGCCGTTTTCCACATACAGCACCAGGTTTTTAATGCCTGCACCGGTCTCGATAGTCAGGCAGGTTTTGTCCGTTAAGCCCTTATCAAAGACATATTTCGCCACGCAGCGGATGCCGTTTCCGCACATCTGTGCCTGGCTTCCGTCCGCGTTGTACATGTCCATTTTGAAATCTGCAATTTCGGAGGGACAGATGCAAATTAGGCCGTCGCTACCCACACCGAAGTTCCGGTTTGAGACCCGAATGGCAAAGTCCGGCCTGTTTTCAATGGACTCCTCCAGACAATTCACATAGACATAGTCGTTGCCGCAGCCTTGCATTTTTGTAAATTTCATGGTTTTTTGCACCCCACTTCTCCACGCGTCTCCCCCGGCTCATAATTTTAGCGTTTCCGGAAAACCTAAGCTGCGGGGGTGATTGTTTTGGGAATTATTTTTTTCAGAACCTTAATTGTATATGTCTCGCTTCTCTTTGCCATGCGCATGATGGGCAAGCGTCAGCTTGGGGAATTGGAGCTTTCCGAGCTGGTGATTGCTGTTTTAATCTCGGATATTGCCGCCCATCCCTTACAGGACATCGGCATTCCGCTGATGAATGGAATTTTACCCATTATCATTCTCTTTAGCTGTGAGCTTGTCGTCGCCGGGATCCTTGTCCGAAGCCAAACCGCTAAAAAAATTCTTTGCGGAAAGCCCAGCTTTCTAATTTATAACGGAACTATCGTCCAAAGGGAGATGCAAAAAAATCGCTTTACCATTGATGAGCTGGCAGAGGAGTTGCGCACCCACAGCGTGATGGATTTCAGCCGGGTACAGTATGCCATTTTGGAAACGGATGGCCAGGTAAATGCGATTCTTTATCCTGCCGACCGGCCCGTTACCGCCGCCCAGCTTTCCCTTCCCACAGAGAACAGCGGTTATCCCATCATTCTGATCAATAACGGAAAGCTCGTACAGGATAACCTCCGCGTCGCAGGAAAGGACGAGCGCTGGCTTAAAAAGGAGCTCTCCAAGCGCAAGGTCTCAGACTACAAGGAGGTCTATCTCTTTACGGTGAACAGCGCAAATGAGATTTATTTCTTGAAAATGGAGGACGCAAGATGAAAGAATTCATTGCCGGAGCCCTTCTTTTGACGCTGCTCATCCTGTCCTTTGTGAATGTAAAATATATGGAGCGCAAAACGGACGATCTCTCCGAGCTGATTACCACGGCAGAGACGCTGTACCAGGAGGGAGACAGGCAGGAGGCGGCAAACCAGGTTCATGAATCTCTGGGTGCCTGGCTGGATTGGAGTTCCTATTCTCACATCATGATGCGCCACACAGAGGTTGACCTTGTAACCGATGCGTATTACGAGCTTTTGGACGCGCTGGAAGGCGATGAGCCTGTGACCCAGGCGGGCTTCCGCAGCGTTTTGGAAAAGCTCGCAGATATCGTGGCGAAGGAACGGATATCCTTGGGTGCCCTGCTCTAGTCCTTTCTATCGATGAGCTTGGAAAGCTCCGCAAAAAAGGTTTTAACGTCCTTAAACTGGCGATAAACCGAGGCAAAGCGGACATAGGCCACCTCGTCCACGCCCTTGAGCTTCGTCATGACCATCTCGCCGATTTCGGAGGTCGAAACCTCCCGCTCCAGGGAGTTTTGCAGTTCCTGCTCAATCTCGTCCGAAATCTTTTCAAGGGATTGGAGCGAAACCGGGCGCTTTTCACAGGCGCGGAGCATTCCGTTCATCACTTTAATCTTGTCGAAGGTCTGGCGGCTACCGTCCCTTTTCACCACCACAAGGGGCAGGCGCTCCATGATTTCATAGGTGGTAAATCGCTTCTGACAGGCGAGGCACTCTCTGCGCCGCCGGATTGTCGCCCCTTCCTCTGCAGGCCGGGAATCTATCACTTTACTTTCGGAATAACCGCAAAACGGACATCTCATAACAGTTCTCCTATCCAGTCCAATCGACCGTATCTTCTTCTGAAGCCGTCCCAAAAGGGCGGCTTTCTTCCTGTGATTTTAGCATATTTTTTCCGGTTGCGCTACTGCTATTTGCATAAGAGCCGAAATTTTCCATAAAAATCCAGCCGCTCTTCCGCCGGATTTACAGGGCGCTTAGCCTCGTTTTCCCTCCTCTGCACACGATTCCAGGGCAAAGAGCTCTGCCCGGGTATAGAGGGCGTTTAAGACCTCTAGCATGGCGCGGGCGCTAAGCTTTTCCGGCAAATTGAGCTTTTTCAGAAGCTTTTTGCGTTTTTCGGCGCTCTCCTTGCCACCGGAGAGCCCCAGGGCGTAGAGGTCTGCCGTCACAAGGGGGGCTTCCCGCGGGGAGGTCTCCCCCGCCTCTGTC
>CAYXNK010000028.1:218-6528 GCA_964466395.1 uncultured Oscillospiraceae bacterium | reverse complement strand
CTGTCAGAGCGCCCGCCCGCTCCAAGGCGGCCAAAAGCACCTCGGGGCGCATGCCCTCAACTCCCAGCTTGCCCTCCTTTGAGGCGCTTTGCTTTCTGCGTTCCTTGCCGGAGATATCAGGGATGTAGGCGTGCTTTACGAGCTTTGGGTCAATGGCACCCTTGAGAAAGTTTCGAATTACAAAGCCCGCGCCATCGCTGTCTGTGAGAACCAAAAGGCCGTGCTTTTCGGCCAGGCGTCGCAGCAGGGCGAGCTTTTCCTTGTTGGAAAAGATGCCAAAGCCTTGGGTCTCTATAATCGTCCCGTCTATCAGCTGAGAGAGGGTGTTTTTGTCATACCGCCCCTCCACCACAATGACTTCCTTGATTCGAATCATCTCTGCCTCCCTTGGGACAGGCTCACCCCCGCCGCCAGTCGCAGAAGCAGCTCCTTTAGGATTTCTCCGTCGTCCATACTGCTGCTTTTCATACGGTAGTCACAGTCCGCACAGAGCTGCACCGCCTCCCGCAGCTGGGCCTTGGAAAAGCCTGCGGCTGATTTGAGCAGCTTGTCTGCCAGAAAAGGATGCTTTATATTTGCCGCCTTCATGAGAAAATCCCGCCCCGGACGGTGCTCCAAGGCCACCTTTGCCATATAGAGCTTTCGGAACTGATATCCAATCATCGCAAGGAGCTTAATCGGATGCTCGCCGGATTGTAACAGCTCACCCAGCAGCAGGGCTGCCGCATCAAAATTCTGCTCAGAGAGCCTGTCTGTGAGCTCAAACACGCTGGCCTCGGGAATTCGTTGGGCGGTTTTTTCAATGTCTGCGGCTGTGACCTGCTTGTCCTTGGCAAAGCCCGCGATTTTCTCAATTTCCGGAACGAGTCTCGTCATCTGCCCGCCGGAGATAAAGATTAGCCGTTCGCAGTCTTGGGGACTGATGGTCTTGCCTAGGGCCGCAAAGCGCCTGCCAATCCAGCCAACCAGCAAGCTCTGCGGCTGGACGGTAAACTCAATGGCCTCCCCTTGCTTTTTGATGGCCTTGACAAGTCCCAGCCTGCCGTCCGGCTCTGCGCCTGTGGGCAGGAGCAAAACCAGACTGCAAAAGTCCGGAATGTCGGAGATAATCGACTTGAGCCGCTCGGCCTCCGCCTCCTTCACGGCGTTTATATCAAGGTTCCGTACCTCAACGAAGGAGCGCTCTCCCATAAAGGGCACAGCGTCCACGGCCTCCGAAAGGCGCTGCATCGAAAGCCCCGCCCCGTCCAACCTGTGGTAGTTAAAGTCCGATTCTCCTGTGCCAAGGCAGCGCTTTTGCAGTTCCTGAAAAAAGCTCTCCCGCAGGTAGTCCTCCTCTCCCCAGAGAAGGTAGAGTCTGCCCGGGTCTTTTCCCTTCAGCTCCTTTACAAGGGCGCTGTAATCAGTTTTAGGCTTATTTTTATCAACTTTGGCCATGGTTAGCCCCCTTCTCTGCGGATGATGAAACGAATGTCTCCTTCAATATCGGTCCGATAAATCTGCATGCCTGCCCGGGCAAAGCGGTCTAAGGCCTCCTGGGAGGGATGCCCATAGCTGTTATAGCCCGCGGAAACCAGGGCCGATTCCGCCCGGAAGGCCGAAATCAGTGCCTCCGAGCTGGAGTGCTTGGAGCCGTGATGGCCCGCAACGAACAGTTCCCCGTCGGGCAAGCTATGGGCAGCCAGCAGCTTTTTTTCTTCACTGCTCTCGGCGTCGCCGGTGACGAGGGTTTCAATGTCTCCGATTCGAACCAGATAGAGCAAAGACTTCTCCTTACGGCTGTAGCCGGGATAGCAGGTGATTTGCAGCTTGTCTGCTGAAATCTCCGAAATTTTATCCACGATTTTCACCTGGGTTCCCCTGGCTTCGGCAAGCTGCAGCATTGCGGCACGCTCTGTGTTTTCCTCCCAGCCCCCGGGGATGACGAGCTGCCGCACCGGCACCCGACTCATGAGCCTTAGGACGCCGTTGACGTGGTCCTCGTCAAAGTGAGTGAGCAGCAAAAGGTCAAGCTGCCTTCTCCCCCTGCTGAGCAGCAGGGAGGAAACCCTGTCTCCGGCGTTTGTCAGCGTGCCCTTTCCGCCGCAGTCAATCACCGCTGTCGCACGTCCGTCCTCAATCACAAGGCTTGCGCCCTGGCCCACATCCACCAGAGTCACGCTGCATTCTCCCCTGCCTGCGCTCCATTCTGTTAAAAGAATCAGGCAACAGAGAGAAAGAGCTGTGAGACAGAGGGGCAAAACCGGACGAAAGCCGGATTTTCGGCGACCCAGCCAGCAGAGGAGGAACACAAGGTAGACAAGGCCCAGCCAGAGAACAACGAGGCCGCTGCGGGCATAGAGCACGCCATAGGGCACAAGCGTGCAGAGTCTGATTGCCTCAATCATATAGGATGTGGCAATCCTCGCAAAAAAGCCCAAAACCTTTGCGGGAAGCAGCCAGACAAAGCCCAGAATACAGGCGAGATAGCCCAAAATAAAGGCCGCGGAAACCGCCCAGAAAATCAGCAAATTGGCCAGGACGCCAACGAGAGAAACATAGCCGAAATACAGCGTCACAAGAGGTGTTGTAAATATCATCGCCCCAAGGCTAGCGGCCAGAGAGGCCGCAAGCGCGCGCCAAATCGAGAGGCCGGTTCTCGCAAAAGTCCTCTTCCCTTTCCCGCCTTCCCGAGGTCTTAACACACTGTAAATCCGCGGCGTCACAAGGAGCATGCCCAGCATGGCGCCAAAGGAAAGCTGAAGGCTCACAGAGGCGCAGGCGGCGGGATTTTGCAGCAGAATCAGCGCCAAAATCGTCGCCATGGAGGTAAAGGCGTCGTTCTCCCGGCGGAGAATCGGCGCGATGAGCACCGTTGTGAACATGAAGGCCGCGCGCACCACCGAGGGCGAGCCGCCCGAGAAGGGCACAAAAAGCCAGATTGTAAGCAGGCTCACCACTGCTGCTGCTCGTTTTCGCCGGACGAGCAGGCGGATAAAGCCCACCAAAAAGGCCAGATGCAGCCCCGAAACGGCAATCACGTGCATCACCCCTGTGGTGGAAAGGCCGGCATAGAGCACCGTGTCGGCAGCGAGCAGTGTTCTGTCTCCCGTCAAAAGCGCCAGCAGGAAGGGCGCGGTTTTTGCGGGAAAGACCTCCAACGTCTTTTCCCTCATGGCCCTGGCAAGCGTTTTGGGGAAATAGCGGAAGGAAAATTGGCTTTTCCCAATAGGCTCTATCTCACCCTCCAGATAGCAAAGCAGGTACACATTGTCGGCATTGTTGCTGAGAAATCGCTCGCCGAAGCGCTCGTCCGCCGCTTTGAGCTTTACGGGGGCACGGATGCGGTCGCCTGGAATCAGCCCCTCCAGGCCACTGCCAAAGGTGATGAGCTCCGCCTGCATGCGGGGCGTGTTCTCCCCCCGGAGCTTAAGCCTGACCGAGGCGGTGTTTCCGCTGTCTGTGGGGTAGTCCATGACCTCGGCTTCCACCAACAGCCGCGTTTCGGAGAGCGCCCGGGCGGGCAGAATTTTTTGATGATAGTTGAGGCTTGCCGCAAACAGCCCCGCCCCAAAGGGCAGGAGAATTAAGAGCGACAAGAGCCGCCTCTCGCCTCGAAAAAACAGGGCAAGCAGGCTGAGCAGCAGGGAAAGAAGGATGCCGAGGAAACTGAGCTTGGGTGTGAGCAGATAAAAGGCCAGGAACACCCCCGCAGAAAAGGAGGTGCAGCCCAGAGCCAGTCTTCGCATATTCTCCCCTCCTTCTCTGAAAAAAGACGGCGGACATTTCTGCCCGCCGTCAGGCGTTTTTTTACATGGTTGTTTCGCCCAGAGGCAGACCCGCAATCACGTGGAAGTGGATGTGCGGCACTGTCTGACCGGCATTTTCGCCGCAGTTATTGATGACACGGAAGCCGTCGTCCAGCTTCTCCTGCTTCGCCAGCTTTGCAATGACCTCAAAGCAGCGGGCAATCACAGCGGCATTCTCGCTTGTCACCTCTGCCGCTGATTTGATGTGGGTCTTTGGCACCACAAGAAAATGCACGGGAGCGATGGGCTTGATGTCGTGGAAGGCGATGATGTCCTCGTCCTCATAGAGCTTGTTTGAGGGAATCTCCCCCTTTGCAATTTTGCAGAAAAGACAGTCTGACATGGTTCTCGCTCCTTTCGTCTTAGATTTTTTCCTTCATAGCTGCCGCCACATCGGCAAAGGCCTTGCCCAGAAGGCTCTCGTCCTTGGCCCCGCCCATGGCGCGCTCGGGCTTTCCGCCGCCGCTGCCGCCTGTGATGGCTGTAATACGTTTAATCAAATCTCCGGCGCGCAGACCCTTTTTGACCGCCTCGTCACCGCAGACGGCAAGCAGGCTGATTTTATCCTCCTGCACAGAGGAGAGCACAGCGACAATATCGGCGCCCCGGTCACGGAGCATATCGCCGGTCTGGCGCAGGTCGTCAGCAGATAGGCCACGGAAGGTGTGGGTCACAAGGCGCAGGCCGCCGATGGATTCCGCCCCGGAAACAAGGCTCTCGGCCTCGCCCTTGGAAAGCTGGGCCTGAAGCTTTTCCGCCAGCTTTCTTGCGGCCTTGAGCTCATTGACCAACTGGTTAAACTTTTCATCCACCTCTGCGGGGTTTGTTTTGAGCTGCTCTGCCATGCGGCGCAGGGTCTCTGCCTCGCTGTGGTTTTTGGTCAGCGCCAGTTCGCCCACCTCGGCTTCGATGCGGCGGACGCCGGCAGCGACGGAGAACTCAGCAGACAGGCGGAAGGGACCGATTTTTGCGGTGTTGTCCAGGTGGGTTCCGCCGCAGAGCTCGATGGAGCTGCCCATGGAAACCACGCGAACCACAGCGCCGTATTTCTCGCTGAACAGGGCGGCAGCACCCAGCTTTTTCGCCTCGTCAATGGGCATCTCGCGGATGTCAACGCCTTGTCCCAGCAGGATTGCGCTGTTTACCTGCTGCTCAATTTTGACCTTTTCCTCCTCTGTCACGGCGACAAAGTGGGTAAAGTCAAAGCGAAGCTTGTCCGCCTCAACCAGGGAACCGGCCTGCTCCACGTGGTCGCCCAAAATGTCCCGCAGGGCGCGGTGGAGAAGGTGGGTGGCCGAGTGGGCGCGCATCACGGCAAGGCGGCGGCTGTGGTCGATGGAGGCGGTGACAGTTTCTTCAACCGCCAACTCTCCCCGGAGCATTTCGCCGTGGTGGAGATATTTGCCTGACTTGTCCTTCTGGACGTCCGTGACCCGGAACTCGCCTGTTTCTGTGGAAATTGTGCCGTGGTCTGCTATCTGGCCGCCCATTTCGGCGTAAAATGGGGTTCTGTCCATAACCAGAATGCCCGCGTCTCCCTCGGAGGCGCGGCCTGTCCGCCCGCCATCCACAACGATGGCGAGAATTTTGGCGGTTTCCTCTGTCTTATCATAGCCCACAAATTTCGTGGGAGCGCTGTCCAGCCCCAAATCAATGCCCGCCCAGGCCAAATCGCCCATGGCGGCTCTCGCCTCTCTGGCGCGGACACGCTGCTCCTGCATGGCCTCGTCAAAGGCGGCGCGGTCAATGGTCAGGCCCTGCTCCTCGGCGATTTCCGCCGATAAGTCCACGGGGAAGCCATAGGTATCATAGAGCTTGAAGGCGTCGCGGCCGTTGAACACGGTCTCACCGCGCTTTTTGTGCTCCTCCAGCATCTCGTTTACGATTTTCATGCCCGCGTCAATGGTCTTGGCAAAGTTTTCTTCTTCAATCTTGATGATGCGAGTGATATAGTCCTGCTTCTGGGGAAGCTCGGGATAGGCCTGCTTGTTCTCCCCAATCACCGTGCCGCAGACCTGGAACAGAAAGGGTTCATCGACGCCCAGAAGCTTTCCGTGACGGGCGGCGCGGCGCAGCAAGCGGCGCAGCACATAGCCTCTCCCCTCATTGGAGGGCAAAACGCCGTCGGCTATCATCATCGTTGCCGAGCGGATATGGTCTGTGATGACCCGGAGTGAGACGTCTGTTTTTCGGGTCTCACCATAGCTTGCGCCTGTAATCTCACTGACTCTGTTTGTGATGAGCATCACGGTGTCCACATCAAAGAGGGAGAACACGTCCTGGCAGACAACCGCCAGGCGCTCTAAGCCCAGGCCGGTGTCGATGTTCTTCTGGGCAAGCTCTGTGTAGTTGCCTGCGCCGTCGTTATTAAACTGGGTAAACACGTTGTTCCAAATTTCGATATAGCGGTCACACTCGCAGCCCACCTTGCAGTTCGGGTCGCCGCAGCCGTACTTTTCGCCCCGGTCGTAATAAATCTCCGAGCAGGGGCCGCAGGGGCCGGAGCCGTGATCCCAGAAGTT
>CAYXNK010000028.1:0-208 GCA_964466395.1 uncultured Oscillospiraceae bacterium | reverse complement strand
GTCCCGCCAGATGGCAAAGGCCTCGTCGTCTTCCTCGTAAACAGAGGGATAAAGCCTGTCGGGGTCCATGCCCAGCCACGCGGGGGAGGTCAAAAATTCCCAGCTCCAGGCAATGGCCTCCTTTTTGAAGTAGTCGCCGAAGGAGAAGTTGCCCAGCATTTCAAAATAGGTGCCGTGGCGAGCGGTGTGACCGATGTTTTCAATGTCG
>CAYXNK010000027.1:0-16710 GCA_964466395.1 uncultured Oscillospiraceae bacterium | reverse complement strand
CCATCGGCGGCCTGCGGGAAAAGACCATGGCGGCTCTGCGTTCGGGCATCAAAACTGTAATTATCCCCGCCGAAAACGAAAAGGACTTGGAAGAAATCGACCAAACCGTCCGCCGCGCTCTGAATTTTGTGGTGACAGACCATGTTGACAAGGTGCTGGACGTGGCCTTAAACCGCAGCATCAGCATAGCGCTTGCGGAGCAGACCGAGCACAAGGGGCTGACCCTGCCGATTATTAACGCCTCTCCCTCGGCGGGTTCTGCCAGCCTGAGACAATAGGAGGGCGCCATGAATATTCATAACACTGAGTTTATCAAATCGGCTGCCTCCCCGAAGGACTTCATTCGGGACGGCCTGCCCACCATTGTATTTTCCGGAAAGTCCAACGTGGGCAAGTCCTCGGTCATAAACCGCCTGCTAAATCGCAAGAACTTTGCCCGGGTCGGCTCCTCGCCGGGAAAGACCATCCATATCAACTATTTTCTGATTGACCGCAAGTGCTATTTCCTTGACCTTCCCGGCTACGGCTATGCCAAGGTCTCAAAGACCGAAAAGGAGCGCTGGGGCAAGCTGATGGAACAGTTTTTCGCAGCAGAAGACCTCATAAGCCTAGGCATCATGATTGTGGATTCCCGCCACAAGCCCACGGTTGACGACGTGACCATGGCCGGTTGGTTCCTGGCCTCGGGCTGTCCCTTTGTGGTCATCGCCAACAAATGCGACAAGCTCAAGAAAAGCGAAATTGAGCCGAGCCTCGCCCTCATCCGTGAGACCCTGGGTCTACCGGAGGAGACAAGCGTTCTTCCTTTTTCCGCGGAAAAGGGAACGGGTGCTCAGGAACTCATGTCTGAAATCCTCAAGATGGTAAATTGACGAAATCAGGGACAGAGGCCTGCCCGCCGCCGTATTTTTTCGGTGGGGCAGCGCCCTGTCCCGCTCTTGTTTTTTGACTCGGGACTTGTTATAATAGTCCGAAAGGCGTAAAAGATTCTTCCATTTTTCCCGAGTCCTCCGCTTTCAGGGACACGCCTGGCTAAGCCGGCTCGGAGGGGTGCTTTTCCTAAAGGAGGGTAGACTTATCGACGCAATCAAAGGTTTTTTCACGGGACTGGACTGGTCTATTTTCATATCGGTAATCCCGGCGCTCCTGTGTATCACAATCCATGAGCTCAGCCACGGCTATGTGGCCTATCTGCTGGGTGACGACACGGCAAAAAATGCCGGCAGGCTAACCCTAAACCCGATTAAGCACATTGACCCTCTCGGTCTGATTATGATGGTTGTCGCTCGCTTCGGCTGGGCAAAGGCCGTGCCCGTCAATATGTATAATTTCAAAAACCCCAAGTCCGGCATGGCCGTCACGGCCCTGGCAGGGCCTGTTTCAAACTTTATTCTCGCCGCCCTTGTTCTTGTCCTATACGGTCTGCTTTTCGTGCCTCTGAGCACTGGAATTGCTGCCGGTGGCATCGTGCTGGAAATGCTGTTTATGACTGCCTATTTAAGCTGTGCGCTGGGCATCTTTAATCTCTTGCCCATCCCGCCTCTGGACGGCTCGAAGGTGCTTTTTTCTGTCCTGCCGGACGATAAATACTTCAAGCTCATGCAATATGAGCGCTATGGGATGCTGCTGCTGGCCGTCATTCTGATGACCGGCGTGTTCAGCCCCTTTCTCTCCCGGGCTGTTGAACTGGTCTTCAACACCCTGTTCGGCCTCGCCTTCTGGGCTTCGGAGCTTCTGGGCTGATTTTGTAAACTCTGCCTGAAATTGGGGAATACTATGAACAATCCAACCTTTCACCTGGAGGGCGTTGTCAAAAGCAAAAATGAGATGCAGGACTTCTCAGGTCCTCTGAGTCTCATTCTGATGCTGCTTTCCAAAAATAAAATAGAAATCCGGGATTTGAAAATCTCCGAAATCCTTGGCCAGTATCTGGAGCACATTGCCACGCTCCAGAAGATGGACTTAGACTTGGCCAGCGAATTTGTGCAGATGGCCTCTCACCTGGTCTACTTAAAAACCAAGACGCTCTTGGTGGGGGAGGAGGATGTCTCGGAGCTTGAAGAGCTTCTTCTGTCTCTGGAGCAGCTCAAGTGCAGGGAGGTCTTCACCCGGGTCAAGACCGTCATCCCCGCACTTTCCTCAGCAGCAGAGCAAGGCGCCCTGCTGTTTTCGAAAACCCCGGAGCCCCTGCGGGAGGGTGCAAGCCAATATCTATACAGCCACGAGCCCCACGAGCTTTTGTCGGCGATTTTATCCGTTGTCAGCCGTGGAAATCTGGCAAAGGACCCGGAGGAGCGGGGCTTTCTGGTTCCAAAACGCATCATCTTTAGTGTAAACGAAAAATGCGGCCAGATCTTGACCCTGTTTCAGGACGGAAAAAGCCGTAGCCTGTGGGAGTTGATTTTAATGAGCGGCACCCGCTCGGAGGTCATCGCGACTTTCATCTCCGTTTTAGAGCTTTGCAGCATGGGAACTCTGGAAATTACTGACTGCGAGGGGGAGCTCTCTGTCTCCGTAAAATCGGACGCAGACATGACACGAATCCCCTTCGAAGATGAGGAAAGTATAACATAATGGATGAACATGAACTAAAATCAACCATAGAAGCAATTTTATTTGCAGCAGGCGAGCCGGTGCCCATCGCCCGCCTTGCCCTGGTGCTCGGCCTGGACAACGAGGGGATTCTGGAGGCATCCAAGCAGCTTGCCGATGAATATGCCTTCCACCAGCGGGGCATTCGCCTGGTGCGAATGCAGGAGGCGCTCCAGCTCTGCAGCGCGCCGGAATACGCCCAGACCATCACCCAGGCGCTGGAGCGTCGGCGTCCGCCAAGGCTTAGCCAGCCTGCGCTGGAGGTCTTGGCGGTCTGCGCCTATTTCCAGCCGGTGACCCGTGCCTATGTGGATCAGGTGCGGGGCGTGGACAGCTCCTACACGATGGGTCTCTTGCTGGAGCGGGGGCTGATTGAGGCCTGCGGAAAACTGGACGTGCCCGGCAGGCCCTCGATTTATAAAACTAGCGAGCTGTTTTTGCGGATGATGGGTGTTTCTGACCTAACCGAGCTGCCCCGCCTGCCCGACATCACCGCCGACGACGGCGCCGCAAAGCTAGAAGCCGCCATTGAGACCCTAAAGGGTGCGGATAATGTTCAGCTTGAGATCAAAACCATCGGCTAAGCCCGGAAGGAAGGGATACCCTTGAAGGCTCTTGTCATTGTGCTCTTGGTGCTGACGGTTCTGCTTTTGATTCCCCTGGGGATAGACGGGGGATACCGAAACGGCAGCCTCATCCTTGGCCTTAAAATCGGCTTTTTAAATCTGCGGCTTTTACCGGGACGAAAAAGGCACAGGGAGCCAAAGCCGCCAAAAATTAGCAGGCTGAAGCGGAAGAAAAAGCCCAAAAAGGAAAAAAAGCTCTTGATCCACAGTGATATCAACGAGCTTGCTCTAATTGCCCTGAAGGCTCTGGGCAGACTAAGAAGACGGTTGCAAGTAGACTATTTGCGCTTTCGCTATACCCTTGTGGGCGGTAACCCATTTTCTACTGCCCTGGGCTATGGAGCGGGAAACGCAATTCTGGGTCTTTTTGTCCCCCTTTTTGACCGCGCCTTTGTGATTCGGGAGCGGGACATCGGCCTGGATTTTGATTTTCTCTCCAATGGGCAAAGCATCGACTGCTGGCTGACCATGACCATTCAGATTTGGGAGCTTCTCTATGTGGCCGCGGCGCTCGGCTTGGATTTTCTTAAAATAAAATGGAAGCACAAGAAACAAGACCGTTTACGAAAGGAATGACACTATGGACAGACATCCCATTGGCGACCTGACAGACTCCACCCTGAGCAAAATCAAGGAGATGATAGACGTCAACACCATTGTTGGCGACCCCATCATCACGCCGGACGGAATCACCTTGATTCCCGTTTCAAAGGTCACCTTCGGCTTCGCCAGCGGCGGCGGCGACTATCCCATTAAAGAGGCCGGCGGCTTCGGCGGCGGAAACGGCGCGGGCGTTAAAATTGAGCCTGTGGGCTTTTTGACCATCAATGATGGTGTTGTCAAAATGCTCAACATTACGCCTCCTGCAAGCACCACGGTGGACAGGCTGGTAGAACTTGTTCCCGATGTGATTGACAAGGCTGATCACCTGATTCAGAAGTACAAGAAGGATTGAGGAACGCGGGCTTTGACTGTGGCATAGGCTCCTTAATCGTATAATCTCTTCCGCAAAAGGCAATAATAAGCACTGCCCCAAAATCAGAAGGGTGGTGCTTATTGTTGAAAAAAACGGCCTTGGCCTTACTATTGGCTTTCATCAGTTTATCCTTTTTCCTGCCTTCGGTAGCCCTTGCTGTGCCTGAAACCAGTGCCCAATCCCTGGTGCTTATGCATAGGGACACGGGACAGATTCTCTATGAAAAGGACGCGGATACCCAGCGGCTCATTGCCAGCACGACAAAAATTATGACGGCTCTCGTTGTTTTGGATCGCTGTGCCCCAGAGGAAATCGTGGAGATTCTCCCTGCCTACACGGGCATTGAGGGCTCCTCCATGTACCTGAAGGCAGGGGAGAAATACACTGTTTTAGACCTGCTCTACGGGATGCTTTTGGTCTCCGGAAACGACGCTGCGACGGCTCTGGCCTGTCACTGTGCCGGCGACCTGGACGCCTTTGCCCAGCTCATGAACGCAAAGGCCGCAGATTTAGGGCTCACCAATACCTCCTTTGAAAACCCCCACGGCCTGGACGGAAAAAACCAGTATTCCTCCGCTGCGGACTTGGCGGAGATTACTCGGGAAGCGATGAAAAATGAGGTCTTCTGCGAGATTGTTTCCAGCAAAACCTACACCCAGGGCGAACAGAGCTATATGAACCACAACAAGCTTCTCTGGAGCTACGAGGGCGTTGTGGGCGTAAAAACAGGCTACACCATGGCGGCCGGTCGAACTCTTGTCTCCGCGGCGGAGCGCGATGGCTTGCGGCTCATCTGCGTGACCCTCTCAGACCCCGATGACTGGCGCGATCACAAGTCTCTGTATGACTGGGGCTTCGACTCCTTTGCCTTCCAAGACGTCTTGCCTTTGGGCACAATCTGCACTCTCCCCGTAATCTCCGGCGAAAAACAGAGCGTCGGCATTACGGTGGGAGAGCCCGCCCGTCTCCTTGTAAAAAAGGGCGAGCTTTTGGGCTTTTCTCTGGAGCTTCCAGAGTTTGTCTATGCTGGGGTGAAGGCCGGAGACTGTGCAGGGCGAATTTTTATTCAATCCGGCGACCGCGACTTTGCCGAATTTCCACTTTATTATTCCGAGGATGTCCCTCTGGCGTCCGGCGTCCGGCTCACCGCCTGGGAACGCCTGTCCCGCGCCTGGTTTTTGGCCAACAAATACGGCTTTGTCTTTCAAAAGGGAGACTGAGCAACTTGATATAAGCAGGAGGTAGGCATGAAAGAACGCCTTCAGAAAATTATCGCGGCCTCGGGTTATTGTTCCCGGAGAAAGGCCGAAGAGCTGATTGCCGAGGGCCGGGTAACGGTCAACGGCAGACCTGCCCTTGTGGGCAGCAGTGCTGACGAAAACTATGATATTATTGCCATAGACCGTGTTCCTCTTCCCGAAAAAGGGAGGAGGACTTACATATTATTGAATAAGCCCCGGGGCTATCTCTCCACCCTGCGGGACGACCGCGGCCGAAAAACCGTGGCGGATTTAACGGCGGATGTGGGTGAGCGTGTCTATCCCGTGGGTAGACTGGACTATGAGTCCGAGGGGCTTCTGCTGATGACCAACGACGGTGATCTAGCGTACCGTCTGATGCATCCCTCCTTTGAGCTGGAAAAGACCTATGAACTACGCGCCAAGGGTGAAAACTACGAGGAGGCTCTGCGTGTTCTCCGGTCCCCCCTGGTAATCGACGATTATAAAATCAAGCCCGCCAAGGTGGAGCTTGTGCGCTTCGGGGAGAGCTATGCTCTGTTTTCCGTCACCATCACCGAGGGGCGCAACCGCCAGATTCGCAAGATGTGTGAGCAGGCGGGTCTGACAGTCTTGCGGCTGCGGCGGATGTCCGAGGGCAGCCTCCATCTGGGCAAGCTCCCCGAGGGGCAGTGGCGGCATTTAGAGCGCCGAGAAGTTGAAAACTTGCAAAAATCTGTTAAAATCTTGCACGCAAAAGGAAAAACATGCAAAAATTAAGCATATTTATGGAATTTTTTCCTATCCCACTTGCATTTCTTTTGCAAGCTGTAGTATCATGAGAAAAAGCCCCAAAGATGAGGATGTGAACTAGATGGAAAGAGATGTTCTCGCCGTTATCGGAAATAACAATATTCGTTATTCCAAAGGACAACGGCGAATCGCAAAATATATACAGGAAAATTACGACAAGGCCGCCTTCATGACAGCGGGAAAGCTGGGTGCCACTGTTGGCGTCAGCGAATCCACCGTTGTTCGCTTTGCGGCAGAGCTGGGTTACGACGGCTATCCCGGTATGCGCAAGGCGCTGCAGGAGGTCATCCGCAATCGCCTGACCTCTGTCCAGCGCATTGAGGTGGCGAAGGATTTGATTGGCGGTCAAAACGTCTTAAAGGCCGTTTTGACGGCGGACATGGAAAAGCTGCAGCAGACCATCGATGAAATTGACGTAGACAGCTTCAATGCCGCGGCAGATGCCATTATTCAAGCCAAGCACGTCTACATCGTCGGCATGCGCTCCTCCGCCGCCCTCTCCAGCTTTATGGGTTACTATCTAAACCTTCTGCGGGAGAATGTCCACCTGCTCCACGACACGGCGGCAAGTGAGGTTTTTGAGCAGGTGGTTCGCATTAAGGAAGGCGACGTGTTCATCGCCATGAGTTATCCCCGCTATTCTTCCCGGACGATTAAGGCCATGCTCTTTGCAAAGGAGGCAGGCGCAACCACCATCAGCCTGACGGACAGTCCCTCCTCGCCTCTGGCTGCCCATTCCGACATTGCCCTGTATGCGAGAAGCGACATGGTCTCCTTCTTGGACTCCCTGGTTGCTCCGCTGTCTTTGATTAACGCATTGATTGTCTCCATCGGCCTGCATTCCGAGGAGGCCTTGTCGGACACATTTGGTCGTCTCGAAGCCCTTTGGATGGAAAATGAAGTCTATGAAAACACCGGAGGCTGAGACTGTCGTCATCGGCGGCGGCGCAGCGGGATTAATGGCGGCAGCCGTGCTTGCCCAAGAGGGCGTCAAGGTGCTGCTGGTGGAGCCCAACAAGATTCTGGGCAAAAAGCTGCGCATCACAGGGAAGGGCCGCTGCAACCTGACAAACAACTGCGACATCAAGACCTTTATGGAAAATGTCCCCCGCAACGGCCGTTTTTTATACGGGGCCTTGAGCCGTCTTGACCCTGTTGAAACCATGGCCTTTTTCGAAGACTTAGGCGTAACGCTGAAAACCGAGCGAGGCAACCGGGTTTTCCCGGTTAATGACAGCGCCCACACTGTGGCAGATGCCCTACAAAGTCACGCCCTTCGGCATGGCGCAAAAATTTTGCACAAGAAGGTCACTGAGCTGAAAACGGAGGACGGCTGTCTCACAGGCCTGGTTGCCGAGGACACCGAAATTCCCTGCCGGTCTGCCATCCTGTGTACCGGCGGGGCAAGCTATCCGCGAACCGGCTCTTCGGGCGACGGCTACCGTCTGGTGGAGCGCTTGGGACACACCCTTGTGCCGCCCCTGCCTTCGCTGGTTCCCTTGGTTTCCGAAGACGCCTACTGCGCTGAGCTGCAGGGCTTTTCCCTGCGCAATGTGACACTAAGGGTCTATGACGAAAACGACAAAAAGGTCTTTGATGAGCTGGGGGAAATGCTTTTTACCCACTTTGGGGTAACAGGCCCTCTGGTGCTCTCGGCCAGCGCCCATATGCGGGACTTTGCGGCGCACCGCTACCGGCTTTCTATCGACCTAAAGCCGGGACTCAGCGAGCAGAAGCTGGATGAACGCCTGCTGCGGGACTTTAAGAAATACGCCAACCGGGACTTTGCAAACGCCTTGAACGACTTGGCCGGCAGCTCGATGATACCCGTTTTGGTGCAGCTCTCGGGCATTCCAGCAGACCTAAAGGTAAACTCTATCACCCGGGAGCAGCGACAGTCGCTGGTGCGGCTCTTTAAGGGCTTTCCCGTCGGCGTCTCCGGCCCCCGCCCGGTGGAGGAGGCCATCATCACCTCCGGTGGCGTGGATGTGAAGGAAATTAACCCCAAGACCATGGAATCCAAGCGGTTTTCCGGGCTTTATTTCGCCGGTGAGCTGCTGGACGCAGACGCCTATACCGGCGGCTTTAACCTCCAGATTGCCTGGTCAACGGCCTTTGCCGCCGCCCGAGCCATTCTGGAAAACAGGCAATGACACTCTTGAAAGGAACCTGATATATGGGAAAATACTTTTCCGTAGCGATAGACGGACCCTCCGGCGCAGGGAAAAGCACTCTTGCCAAAATGTGTGCAAGCCGGCTGGGCTTTCTCTATGTAGATACCGGCGCAATCTACCGCAGCGTCGGCGTTGCCGTGCGCCGTGCTGGCCTTGACTCCAAGGATACGGCGGGCATCGCCGCCCTTTTGCCCGGGCTTTCGATTGCCATGCGCTATGACGAAAACGGCTTACAGCGCATGCTCTTAAACGGAAGCGACGTTACGGACGAGATCAGACTTCCCGAAATCTCCATTTACGCCTCAGACGTCTCTGCAATGCCCGAGGTGCGCGCCTTCCTCCTAGAAATGCAGCGGCATTTTGCAGACACCAGCAACGTCATTATGGACGGACGCGACATTGGCACTGTCGTATTACCCAATGCCGATTTGAAGATTTTTCTGACCGCCAGTCTCGATGAGCGGGCAAGGCGCCGGTATGATGAGCTCTGCCTACGGGGTACGGAAACAAGCCTTGAGGCTGTGCACAGCGCCATGCGTTATCGGGATGCAAACGACAGCAGCAGGGCAACAGCGCCCCTGCGCCCCGCCCAGGACGCCCATATTCTGGACACCACCGGAAACAGTCTTGATGAGAGCTTCCGGCTGATTTGCAAACTAATTGAGGAGAAGATGAAGCCATGAGCGCCTATACCTTCTGGTACAGCATTGTATATCCCATCGCAGGCCTGATTTTTCCCTGCCGCTATTACGGCAGAGAGAACATTCCCGAAGGCCCCCTCGTTATCTGTGCCAATCACACCAGCTTTATAGACCCCATCCTCGTTGCTTTTGCCTTTCAGCGGTACCGGCAAATCTTCTTCATGTCCAAGGCCGAAATCTTCAAGGTTCCCGTTTTGGGCGCCATCCTCCGCGCCATCGGCTGCTTTCCCGTGCAGCGGGGGGAGACGGACATTCAATCCATCCGAACCGCCTTTGGTCACCTGAAAAACGGCCAGCGGGTGATGATTTTTCCTGAGGGCACCCGCGTCAAGAAAAAAGAGCCAGTGGACGCCAAAAGCGGAGCCCTGCGAATTGCCATGAAAACCAAAACACCTATTCTTCCCGTGTACATATCTCGCAGGAAGCGGATTTTCGGCTTCTCAACGCTCGTCATCGGTAAACCTTATCTTCCGATTGAGCCGGAGGACAAAAACTATCTCGGTCTTGCCGACGAGCTGATGAATAAGATCAACATATTGGAGTCAACACTTTGAAGAAACTCATTTTTTCCGAGGCCGCCGGTTTTTGCTTCGGCGTGAAGCGATCTGTCGCTCTTGCCGAGGAAACCCTTTCCGAGCAGGGGAAGCCCTGTTACAGCCTCGGCCAGCTCATCCACAACGACGCCGTTGTTAATCGGCTTGCCGAGCAGGGCCTACAGCCGGTAGAGCGGGCAGAGGACGTCCCCCCGCGCGCGCGGGTCATCATCCGCTCCCACGGCATCTCCCAAAAGGAACATGTGCTGTTGGAGGAAAAGGGCTGCGAGATTATCGATGCCACCTGTCCGAAGGTTCTGCGGATACACGGCCTTGTTTCAAAGGCCTATCAGGAGGGGCGACTGCCCGTCATCATTGGCGCGGAGGCGCATCCAGAGGTTCGGGCAACCTGCGGCTGGTGCGACGGGGCAAAGGTCTTTTCCGATGCAGAGGCTTTTGAAGCCTGGCTATTTTCCGAGGTGGAAAACAGGCAAAAAAACCTCACAGTCACCTTTCAAACTACCCAAACCCAAAGAAATTTGGAGGGCGTCAAAAAAATTCTGAAAAAAGAGTGTACAAACTCAGAACTATTTGATACAATATGCAGTGCTACGTCCATCAGGCAGGCAGATGCCGAGGCCTTGGCCAAAAATTGCGATGCAATGGTTATGATTGGCGCGCCCCACAGCGCGAATTCTGTCCACTTAGCCGAGATTTGCCGGCAGCACTGTGACAGGGTTTTCTTCATCTCCTCCGCGGAGGAGCTCGACCTTGCCGCCCTTGCAGGCCTTGACACCGTCGGAATCACAGCCAGCGCATCCGCACCTGATTGGATTATTAAGGAGGTAAAACAAGCCATGACTGACGAACTGAAGCTCACAGAAACCACAGCAGAAGACCTTACCGAGGTAGAAATGACCTTCGACCAGATGCTGGAGGATTCTATTAAAACCATATATAACGGCGATACCGTTATCGGAATCGTTGCTGCAATCACGCCTACCGAGATTAGCGTGGATTTGGGAACAAAGCACTCTGGCTATATTCCTGTTTCTGAGTTTACCGACGAAACAGATCTCCCTGTGGAGCAGCTCATCAAGATTGGCGACAGCATCGAGGCCTGTGTTGTTCGTGTGAACGACATAGAAGGCACCGTTATGCTCTCCAAGAAGCGCCTTGACGCTGTGAAGTCCTGGGTTGTCGTGGAAGATGCTGCCGACAACGGCACCATTCTTGAAGGCACTGTGACAGAAGAGAACAAGGGCGGCATCGTTGTTTCCATCAAGGGCGTTCGTGTCTTTGTTCCCGCTTCCCAGACTGGTCTCGGCAGAGAGGCCAATATGAGCGAGCTCATGAAGAAGAAGGTTCGCCTCAAGATTACAGAGGTCAACCGTGGCCGCCGCCGCGTTGTCGGCAGCATCCGCGCTGTTGCAAGAGACGAGCGCCGCGAGAACGCTGAAAAGATTTGGAACGAAATCGAAGTCGGCAAACACTATGAAGGCGTTGTCAAATCCCTGACGGGCTATGGCGTCTTTGTAGACATCGGCGGAATTGATGGCATGATTCACGTTTCCGAGCTCAGCTGGAGCCGCATCAAGCAGCCCTCCGACGTGATGAACGTGGGAGACGTTGTCAAAGTTTATGTCATAAACTTCGACAAGGAAAACCGCAAGATTTCCCTGGGCTACAAGGATCCCAACGGCAACCCCTGGGCGAAGTTCATAGAAGGTCACAAGGCCGGCGATGTGGCAAAGGTCAAGATTGTGAAGCTCATGCCCTTTGGTGCCTTTGCAGAGGTTGCTCCCGGCGTTGACGGACTGATTCACATCTCCCAGATTTCCGATCGCAGAATCGGCAAGCCGGAAGAAGTTCTCTCCATTGGCGACGAGGTTGAGGCCAAGATTACCGCCATCGACACTGACAAGCAGAAGATTTCCCTGAGCATCCGCGCCCTTCTTGAGCCGGAAGCAAGCGAGGAGAACGAGGCTCTGTCCGAGGCTCGCGTAGCCCATGAGAACGCCGTTGTCTATGAAGTCTCCGCCACCGGCGAGGCATCCGGAACCGCTCCCGACGCGGAATAAGGCTTCCATCGCACATTTGTAAAACGTACAAGCCTCGATTTCCCTATCCCGGAAATTGAGGCTTTTTCTTTTCCGGCAGGGCAGACGGCCCCGGAAGAATTCAAGACCATTTTGCCCCAAAATCGACGATTTTGGGGCAAAATTTCGAGGAAATTATTTATTTATGATGTTTTCTTGCTAATTTTTAAAATTTCGTGTATAATCAATATTAGTGTGCATACGCTAACAAATTATTTGCATTGGTACACACTCAAAAAACTTGACGGGAGGGATTCACTTGTTCAGCGTTGGAGACCGGATCGCGCATCCCATGCACGGTGCCGGTATTATCGACAGTGTCGTTACGAGAAAAGTTGACGGCGCAGATAAGGATTATTATGTCCTTAAACTTCCTGTTGGAGATATGCTTGTTATGATACCTGTCGGTTGCACGGAAAGCATCGGTGTCAGACCGATTGTGAATCGAAGCGAGGCGGAAAGCATTATTTGCGCCTTTGCCGATATCGAGGTCAACATGACCCAGAACTGGAATAAGCGTTACCGTGAAAATATGCTAAAAATCAAAAGCGGTGACCTTTTGGAAGTCGCCACAGTGATTAAGGGGCTTATGATTCGGGACGCCGACAAGGGGCTATCCACCGGAGAGCGGAAGATGCTCCATTCCGCCAAGCAAATTTTTATCTCAGAAATTGTCCTATCCGAAGGCTTCACCTACGAAGAGGTGGAGGAACGAATTAATACTGCCGTCAGCTGAAAAAATACGGGCAGCGTAAGCTTGGGTTTCCCCTGTGCTGACGCGCCCGTTTCCACTTATCTGTTCAGGAGGCATAGTATGTCTTTATTTGACCTGAAATTCCTCTCCAAAAACACGTCCATCTGTTCTGCTGTCGTCCTTGCAGCGGGCAGTTCAACGCGTTTTGGGGAGGATAAGCTATCCGCCCTGTTAAGCGGAGTTCCCGTTTTGGCCTATTCTCTTTCAGTGCTGGAGTCCAGCGACTATATCCACGAGATTGTCGTGGTGACCGAGTCCGAAAAAATTCTCCCTGTGGCAGAGCTCTGCGACCGTTACCACATCAGCAAGGTCACAAAGGTGGTCTGCGGCGGCGCAACCCGGCTGGAGTCCGCGCTAAGCGGCGCCTCGGAGACGGCGCCCTCCGCCAAGCTCATTGCAATCCATGACGGGGCAAGGCCCCTGGTGACCCGTCAGCTCATCGATGAGACCATCAAGGCGGCGTTGCGTTATCAGGCCGCTCTGCCCGCCATCCCCGCGCGGGACACGGTCAAGCTTCTTTCCGGCGATTTTGTTTCAGAGACACCGGAGAGGGCAAATGTGGTGTGCGTCCAAACGCCCCAGGTCTTTGTGCCGGAACTGATTAAGGGCGCTCTGACCAACGCCCTGCAAAAGGGCCTAACTGTTTCCGACGACGCCTCCGCTGCAGAGCTTTTGGGCTTTCCTGTCTATATCACCCAGGGCAGTGAGGAAAACATCAAGATTACTACCCCCCAGGATTTGATGCTTGCAGAATGCATCCTGGCGGCCAGAAGGGAGCGGGGCGCAACATGAGAATCGGACACGGTTATGACGTTCACAGGCTGATCGAAGGACGAAGGCTGATTCTCGGCGGTGTGGAGGTTCCCTATGAGAAAGGGCTGGATGGCCATTCTGACGCGGACGTGCTGCTTCATGCGGTGATGGACGCCCTTTTGGGCGCCGCCGCTCTGGGCGACATCGGTCAGATGTTTCCAGACACAGACCCCGCCCTGAAGGGGGCGAACAGCCTGGTTCTACTGAAAAAGGTAGCGAGGAGGCTCTCCGGTTTAGGCTTTCAGCTCTCCAATCTGGACTGCACTCTGGTCGTCCAGCGGCCAAAGCTCGCACCTTTTCTCCCAGAAATGCGCCAAAAAATCGCCCTTGCAACGGGGGCAGAGCTTGGAAGAATTAACATCAAGGCCACCACGGAGGAGGGTCTTGGCTTCACGGGCAGCGGGGAGGGAATTGCCGCCCACGCCGTTGTTCTGTTAGACAACTGAACACCAGCAAAAAACTGAGCATAGAATATCTCAGACCGTCCTGCGGGCGCATAAGCTGCCGCTCGTGGACAATACGCCGTCGGAGGGAACTGACTATGCTCTACTATTTATTGCTGTGCAGATCGTTGACTTACGCCCAGAGAGCCTCCCGCGTGCTGGAGCGCATGGGCATCACCGCAACCATTACAAAGGCACCCAAGAGCGCCGTTTCCCAGGGCTGCACCTATTCTGTAAAAGTCTCCGAGAAAAATCTTGCGCGGTCGCTTGCTGTCTTGCACGACGCAGGCCTTGGCCCCACGCGGGTTCTTTTGCTCTCCCGAGATGGTTCTGTCAGTGAGGTACCAAAATGATTTACCTGGATTGTGCTGCCACCAGCCTTCAAAAACCAAAAGAGGTCTCAGCTGCAGTCGGTCGCGCCATGTCGTCTATGTCCAGTCCAGGAAGGGGCTTTCATAGACCGGCGATGCGGGCGGCCGACTCTGTGCTTGACTGCCGTCTGCAGCTCGCCTCTTTTTTCCATGTCCCGGAACCGGAAAATGTGATTTTTACTTTTAACGCAACCCACGCCCTGAACATCGCCATCAACGCCCTGGTCTCGCCAGGGGATAAGGTAGTAATCTCCGGCTATGAGCACAACGCCGTTACAAGACCCCTTGTCGCCCTGCGCGCAGTGGTACATGTGGCCGCCTCAAGGCTCTTTGACCAGAGGGCGGCGCTGGAGGCCTTTCAGGCGGCGATACCGGGTGCAAAATGCGTTGTCTGCACCCATGTTTCCAATGTCTTTGGCTTCATCCTACCCATTGAGGAAATTGCAGCCCTCTGCCGCCGGGCAGGGGTGCCTCTGATTATTGACGCCTCCCAGTCCGCTGGGGTGCTGCCCATCGACTTCACCGCTCTTTCCGCCGCCTTTATTGCCATGCCGGGGCATAAGGGGCTGCTGGGTCCCCAGGGTACGGGTGTTTTGCTCTGTGGCCAGGAGGCACCGCCCCTGCTGTTTGGCGGCACGGGCAGTAACAGCGAATCTGAGGAAATGCCGGACTTTCTGCCCGATCGCCTGGAGGCCGGCACCCACAACGTCGCCGGGATCACAGGCCTTGCCCAGGGACTTCGCTTTCTCACCACCAGAAACCCAGACACTGTGATAAACCACGAAACTCGCCTGCGCACGGCCTTTGCCGAGCGCGTCTCCTCCCTGAAGGGGCTGCGCCTGTTCCATGAGGAGGGTCGCAGCAGTCAGACCGGCGTGCTCTCCATGACCTTTGACAGGCTCTCCCCGGATACAGTTGCCGAGCGCCTGGGGAACGCAGGCGTCTGCACCCGATCGGGCCTACATTGCGCCCCCACAGCCCACAGAACAGCAGGAACAATCGGGCAGGGAACCCTCCGGATCAGCTTTTCGCCCTTTAACACCCTGCAAGAGGTACACACTGCTGCCGATGTCTTGAAAAAAATCGTGAACATGGCATAAAAAAACGGCAAAATATTTGCCATTTCGGTATTCTTATTATATAATATTAAGGATTTGGAGATTTTCTTCCAATCGGTCGTCTGAGGCTGCCGGCGACAGAGGACGAAATATTACGCTTAGATTTCAAGAACAGGGGATAAAAGCCATGACACAGCTGAAAAGCCTGCTTGAACAGACAACTTATTATCTGCTATATGCGAGGGTGCCGGATATCATCGACATCCTGATTGTCGCCTTTCTCATCTACAAACTGATTGGCATTATACGCAGAACCAACACCAGCAGAGTCGCCCAGGGGCTTGTCTTCGTCTTTCTGGCACTCTGGATATCCGACTGGCTGGGACTGACCCTCATCCGCTTTATTTTAAGCAAGGCGGTTGAAGTGGGTCTGCTCGCCCTGATCATCCTGTTCCAGCCAGAAATCCGCAGGGCGTTGGAGCGAGTGGGCAGTGGCAACCTTCTCTCCCTACTGCGGGGCAAGGTGAATGTTCAGGTCATCGAAACCGCCATCACCCAGGCTGTGATTGCCTGCAAATCCATGTCAAAATCAAAAACCGGCGCGCTCATAGTCTTTGAGCGCATCAGCAATTTGGACAACCAGATAAACACCGGAACGATTATAAACTCCGACACCACTGCCGAACTGCTCAAGAACATTTTCTTCAACAAGGCTCCTCTGCATGATGGTGCCGTTATCATCCGCGCGGGTAAAATTTCTGCCGCCGGCTGCATGCTGCCCATGTCCAATAACCAGAACCTAAGCCGCGACCTGGGCATGCGCCACAGAGCTGCCATCGGCATGAGTGAGCACTCCGATGCCGTAATCGCCATTATCTCCGAGGAAACCGGCGCCATCTCCATTGCGGTGGACGGCATGCTCAAGCGCCATCTCAGTCCGGAAACCTTTGAAAAGATTCTCCGCAATGAGCTGATTATCGAGGAGAATCTTGGAGAGGCCGGTGTAAATCGCGGCTTCTTTGGGCGACTGGGGGGGAAGAAAAATGGATAAGAAAAAAACAAAATCCGGAATCTTAGACAGTAAAATCCTCTGGGCGATTCTCTCTCTCGTTGCCTCCGCCCTCCTTTGGGTTTTGGTCACCATCTCAGTCGGCGACATGAAAATCCACACCTTTGAGGGCGTCCAGGTCGTCTTTAAAGGGGAAGATACCCTGTTTGAGCGGTATGAGCTTGTGCTCTCCAACGTCAGTTCCACCACCGTGAACATTCGGGTCAAAGCGCCCCTGCGGGAGATTACAAAGCTCTCTTCCTCCACAATCACAGCGGAGGTAGACGTCTCCAGATTTACTAGCAAGGGTTCCCACAGCCAAGTGGTCATCCCCAGGTTTCCCCTTGGCGCCAACACCAGCAGCATCGATGTCATATCCATCTCCCCCTCCAGCATCTCCTTTAATGTGGACAAGACCGTCACAAAAACTATCGAGATAGACGGCAAGTTTGTTGGCTCTGCCAAGGCAGGCTCTTATGTATCTGCAGTTGA
>CAYXNK010000026.1:6595-17405 GCA_964466395.1 uncultured Oscillospiraceae bacterium | reverse complement strand
AAAAAAGCCTGATGGATAACTTTGAGCAGCTTTCCTTTATCCGCTTCGCCTCCCTTCAAAGCGACATGGATCGCGGCATGGAGGGCGCAAGGAGTATATCCAGCAGAACCGCGATAAAAAATGTCATTCTCGAATATAAAAACGGTGAAATAGGCATGGATGAACTTATGGCCGCTACCCAGTTACGGTATGAGGACGGAGCAAAGGCTCTTGAACACCTAATCCAAGCCGAGCGTTTTGTGGAAGATACGCCCATCGCCATGTATATCCCGGAAGCTTATCTCGACCATTCCTGTACGACGGACGACAGTCTTGTAAAAAACAACGAAATATCCACCGCATTGTGTTTGGTAGAGGACCATTCGTATTTTGTAATACTGTCCCCTCTTCTTTCGGAAGGGCGAGTGCTCGGCTACGACAAGCTTGTGTTTGACCTGGGCAGCCAGATTCAAACACTCTGCACAAATACAATTAAATCGGAGCTTATTGATCATGATGAATTTGCGGACTTGGCCTCGCGCTCAACCATCGTGCGGAGCAGCGACGCTTTCTCTCTTTTTTATGAGGAGGGCTTTTACTACCAGGTGTTTCATATGCAGGACAGCACTCACTTTGTTTCCAAACAAAGCGAGGATTCTTTATTAGACCCGGTTCGGCGGTTGAGTCGGCAGACCCTGCTAGTAGGAATCGGCATTCTCCTAAGCTTCACAACGGCCGTTTACTTATTGGTGGCTCAATATGCAAAGAACGAGCTGGAGGACAGCCGCTTCTCGTTAAGCGAGGCGGTGTCGAAAGCAAATACTGATCCTCTTACCAAAGCGGGTTCTCGAAGGTTTGTAGAAGAATTTCTCACATCAGCGTTTGAAAGCTTCCAAACAGGAAAACCATCCCCTGCCATTTTTCTGTTTGATATTGACCGGCTCAAGAAGATCAATGATTCATATGGGCACACCGCGGGGGATCTAGTGATTCGCACCATTGCGGATACGGTTCAGAGGAATATCCGCGATAAAGATGTGTTACTGCGCTGGGGAGGCGATGAGTTTGTTGGTATCTTTAACGGTCTAAGCAAAGAAAATGCTATGCCCTTTGCCCGAAAGCTGCTGAATATCGTAGCGGAGCTGCGAATCGAAGTCGGGGCAGAAAACATAGCGCCAACCATATCCATGGGGATATCCTATTTTGATAAGGAAGATCTCGGCTATATCGAGGTGATTAACAGGGCCGACCGCGCGATGTACCCGTCAAAAGACGAGGGAAGAAACAGAGCGCATGAAATTTAAATATTCGATGTCAGATTTACTGTCCAGGGTTTAGCTAATTGGGCTTATTAACAGGAGGGTGGCGAATGAAACAGAAAAAAATGGTGTGCCTTTCATCAAAACACATGAAAGCACGCACCGTCGGCCCTATCGTCTCTATGGTTGTAATCGCAGCCATATTGGTAGGGATTTATCTGCACTTTTCCTGGAACGGATACAGCCGTATGGCGAAGGCTGAGGCTTTGCAGCTTGCACAGTCGGTGGAAGCCCTTTTGCATGCCGAGCACATAGAGGCACTGGCATTGGGCGATTCCCCACAGGCGCTGTCAGAGGCCGCCTCGGTTGAACAATCCCTGGTGCGGCTGGTGGAAGAGAACGATTCGATTTATTATGCCTATATTCTAAAGCGACAAAATGGAAATTTCGTCGTTATGGCAGATTCGTCCGCCGCCGATTCTACAACCTCCAATCCGACAAAACGCAGCTATGAGGAAACGGCGGAAATAAACCAGCTGCCCTTCGAAACAGGGCAGAGCCTTCTGACAAAGCCCATTTCTCTCCCGGGCGGCAACTGGATTCGGGCGCTTGTGCCGGTAAAAAGCCCCGAAAGCGGGGACAGTATCGCTGTTTTGGGGTTGAGCTATTCCGCTGCGGAATGGCAGGCAAATCTGTGGAAAGAGATGGCACCCAACCTCGTAATTGCCGCTTGTCTGCTGGTGATTATGTTCACATTTCTGTACCTGCGCTATGAGCATTTGAAGCTTAAGAAGACGACCGCGAATCTGAAGTTTCAAGAAGCGATATATCGCAATATCGTTGACAAAGCGCCCATCGGTATCCTTCTGCATGGGAACAAAGAAAACCAAGGGGATGGAAAGTACCTTAGCGTCAATCCCAAGGGCGAAGCAATTCTTGGGAGAAGCCTCAGCGAGTTGCAAAAGATAGTCTGGCAAGGGATAACAGTCGCGGAAGACCTCGATGTAGAAATTCCGCTGTTTGACCGCTTTATAAAGGGTGAGATATCCTCCTACTCCATGGAAAAAAGGGTTATAAGGCCCGACGGGTCCACCGTTTGGGTTAATTTCCATATAGTGAATTTCCCCGACAGCTCTTTTTCTGAGCCCATGTATCTTTGCCTACTGGAGGATATCTCCGAACGCAAAAGATCGGAAGAATTAATTAGAGAAAGCGAGCGCAGCAAAGCTGTATTTTTCGCTCACCTGCCCGGCATGGCTTATCGGTGCAAGAATGACCCAAGCTGGACAATGGAATTCGTTTCGGAGGGCTGCCAAACACTGACCGGCTACACGGCAGAGGCTCTGATTGCAAATCGGGAGATTTCTTATAACGAGATTATCTCTCACGAATATCGCAAATGCATTCGTTCCGAATGGGAAAGAATATTGATGAAGCGTGAGCACTATCGTGGTGAATATGAAATTATCACAAAATCCGGTGAGCGCAAGTGGGTGCTGGAACTGAGCCAGGGTGTTTTCGATGCCGAGGGCAATGTGGAAGCCCTTGAGGGGATTGTGCTGGATATCTCTGATCGGAAGAAAAAGGATCATCAGATTGCTTATTTATCCGAACACGATTCCCTCACAGGCCTATTTAATCGCAATTACGTGGAGCAGGAAAAAATACGCCTGGACAAGCCGGAATCCCTGCCGCTGTCGATTGCAATTTGTGACATTGATGGGCTGCGTATGGTTAACGATGCATATGGTTACGAAGAGGGGGACCATCTGATTGCAAAAACGGCGAAACTGATACAGGGATGTCTAAACGGTCAATATGTTTTAAGCCATTCAGGCGGCGGGGAGTTTGTGCTACTTTTGCCGCATACAGACAGTACGACGGCTCATCAGCTAAAGATTTCCATCAAAAACACCATCGAAAGCTATAACAGGGCAAATGAGGACGAGCCCTATGCCATCAGTGTCTCCATCGGGCATAGTACAAAGGAAACAGAGAACCAGCAAATTCAGGACGTGGCGAAAGCTGCGGACGAACATCTGCACAACAGTAAGCTGCTTAACCAAAACAGTGCACACTCTGCCGTTATCTCCTCCATTATGGCGACACTCTATGCAAAAAGCCAGGAAACCGAAGCGCATGGGCAAAGAATAGGACGGTTCTGTCGGATAATTGGGCGGCAGCTTGGACTGGCTCCAAAGGAGCTCGACGATTTGCAGCTGTTATCTAAGCTTCACGACATCGGTAAGATTGGCATTGATGACAGCATCCTCAACAAGCCCGGCAAACTGAGCGTAGAAGAATGGAAAATCATGAAGCAGCACCCGGAAATTGGGCGCCGCATTGCCATGTCCACTCCGCAGCTCGAACATATTGCTGACTATATTCTACATCATCATGAGCGCTGGGACGGGACAGGCTACCCTATAGGGCTAAAGGAGCAGGAGATTCCGATTGTTGCACGTATTCTCGCCATAGCAGACGCCTTTGACGCTATGACAGCGGACAGAATCTACCGCAAAGCCATGCCCTATGAATCGGCAATCCGGGAACTTGAGCAGAATGCAGGCACGCAATTTGATCCGGAGATTACAAGGCTGTTTATAGCGCGAATGGCAATGTATCACAAAGAGGAAAAAAGCTAAGGGGGGATCACAAGTCATCATGAATAAGATAGCAGTGGTATTTTACAAAAGGACGTTCATGCTTCTTCTTGCGGTCTGCCTTTTCATGGGCTTCGCCGTGCCTGCAAGGGCGGAGGGTGTTACTTTCACCCAAGAGGAGAAGGATTACCTGGCTGAAGCAAAAGTTCTAAAGGCGGTTTCTATTGAAGGTGTGGCACCGCTTCACTACAGGGATTCCAAAGGGGAAATCAAAGGGATCGCCGTCAATGTGCTCAAAGAAATCTCAAAAATGACTGGGATTACCATTGAGTACATCTTGTATGATTCCGTTGACCATGCATTCGATAGCGACTTTGATGTCGTTTTTGGTTTATCAAGGCAATACGCCAGACCTGGCATCATGCTTTCGACGCCGTATTTAGAGTCCGAAACCGTCTTGTATTATCATACATCCCTTGACCCCAAACAATTAGAAGATAAGGTCTATGCCGGTATAAAAGGCGGCTCTTTGCCTGAGGGAATCGAAGAAGATCAAACGGTTTATTATGACACCAGGGAAGCTTCTCTTGATGCCGTTGACACAGGGAAGGCTGATTATGGCTTCGGCAATGCGTATTCTGTGGCTTTTTATACACTACAGAATGGATATACAAATATTTTTACGTTCCCTATGGGCAAAGAGGAGAGAGCCTATTGCGTTGGCATACCGGAGGAAAATAAACTTCTGCTCTCTATCATCAATAAATCCATCGCCGCAATCGAGCCCAAAAGAATGGACGCTCTGATTTTAGATGTTGCATCCCAGGTTGAAAGAAAAGTTACGCTCCCAATCATCATAGATGCCTATTGGAAAGAGATATTCACTCTGATTGCGCTGATCATGCTGCTGTTAACCTATTTCATGTTTTTAAGGATTCGGGCAAATAATCAATATAAGATGGAGAATAGAAGATATCGGCTTTTATCCCAATTATCAAATGAGTATCTATTTGAATACCAAATAAAAACCGATCGTTTGGGGGTAGCGGAAAAGCTGCATGAGATAATAGATATTGAAAATAACGAAAACGAAATAAAAGGCTTGCTCAAACGTTCGATGAAAGAGCTGAGCGGTGAAAGCTATGAGGAAAATTCTTACACTATAAAATTGCCGCTCAATAGCGGAGGTGTCGGTACGTTTCTGGTTCTGTTTTCCTGCCTGCGGGATGGGCTCGGAAGAATCCATTCTGTCATTGGAAAACTGGTGGATATCAGCGAAGAAGAAAACGAAAAGGAGCAATTGATTGCCAAATCGCAGCTGGATGGGCTCACCGGTCTATATAATGCGGCCACCACAAAAGAAGCTGTTATGAAAAGCATCAGTAGCAAGGAAGCCGGAAAGACAGATGCCTTTCTAATTCTTGATTGCGACAACTTTAAGGAAATCAATGATACCTATGGACATTTAGTGGGAGACGAAGCACTCAAAAATATCAGCAGCGCCCTAAATCTCACATTCCGGCAAAGTGATATCATCGGGCGCATTGGCGGGGATGAGTTTTGCGTATATCTGCATGATATTCCGTCTGTGGATTTTGCCCGCTCGAAATGTCAACGGTTGGTGAATCGCATCAGAGAATCGATTCAAGCGTTCCCGGTGGATATCAGTGTTGGCATCGCAGAATTGAAAGAGCCAACCCCTTACGAAATCTTGTTTAAACAAGCAGACGATGCCCTTTACATCGCAAAAGGGAATGGCGGCGCGCAAGTCATTATTTATGACTCCAAAGATTACAAAAAAACGGACGGCAGTTTTGATCTTTAATAACCATAAATTCAAAAACTCTCTGTGTCGATAAAATCACATGCAATCCAGAAAACAGCCCCGCAGACCGGCTTTTTGAGCCAATTTGCGGGGCTGTTTGTTTGCTGATTGGAATTACATGTTGCCGTGGCAGGTGCGAGAGATGACGTCCAGCTGCTGCTCACGAGTTAGGTCGATAAACTTGACGGCGTAGCCCGATACCCGGATGGTGAAGTTTGCATATTCGGGTTTTTCGGGGTGCTCCATGGCGTCCTTCAGCTTTTCCACGCCGAAGACGTTGACGTTGAGGTGGTGTGCGCCCCGGTCGAAATAGCCGTCAAGGACACGAACCAAGGTGTCTGACTGCTCGCTCTCCGTGTGACCCAGGGCGCCGGGGCTGATGGACTGCGTATTGGAAATGCCGTCCAGTGCGTATTCATAGGGGAGCTTCGCAACGGAGTTCAAGGAGGCCAGAAGCCCGTTTTTCTCCGCGCCGTAGGAGGGGTTCGCCCCGGGAGCCAGAGGCGTCCAGGCGGGTCTGCCATCGGGCAGAGTGCCGGTGCTCTTGCCGTAAACCACGTTAGAGGTAATTGTGAGCACCGAGGTGGTGGGTTCGGAATCCCGATAGGTGTGGTGCTTTTTGAGCTTGTTCATAAAGGACTTGAGCAGCCACACGGCAATGTCGTCTGCTCTGTCGTCGTCGTTTCCGTAGCGAGGGAAGTCGCCCTCAATTTTAAAGTCCATGGCCACGCCCCGCCCGTTGCGGACAGGCGTCACCTTGGCGTATTTAATTGCTGAGAGAGAGTCCACCACGTGGGAGAAGCCCGCAATGCCGGTGGCAAAGGTGCGCCGGACGTCGGTGTCAATCAGCGCCATCTCGGCGGCCTCGTAGTAGTATTTGTCGTGCATGTACTGAATTAGGTTCAATGTGTTCACATAGAGTCCGGCTAACCAGTCCATCATGAGGTCATATTTCTTCATTACGTCCTCATAATCGAGAACAACAGAGTTGACGCCCTGATAGGCGGGGCCAACCTGTACGCCGGTCTTTTCGTCCACGCCGCCGTTGATTGCGTAGAGCAGGCATTTGGCCAGGTTTGCCCGCGCACCGAAGAACTGCATCTCCTTGCCCGTCTGAGTGGCGGAGACGCAGCAGCAAATGCTGTAATCGTCCCCCCAGATCGGGCGCATCACATCGTCGTTTTCATACTGAATTGAGCTGGTCTTGACGGAGATGTAGGCTGCATATTTCTTATAGCTTTCGGGGAGCTTGGAGGAATAGAGAACCGTCAGGTTCGGCTCGGGGGCAGGGCCCATGTTGACGAGGGTGTGCAGGAAGCGGTAGTCGTTTTTTGTCACCATGTGGCGACCATCCAACCCGATGCCACCGGTCTCAAGGGTTGCCCAAACGGGGTCGCCGGAGAAGAGCTGGTTATAGGCCTCGGGGCGGGCAAACTTCACCATGCGAAGTTTGAGCACCAGATGGTCGATGAGCTCTTGCGCCTCGGTTTCTGTCAGGGTTCCTTCTCTCATGTCACGCTCTATGTAAATATCCAGGAAGGTGGAGACCCGACCCACGCTCATGGCAGCGCCGTTCTGGCTACGGATGGCAGCAAGATAGCCGAAATAGAGCCACTGGACGGCTTCCCGGGTGTTGGCGGCGGGGCGGGAAATGTCAAAACCATAGCCCGCTGCCATCTCCTGCATCTGCTTGAGTGCGCGGATTTGCTCGGAAATCTCCTCCCGCTGGCGGATGATATCGTCTGTCATAATGCCACAGCCGCAGTGTGCCAGATCGTTTTTCTTCTGTTCCACCAGGAAGTCGATGCCATAGAGCGCTACCCGGCGGTAATCGCCGACAATGCGGCCGCGCCCATAGGTGTCAGGCAAGCCTGTAATGATTTTATTGCTGCGGGCTGTGCGCATTTCAGGGGTATAGGCGTCAAAAACGCCTTGATTGTGGGTCTTGTGGTATTCGGTAAAAATTTTGTGGAGTTCGGGGTCAGGGGTGTAGCCATAGTTTTTGCAGGCGTCCTCGGCACTTTTGATGCCGCCATAGGGCATGAAGGCACGCTTTAGGGGCTTGTCGGTCTGGAGACCAACCACCTTTTCCAAATCCTTGTTTTCATGATCAATATAGGCCGGGGGATAGGCCGTGATGCCGGAGACAATCTTTGTCTCCATATTCAAAACGCCGCCCTGCTCCCGCTCCTGCTTTTGCAGCTCCTGGACTCTTGCCCAGAGCTTGCAGGTTGCTTGGGTAGGGGCTTCGAGAAAACCCTCGTCCCCCTCGTGTTGGGTATAGTTATCTTGAATAAAATCTCTCACATTGATATCAGTCGTCCAATGCGAGCCTTTAAAATTTCTCCACTCCTGTTTCAATGGTGCAGCTCCTTTCCTGTGACAGCTTGGTATTTATTTTTAATGTAATATCTTAATATTAACACAGCCGAGCTGAAATTTCCTTGACCACGGTCAAGAATCAGAACCGTCCCGGGCGTCATTGGCTGATTCTGCCTCTCCACGGAGAATTCGTCCGGCCTGCTCCACGCTTTCGGCTGTGGGAGGCAACACGTCTGTCAGGGAGTAGGGAATGCCCAGGGCTTCCCATTTGTATGCTCCCATGGCGTGATAGGGGAGTACGTCAACTTTTTCTATGTTGCGTAGTGTTGCAATGAATTCCCGGGTCTCCCGCAGCCGGGCCTCACTGTCCGTAATGCCCGGAACCAGAACATAGCGCAGCCACACGGGCTGATTGGTCTCTGATAGATAGCGGAATAGGTTGAGAATGTTCTCGTTGGGCTGTCCGGTAAGCTTTTTGTGCTCGACAGAATCAATGTGCTTTAAGTCCATGAGCAGTAGGTCGGTGCAGTCCATTAACGCACGAAACTTTGAAAAGAAAGGTTCGTCCCGGGTGAAGGGCTGACCGGCGGTGTCTAAGACTGTGTGGATGCCGCGTGCCTTGGCCTTTTGAAACAGCTCAAGGAGAAAATCAATTTGCAGGAGAGGCTCCCCACCACTGACTGTAATTCCGCCGTCACGGCCCCAATAGCTGCGATAGCGCTCGGCCTGGTCAAGGAGCGCGTCCGCCGTGCGCATATCGTCCGACTGGGGGTTCCAGCTGTCCGGATTGTGGCAATAGCGGCAGCGCAGGTGGCAGCCTTTCAAGAAAATGAGAAACCGCAGTCCCGGCCCGTCAACGGAGCCAAAAGACTCGGTGGAATGGATTGCGCCTTGCAACATACGAATCACCCTTTCTGATACATTCAGAATAGACCCAATCCTGCTTCTTTTCATTGATTATAATCAAGTTTAGGCCTGGCCCGACTCATAAATCTCCTTGAGTCCCGCCCGGTCTGTGACGATAATCTTTCCATGTCCCAGACGTTTGATGTAGCCAGCCTTTGCAAACTGGCTCATGTTCCGACTCACGGTTTCCGGGCGTAGGCCGATGCTGGCGGCAATATCATCCAGTTTGAGCTTAATCTCAGGACCCACACAGCGGATGTCCCGATCCAGTAAAAAGCCCGCCAGCCGAACTTTAGGATCATACATGGAAAGCAGCAGCGCCTTTTCATTGGCGTCCCGAAGCCGGAGCGCGAGGATGGAAATCAGGTTCATGGCAGTATCCGGACGACTGGTAATTAGCTGCATAAAGGCGCTTTTTTTAATCTCGCACAGCTCCACCTTTGAGAGGCAGACGGCAGAATAGGGGAAGATGGGACGCTCTAAAAAAAGGGGCTCCCAGATGGCGTCGCCATCGTGGAGAATATCCAGAATATATTCATTTCCGTTAACGTCGTACCTACAGAGCTTGACGCGCCCCTTTCGGATGATGAGGACAGAATCCAGCTCATCGCCAACCTGAAACAAAAAGCTTCCCTTTGTCCTGACGCTCTGCATGGAATGCAGAACCAGACTCTTCTGCAACTCCTCGGTAAGGGTGCCGAACACCGGAATCGCAGTTGCGCACAGCCTTTCGTCCTTACAATGAGAGCAGACGTGCTGGGGCATGTAATCCGAATTTTCCATAAAACGAACCTTTCTGCAAGCTGATATACCAAAATTCAGGCAAACTTATTATATCTATTTTATCATAATCAAGGCGTGCGTGGACAATAGGTGAATTTCTAAAGATATGGTTAAATCCGTGGTAAGTTTAATACACATCATCCAAATACCAGATTTCAAAGAAATAAAAAAGAAAAACTTTGTGGAGTTTTCGTGTTTGAGCTCTCAGAGGATGCCGCTGTTTTCTTTAAAAAAGCCGGAGGGACCGACCCATTCATGCGCTTTGCTGTTTATGCCTTCCTAAGTTGTTTTGCTTTTCTTCTATGTCTTTACGATTGGACTTCTTACGTATTTCATATCATTCTCCCTGAAATGTCTCTTAATTTTTAAGGTTTCACTAAAGTTTTACACGTTTCGCAAATCACTATTCCCAAATATTACATCTGATGATATAATCACTCCCGTAGTGTTTTTTTTCTGACAGACTAAGGCACTGCGGTTGACACAAGAAAAAATTGAATACAAAAAGGGTTGTGATGTCGAGGGAAAACAAGATCGTCCATTTCTGAAAGGCCCAGTTGCAGCAGGACTCATTTTTCACCGCTTTCGGGTCAAAATGAATGTGCGTGTCTCCAGTTAAGTGGAGAATGCCCGTAGCACAAGAGGATTATGTTCTAATGTTTTAATTCGGAGAGGAGTTTTATTCTATTATGGACAAGCTTTTTAAGCTGAAAGAAAACGGAACCAAAGCATCAACTGAGATTGTGGCAGGTCTCACCACCTTTTTCGCAATGGCATACATTCTGTTTGTCAACCCGGCCATGCTTTCAATGACCGGCATTCCCTATGGCGCAGTATTTCTCGCAACAATTTTCGCGTCCGTCGCTGGCACACTTGTCATGGGACTTTTTGCAAACGTTCCCTATGCACAGGCGCCCGGCATGGGCTTAAATGCCTTCTTCACCTACACCGTGTGCTTTGCCCTGGGCTTTAGCTGGCAGGAGGGACTGGCCATGGTTTTCCTCTGCGGCGTTATCAACATCCTGATTACAATCACCAAGGTTCGCAAGCTGATCATCAAGGCCATCCCCGAGAGTCTCCAAAGCGCAATCGGCGGCGGCATTGGTATTTTCATTGCCTATATCGGCGTTAAG
>CAYXNK010000026.1:0-6585 GCA_964466395.1 uncultured Oscillospiraceae bacterium | reverse complement strand
CCGGCCTTTTAAACTTTACAGCTGACCCCGGCAGCTACATCGCTCTGGGCGACGGCGCTGTTGAAACCACCACCATCGTGGCAAACAGCGGCATCATTCCGGCTCTGGTCGAGTTTAACACAGCTCCCATCATCTTTGCGGTCGTAGCCCTTGTGCTCATGGCTGTTCTCGTAATCCTGAAGGTTCCCGGCGCTGTTTTCATCAGCATCATCGCCTCCACGATTATCGGCATCCCCTTCGGCGTTGTAAGCCTTGAAAACGTCGGCATCGCAACCGGCCTTGGAAAGTCCTTTGCCGAGCTGGGCACTACCATCGGCGCCGCCTTTGGCGCGGAAGGCATGGGCAGTCTGTTCTCAGACCCAGCCAAGATTCCGCTAGTTTTAATGACCATCTTCGCCTTCAGTCTGTCTGACACCTTTGACACCATCGGAACCTTCATCGGAACCGGCAGACGCACCGGCATCTTCAGCGATGAGGATATGAAGTCCCTGGAGACCTCCTCCGGCTTCAAGTCCAAGATGGACAAGGCTCTGTTTGCAGACTCCATCGCAACCTCTGTCGGCGCCTTCTTCGGCACCTCCAACACCACAACCTACGTGGAAAGCGCAGCAGGCATTGGCGCCGGCGGACGTACCGGTCTGACCTCTGTTGTTGTCTCCTTTATGTTCCTGCTCTCCATCTTCCTGGCTCCCGTCATCGGCATCGTGCCTGCCCAGGCAACGGCTCCCGCTCTGATTCTCGTGGGTATCATGATGATGGCAAGCTTCGCGGACATCAAGTGGACAGATTTGGACGAAGCAATTCCCGCCTTCTTCGCAACCGTATTTATGGCGCTCTGCTACAGCATCTCCTATGGTATTGCAGCAGGCTTCATCTTCCACTGCCTTGTCAAGGCCATCCGTGGCCGTGCAAAGGAAGTTCATCCGATTCTCTGGGTCTCCACCGCTCTCTTCATCCTGAACTTTATCGTTCTCGGCATGATTAAGGGCTAAGCCCATCTCGTTATAAAAAAAGCAAGCGTATCGTTCATTTTGAACGATACGCTTGCTTTTTTTCGGTTAAATAGGGGCGGCGTCAAACTGGAGGGTAAAGACTGTACCCTCGCCCAGTCTACTGTCCACTGTAATTTTGCCCCCTTGGGAGAGGATGATATGCTTGACAATTGCGAGTCCCAGGCCGGTGCCGCCGGACTTTTTGGAGCGCGACCTGTCCACTCGATAAAAGCGCTCAAAAATCCGCACCCGATCCTCCGGGGAAATACCGATGCCGGTGTCCGTCACCGTTGCTTTAACCTGTCCCTCCTGCTCTGCAATCGAAACCGAGACAGAGCCGCCGGGCCTATTATACTTAACGCCGTTGTCCAAAAGGTTGAAAAATAGCTCATACATCATCGAACGGGAGGTCAGAACCGTCCCGTTGCCGGAAATAAGGAAGGAGACCTCAAACTCCGCCGCCTTATCCAAAAGGCTTTCCGCACACTCCCGGGCGACGGCGGCAAGATTCACAGGCTCTTTCGTCTGCTCGACCTTGCCCTCGTCCAGCTCAGAAAGCATGATGATATCCTCAACCAGAGCAATCAGCCGGGAAGTCTCCTGAACAATTCTGCGATAAAATCCGGGCTTATCCGTCTCTTGCACCAGATTTTCACAGAGCATTTCCGCCGTACCGTAAATACTGGTGAGTGGCGTTTTTAGCTCGTGGGAGACGTTGGCGGAAAACTCACGGCGAATTTTCTCCGCCTGGGCGCTCTCTGTCACATCCAGAAACAGAACCACAATGCCCATGTTGGCCACAGGACTGATAAAGATCCGGAAGAGCCTGCCGGATCTTTCAAGGCTCATCTCGCCGCGCTCTCCTGCAAGTGCCTTCTGAATCCGGTCAATAAAATCCGCGTCCCGCAAAAGGGCAAAGACGCTCTGTGTCTCTGACCTGTCGCCTGGCCCAAAGATGGCGGCAGCCGTCTTATTCAAGGAGAGCACCTGCCCACGCTGATCCAGTAGTACGACGCCCTCTTGCATATTGTCCATCAGCGCGCTGATGGTGCTGGAGTGACCTTCCAGCTCCGCGTGGCTTTTCGCTAGCTCCCGCCGGTGGCTTTCCAGGGTATGCACAAAGGGAGCAAACTCGTCATAGAGGGCTGTTTCCCCTTGGCCAAAGGCCAGGTTTCGAATCGGCGCAACCACACGACGGGTCTGCCGCCCCGCAAGGAAATAGGCCAGCAGAACCGTAATAAAGGCCGCAAGGCTCACAAGGGGCAGGGACTTGGAATAAAGTCGCCAAATGCTTCCGCTGGTTTTCGCAACACGCAGAACGGAGCCGTCCGTCAGGCGCAGAGCGTAATAGTAGATTTCAGTTTCCAGGGTATCTGAAAACCGGCGGCTTTCGCCGACGCCGGTCTGGAAGGCCTCCTGAATTTCCTCGCGAGAGAGATGAGGCTCCATTTCCGTGGCACTGGCATAGTTGTCAAATGCCACCTGTCCCCCTGGCAGCACAAGGGTAAAACGCAGGTCCCCGGGCAGATAGCTGCCCAACTCCTGTAGTGCACTTTCCTGGTCGTCGTTTGCAAAAAGCTGCGCCTGGCTCCGCAGGTCATAACGAATTTGTGCAGCAAACTGGTTGTAAAACACAAAGCTCAGCACAGCCGTAACCAGCAACACCGCAAAGGATACAAGGAGGAGCATACTGACAAAAATCCGTTTTTTCATGCCTAATCCCCAATCTTATAACCGACGTTTCGTACGGTTTTGATGGCGCTTCCGCTGTCTCCCAGCTTTTGGCGCAGGGACTTGATGTGCATATCCACCGTCCGGCTCTCGCCGGAGAAATCAAAATCCCAAACGCTGTCCAAAATGCGGTCGCGGCTGAGCACAATGCCCTCATTGAGCATAAGATTTTGCAGAAGCTCAAATTCCTTAAAGGTCAGGTTAATCTCCTGCTGGGCTACCATTACCCGGCGCTTTGCCGGGTTCAAACAGATATCTCCGCAGACAAGGGTATTCTGCTCCTCGTCCGCGGTGGCAGTTCGGCGCAAAACGGCCTTAATGCGGGAGATGACTTCCATCACAGAAAAGGGCTTTGTAATGTAGTCGTCCGCCCCCAAATCAAGCCCCTTAATTCTGTCAATTTCACTGCCTTTGGCGGTGAGCATAATCACGGCGAGGTTACGGTGCGCCTCCATCTGTCGCAGGCCCTTCAGGACGGAAAGCCCGTCTGTGCCGGGCAGCATAATGTCCAAAAGCAGCAGGGCAGGGGAGGTCTTCTCCAGGGCGGGAAACAGAAGGTCTGCCCGCTCAAAGCCCTCCGCCGCAAAGCCTGCGGCGTTTAGGGCATAGAGCAGCATCTCTCGAATCTCGTCGTCGTCCTCAACCACAAAAACCCTATGCATACTACCTTCACCTCTTACAACACCTTTGTTTCCTTGTGCATTCCCGTGATACAAAAAATCACCCACTCGGCGATATTGACCGCGTGGTCGCCGATGCGCTCGTAATACTTGGCAATCTGCAGCAGGTCAAAGGCCTGCTCGCCAAAGCTCACGTTTTCATGGACAAGGGAAATCAGCCTGCTTTTCACCTGTAAGAACAGGGCGTCCACTACATCGTCGTAATTGATAACCGCCCGGGCAATCTCCAAATCCTTTTTTACATAGGCGTCAATGCTCTCTGTGACCATCTTAATGGTGGCACGCGCCATATCTGGGATTAAATCTCCCTCGCTGATATGGGGATAGGCGGCAAGGTAGATGCAGATTTCCGAGATGTCCGCCGCCTGGTCTCCAATGCGCTCCATGTCGGTGATGATTTTCAGCGCCGTTGAAATCTGGCGCAAATCCCGCGCCACGGGTTGCTGGCTTAAAAGGAGCTTTAGACACTGGCTTTCGATATCCTTTTCCTTGTCGTCAACCGTATCGTCATTTTCCAAAACCTGTTTGGCAAGGTTTACATCCTGCTCCACAAAGGCCTTGGTGGCTAAGGCGATGGCCTGCTCCACCAGGGCGCCCATCTCGATTAAGGAGATGTTTAAGATTGAAAGTTGTTCGTCAAAGCGGCTGCGCATCATCCAAACCTCCCGGTAATGTAGTCTTCAGTTCGCCTATCCCGAGGTAAGGCAAATATCATATCGGTCTCGCCGTATTCCACAAGCTCGCCCAGCAGGAAGAAGGCGGTCTTATCACTGATTCTCGCTGCTTGCTGCATGTTGTGGGTTACAATGATTATACTATACTCCTCCCGCAAAGTCAGCAGAAGTTCTTCTATTTTTCCTGTGGAAATGGGGTCTAAGGCGCTGGTGGGCTCGTCCATGAGCAAAACCTCGGGGGAAACAGCCAGGGCGCGGGCGATGCAGAGCCTTTGTTGCTGTCCGCCAGAGAGACCCAGGGCGGACTTCTTTAAGCGGTCTTTCACCTCGTCCCATATGGCAGCGCCCTTTAAGGATTGCTCCACAATCTTATCCAGCTCATACCTGCCCTTGACGCCGTGTGTGCGGGGGCCAAATGCGATGTTATCATAGATGCTCATGGGAAAGGGATTGGGCTTTTGAAACACCATTCCAACCCGCTTGCGCAGAAGGTTTACGTCGATGCCGCTGTAAATGTCCTCGCCGAAGAGGGTAACCTTCCCGGTAATCCGACAGCCCTCCACCAGGTCGTTCATGCGGTTTAAGCTCTTGAGCAGGGTGGACTTTCCGCAGCCTGAGGGGCCGATGAAGGCGGTAATCTCCCCCTGACCGATGGCGATATTCACGTTTTTAAGGGCTTGAAAGTCGCCATAATATAAGTCTAAGTTATCAACGTCAAAGCAAGTCATGTTTTGCCTCCAAGTCTTTTTGCAATACCTGCGGAAAGTGCGTTAATCAAAACTACCATAGCCAACAGAACCACCGCCGTTGCATAGCCCTCGCCGATGTGCAGACCCTCGCCCGAAAGGGCGTACATGTGCACCGAGAGGGTGCGGGCAGACTGCATGGGGGTTACGGGAATTTGCGCCACGGTTCCGGCAGTATAGATAAGGGCGGCCGTCTCGCCCACAATGCGGCCAACAGCCAGAATAATGCCGGATAAAATCCCCGGCATGGCAGACGGCAAAACAATCTTGACAACCGTCCGCAGCTTTCCCGCCCCAAGGCCGAAGGAGCCCTCCCGATAGGTGTCGGAAACGGCTTTTAGAGCCTCCTCGGAAGACCGGATAATTAAAGGAAGAATCATAATACCCAGAGTAAAGGCACCTGCCAGAACGGAATTGCCCCATCCCAGGGCAGTGACGAAAAACAGCATGCCGAACAGGCCGTAGACAATAGAAGGAATCCCCGCCAGGGTCTCGGTTGTGAGGCGAATCAGGTTTACCAGCCGATTTCCCCGCTTGGCGTATTCCACCAGGTAAATGGCGGTGGAGACGCCCAGAGGCACGGAAAGCAGAAGAGCAAAAAGGGTCATGTACAGGGTTGAAATCATGGCCGGGAGCAGAGAGACGTTTTCGCTGTTGTAGTGCAGGGAGAAAAGGGAGGGCTTGAGGTAGGGCAGGCCCTTATATAAGATAAAGCTAATGAGGAAAAATAGGATGCTGAAGGTCAGAATGGCCGCGCCCCAGGTGAGAAAGCCCATAACGCTCTCTGATGCTTTGTTTCGGGAGGTTTTCAATCTTCACGCCTCCTTTTCAGGGCCGAAAAGCTCAGGTTAATCAGCAGAATAAAGACAAAGAGCACAAGGCCCGTGGAAATCAGGGCCTCCCGGTGAAGCTCCGCTGCGTAGCTCATCTCCATGACGATGTTGGCCGTCATCGTGCGAACGCCACTTAAGAGCGATATGGGCATTCTCGGTTGGTTTCCCGCCACCATAATGACCGCCATGGTCTCGCCGATTGCCCGGCCGATTCCCAGGACAACCGCCGCCAAAATACCAGAGCTGGCTGCGGGCAGGCTCACAAAATAGACACTGCGGTAATGCCCCGCACCCAAGGCCAATGCCCCCTCGTAATACGAGGGGGGAACCGCGCGCAGGGCGCTCTCGGCAAGGCCGATAATGGTGGGCAGAATCATGATTCCCAAAAGAATGCTGGCGGAAAGCATACTATTGCCCGTCAGAGGCACAATGGCCGCCATACCGAAGAAGCCATAGACCACCGAGGGAATGCCTGCCAGAAGGTTCAGGGCCGGCTTCATCACGGCGTAGATCCGGGGCGGGCAGGAAAACGCCAGGAAGGCGGCGGTAAAAATTCCGATGGGCACGCCAATCAGAATTGCGCCCGCCGTTACGTAAAGGCTTCCCAAAATAAACGAGAGGATGCCGAAATCCGGGGGAATGTCGGTGGGGGACCAAGCCTTCCCCAGAAGGAATTCGCCCGCTCCAATTTTGAAAATGGCCGGAAGCCCTTGGGAAATCAGGAAAAAGCATATCAGGGCCACCGCCAGGATAGAGACCAGGGCCGAGAGTAGGAACACAAGCTTCATTGCCCATTCCTTGAAATCCTTCATGATTCGATATCACTCCAGTTTGCAAGCGCTCCGGTGAAGATATCCCGAGCCTGCTCCTTGGTGAGGCCGGTAGTGGGATTCTTCTGGTTTGCAATCAGGGCAATGCCGTCCAGAGCA
>CAYXNK010000025.1:0-17961 GCA_964466395.1 uncultured Oscillospiraceae bacterium | reverse complement strand
AGGACAAAACGATGATGGAGCGGGTAAAGCTGGTCAGGCAAATCAGCAGCGAGGGGATGAGCATGATTGCCGTCATCAGCAGGATAATATCCAGAGTGTTTGCGTTCTGACCGAAAATCGCATTGACCACATCGTCGGCAGCGGCGTGGGCGCCAGTGCTCAGCCCCAAACCCAGCCCCGCAGCCAGAAGGCTTGTAAACATTCGCTTTTGCGTTCGCTTTGCCATAAAAAAGGACATTCCTTTCACATACGTTCGTTGGGGAGGCGGGCTATTTCTCTCCGGGGCGGCGCAGCTTATCAAAAAGCTGTGAAAAGGTTTCAGCAGCCGTGCCTTTTCGCATTTCCTCTTCGGAAAGCTCCGGAAGCTCCACCGTGTCTATCAGGTTAATCGATTGGTTCGTAACGCCCAGCATGTAAACCGTTCCCCCCACCTCGACTAAAAGAATCATCTTGTCCCGCGCCAGTGCAAAGCGATCCAGAAGCCTGATTCCCCGGCGGTTCCCCAAGTTTGGCCTCGCCCTGGCCGCTGTGAATCGTGTGGCGTAATACGCGGCAAAGAGCACAAAGCAGATGGCGGCCAGTCCGCCTAGGGCGGTAAAGATGTCTTGCATTTCGATTCCAGGCCTTTCTTTCAAAAAACTTTTTTGAAAAAATTATTGTTTTTTGCTAAAGTATCTTTCGAAGCTGCCGATATAATAACCAGAAGAACGAAATTGGGTGTATTTTGCCCTCAGGTCAAAAAAAGAAGACAAAAAAATTAAACCTGCATGTTCATAATTTCTTGGTAGCTTTCCATCAGCTTGTTGCGCAGCTGCACGGTCAGGCTCAGGGAAATTTGTGATTTTTGGGCGTCTACCATGACCCCTGCAATGTCGTCTGCCTCGCCGGTCAGGAGTGCTAGGGCGGAGCCCTTGTCCTGCTTGTCGGTCTGTTCTGTCAGCTGCATTGCCTCACTGAGGATGTTGGAAAAGTCCTCGCCTGCCGCGCTGCCTTGGCGTGGGGAAAGGGAGGGAAGCTGCCCTCCCAGGGCGGTCAACATGGAAATGTTATTCATTTTGTTTCATTCCTCCCGGATTTAGCTTCCGATTTCAAGTGCCTTGACGGCCATGTCCTTTGTGGCGTTGAAGGCTGTGACATTGGCCTCATAGGAGCGATAGGCAGAGAGCATATCGACCATCTCCTGTGCCAGGTCAACGTTTGGTTTTTCTACATAGCCGGCCTCGTTTGCGTTGGGATGGGTGGGGTCATACTCTAGCCTGAAGTCAGACTGATCCTCGCCGATGCTCTGCACCCGAACGCCGCCCTTGTTCTGCTCCCTTGCGCTCTCTAGCTGGGAAGCGAAGTTTTGGCCGCTCTCTCTCTCACGGAAAACCACATACCTTCTGCGGTAAGGGCCACCGTCCTCGGTTTCTACCGTGTCAATATTTGCAATGTTTTCAGAAATCACGTCCATCCGGAGGCGCTGCGCGGAAAGGCCGGAGGCGCTGATTTCCAGGGAGCTCAAAAAGCCCAAGTCTATCACCTCGTTTCTTTAATAAATGAAAAAACAAAAAACCACTTAGTTGCCTAAGTGATTTTCAAATCTCTGAGCAGCCGATCCGCCAAAACCTTGGTGTTCGACATTTTTCGACTTTTGCTCATATTCGAAGCACTTGGCAACCGGCTGTCATAGTAAAAACACCTTAGACCCGTGGCTTTGCGTCCCTGCTTTTCAACAGGTTTGCTTTTTTTCAGACATCGAACAAATTGATTCCGTTCGCTCGTGTAGGGGGGTCATTTGCTACGTATGCTGTGCGGCTGTTTCGGCCTATCCCTTGATGGCCATGTTCAGCTTGGTGAATTCGGAATTGAGCTTATTGACCATGGTGTAATAGCTCAAGCTGTTTTGCGCCAAACCGACCATCTGGCTTTCGATGTCCACATTGTTCCCATCCATTCGGTAGGAGGTGCTGTCGTCCTGAACGACCTGGGGTTCCACCTCAGAGAGCTTTGTGGGCAGACCACCGACATGCCTGTCTCGGCTTGTTTTCAGCCCAATATTGTCTCCACCGGAGACAACAGAGGCCAAAATGTCCTCAAAACGAACCTGGGAAGTCTTGAATCCAGGGGTGTCACTATTGGCAATATTGTTCAAAATTACTTCGTTTCTTCGTGCAGATGCATAAAGACCTTGCCCAAGACCGTCCACCGTTGAAAAAAGCCTGTCCCACAATTTGTACCGCCCCCTCCCTTTATTCCTTCTGTCAATAAATTTAGCATAATCTTCAAGCCTTGTCTATTACAAAAAAACTTTTTGTCAATTTATGTCGATATTTGCTAAATGAGACCCGCACTTTTTGGGCTAATTTTAAGGAAATCACCAGCTTCTTGTACTGGTAAATATAACGGAACCTACCTCTTGTTGTTCGTGTAATATTCACAAAATGGGTCTTGCCTTCGGCAAGACCCGTTTTTCTCACTTATCCGCGCGGAATAGGTTGTTCACATTCATTATCAGGCTAATTCTTCCATCGCCCAGAATTGTGCAGCCCGAGATTCCATCCAGCGTGCCGACGCTTTTCTGGATATATTCCGGAAGGGGCTTAACAACAACCTGTTGCTCACCCAAAAGCCGGTCAACCAGGACACAGAAGGCGCGGGAACCCGATTCAATCATGACCAGGATGCCGTCCTCAATATTCTCGGCCTCAGACTCAATGTTGAAGAACTGGTTGAGCCGCAAAATCGGGTAGCATTCGCCGCGAATCATAATCATCTCGTTGCCCTCGGGGTCCGAGAATACCTTGCTGGTATCCGGCACAAAGGCTTCCCGAATGGAGGCCATGGGTGCAATGAAGCTAATGGGCCCCACCGTCAGGCGCATTCCGTCAACAATCGCGAGGGTGAGGGGGATGCGGATGATGAAGCTTGTTCCCTTATCCTTCTCGCTTTCGACAGAGATAATGCCGCCGAGCTTTTCGATGTATCTGCGCACCACGTCCATGCCCACGCCACGGCCGGAAAATTCCGTGACCGCTTCCTTGGTGGAGAAGCCGGGAAGGAAGATATAGGAGAAGGCCTCCTTATCGCTGATTTCGCTGTCATCCTTGTCTATAAGCCCGCGTTCTCTTGATTTCTCAATAATGAGCTGGCGGTCAAGACCCTTTCCGTCATCGGAAACGATGATGATAACATCCTCGCCCACGTTCTTCGCCTCAAGGGTGATGTTGCCCTTTTCAGGCTTGCCCTTCTTCCTGCGCTCCTCGGGAGCCTCAATTCCGTGGTCAACAGAGTTGCGAATCAGGTGCATTAAGGGGTCTGACAGGTTGTCGATGATGTTTTTGTCCACCTCGGTCTCCTCGCCGATCAGGGTGAGGTTTATCTCCTTGGAGAGCTTTTTGCTGGTGTCACGCACCAGGCGCTGCATCTTGTGGAACATGGTGGAAAGGGGCAGCATCCGCATGGACATGACGATTTCCTGAAGCTCTGTCGTCAGGCTGCGGAGCTGGCGGGCGGCGGTCTCGAAGCCATCCAGCTGCATGCCCTCAAGCTCGGGGTTTTTCGTGACCATCGCCTCTGTTGTCACAAGCTCGCCAACCAAGTCCAAAAGGCTATCCAGCTTGTTCACGTTGACACTGATGAAGTTTTGCTTCACAGCAATCTCCTGGGCGACAGGCATCGGGGAATCCGCTGCCACAGTCTCAACGGCAACCTTGACGGGGCGCAGCGTTTCGGGGATATCCTCGTTGTCTTCCTCCAAACGAATCAGGCTGGAGGTTTTCAGGAAGATGGTCTCCTTGAGAACTTTCTTCAGGTCATCGGGGTTTTCTCCCGTCTGCACATACATCAGGAAGCCGTTTGCCGCAATGTTTTCCCTGGCCTCCTCAGTGTCCAAGTCCGCGGGAATCTTGACAATCCGGGAGGACAGGCTCTCAAAGGCCTTGAGTACGGCAAAGGAGCGGACATGCTCCATCTGACAGTCCTCTTCAAACTGCATCTTAACCTTGTAAACAGGCAGATTGGAAGCCTGTGTGTCGGCAAACGCCTCGGCAGCGGAAGAGGCCTGATCGGCGGGCTTTTCCTCGGTTTTCCCCTTCTGCCCCCCATCCTTGAGTATCAGAAGGCTGGCTTGAATCCGCGCAATCAGTCTCGCCGGGTCACCGTCTGCCGCGCGGCCGTCCTGAAGCTTTTGAAGCTCCAGCTTGATATAGTCCACCGCGTCCAGAACCAGGTCGAAGATGTCGCCCCAATGATCGGGGCTCCCGCCCTCGCCGTCCCGAAGGTGGGAAAATAGGTCCTCAATCGAGTGTGAAGCCTTGTAGAGGTTGTCAAAGGACATCATGGAGGATGAGCCCTTTATCGTGTGCATGATACGGAAAACCTCATCAATCTGAGATGGGGTCAGGGCATCTCCCTTTTCGGCTTCCAGCAGAAGCCCCTCCAGCTGTTCAAGAAGCTGCTGGTTTTCATATAGATAAATATCCAGCATGGAATCGTCACTCATTTTTTCACCCGCTTTTCATGTCTGTATGTTTTGGAGAATTTTTTTCTCAGCTTAATTTCCTCAAGGCGTTGACCAGGCCTTCTTCCTTAAAAGGTTTGACGATAAAACCCTTGGCGCCGGAAAGCACAGCATCCCGCACGATGGCCTCCTGGCCCATGGCAGAAACCATCAGAACCTTGGCGGTGGGGTCCATGCCGACAATGGTCTTCATTGCGTCCAGCCCGCTCATCTCGGGCATGGTGATATCCATGGTGACAATGTCCGGCTTCAGATCCTTGTATTTTTCAATGGCGACGAGACCGTTTTCGGCCTCACCGACCACCTCAAAGCCATTCTTTGTCAAATAGTTTTTAATTGAAATTCTCATAAACGCTGCATCGTCTACAACAAGCACTTTTGCCATTACCTTTTCCTCCAGATAAAAATGTTAAATCATTTTTTCATATTTTCGGCTCACACAAGCCTTTTTTCCGGAATAGCTGCCCGGGCTTTATAGGTATGATTGTCCCTGACCAATGGTTTTCACCTTCAGCTGGCCGGTTTCCATGTCCAGCTCAATGGTTCGCCCATGGTTTCCACCCGTGTCGCTGCGGGCCAGCTTAATCGCTTCTCTCCGGAGCACTTCCAGACACATCTCAATGTTCCTCTGCCCCACCATAAAGATATTTGGCTTGCTGCCAACCGCGGAGAACATATTGGCTCCGCCTGCCATTTTTGCAACGATTGCATTGCGTCTGGCGCCCATAGCCACCATTCTTCGCAACAGCTCGGGAATGCCGGTATCTGCATATTTCGCGGGGTTTGCCGCGACGTCCCCGTTGCTTGAGGGGAGCAGAACGTGTAACAGCCCGCCCACCCGGGTTGTGGGGTCATACATGGTTACACCCACACAAGAGCCCAAGCCGATTGTTGTGATAATACCGGGGCTGTTCGATACTTTCATATCCGCAATGCCCACAATGTGTGTGCTCATTTATAGACTTACCCCCAGCGCATCCATCAATTTTTGATAAGAGGTTCGGTCAGGGAGCAAGAAAAATGAACACTCGGTTCCGCCCTTTTCATCGACAAACTTCGTTTCGAAAAACAGGGCCGAATCTCCTTCCATCCCGCACTCTATTGCAACAACACTGAGAAGAGCGCCTGCCATATCCACGGACATATAGGGGATGGAGGGCATGGTCACAAATCCCGTCATCGAGGCGATGGCCGACAGATAGGAGCCGGCAAGGATGTTGACAATCTCGCTCAAGGCCGACATGTCCGTCTCCGTCAGATGTTCAATGCCGGGGTTTTCCAGCTCCGGCTCCCGCCCAAAGGCGGCGGCCGCCATGTTATAGGCCTCACGGATTCCGAGAATCAGCATAATTTGTCCCAGCATGTCCCCTGTCATATCCACCATGCCGCCCACAACAGGGCTCTCCGGAGAACCGCAGAGGGTGGGAATTTTTGAAAGGGGCACAATCTCGACCTTTGGAACGCTCATTTCGATGCGCTGTCCCAGCATTCCGGACAGGGCTGTCGCGGCATTTCCCGCACCGATGTTCCCGATTTCGCAAATAACATCAATGAGTCTTGGGTCGACTCCCTCGGGCTTATCCAGCAAAATATCTCCTCCTGTAAAACCTTTATTCGTTCGGCTGCCGTGCAGACGCAAATCGCCCGACAACCGTTACATGAAACGGTACAACTAATATTTCGACACATTTTACCGATAAATTAACTATAACGTAAAATATATTTTGATTCTCTCTTAAAATATAGGCAACAGAGCCCCAAATTCCCTGTTTCCTTAGAAAGCGGTGAAAAGACGATGCAGATTTTCCTAAACCCTGAATCCATCCAGCCTATCCTGGGTCCCGAAAGCAGCCAGACAGAGGGCATCGTCGATCGGTTTTCACCCCAGGCAGGCGGCAGTTTTTATGCAACGGTCATCTTTGTTTCGGATAAATCGGCAAACCTCAAGCTGGACAGCGGCGCAATTATTCGCGCTTCCGTTCAGGGGCTTTCAACGATTGCTGAGGGGGACAGGGTGCAGTTTCTGGTCAACGAAAACAGTGGCCATCGCATTTTGTTGCGCCCCCTAGAGATCATGCGCCCCGGCGTGGGAAAGGTCTTTGATGCGAGTCTCTCCGGCTCCGGCTCTCTCTCGGGAGGCTCCCCCCCCTCCATCCTGCAGGTGATGGCGCGCAGCGGCGTCTCCATGACCGCCGAGCTGGAGGGCAGAATCGCAGATCTTGTGGCCGCCTATCCACGTTTGGAAGCAGAGCTTGCCGTTTTCCTCGCTGCCAACAAACTTCCGCCCACAGCGGAGAGTCTTGCCCTCTCCGCGCTTTTGCAGACGCCGGACGCAAAGACGGACGTCTTGATTTCCAACCTCCTAAAAACCCTGACGGAGGCCGTCCGCAATCCGGAGGCTGCGCCGAAGTCCTCAGCCGGCGCTGACGACCCCGCAAAAAGCGGCACCGGCGCTCAAATTTCTTCCGACAAGGCCGCTCCCCCCCAGGTGGAGCACACCTACGCCGAGGCTGTCAAGGGCGCCACCGCGGAGGCGGACGTTATCATCAGCGGTGATGCGGTTTTGACAAAGCCCACCGGCACACAGGAGGCGCCGGCGTCCCCGGAGGGCGAACGGCCCGCGCTGCCGGGCACCACCCCCCAGCTTGCGCCGGCTCCCGGCGAGGAGGATCAAAGCCCCTCACTCTCCGGTCAGGCAGGCCGGGCTTCCGGCGCAAATGCCGCCCCGCTGCAGGCCTTTTCCGCTCTTTTAAGCCGCGCTTTTCCCTCCCTCGCCTCCCCGGAGGACGCTGGACCCGGTGGCCTTCAGGCTTTTGACCCCACGGCTCTGCAGAGCCTAGAGGCCAGCCTTTTCATGGAGCTTCAGGGCACAGGCGGCGGGGAAATTCGGGCAAACCTCGCCCAGCTCCCCGCAAAAATCGCCCTACTCTCCACCCTTGTTGCCAATCTTCCGGCCTCTGGAAAGGAGCCGGTATCCGCGGGGACAGACCAGCTCTCTTCCCTGCTCCGCTTCACCCAGAGCCTCTCCTTTCCCGGCTATGTGCAGCTGCCCTATCAGAGGCAGGGCAAGCGGGAGACGGCAGAGCTGTTTGTCTTTCGAAGACGAAAAAAAACCATCGGCGCTCCCGGCAGTGACCTGGTTGTCGTGGTCGGCCTGGATACCGTGCACCTGGGTCGGCTGGAGGGAAAAATCAAGCTCTCCACCTCAGGGGTCTCCCTGGAGCTACTCTGCCAGCGGGAGGAGACAACAGCCTTCGCAAGGGAGCGCACTGCCGCCCTGAGTCAGGCGCTGTCCCGGGCAGGCTTCCGCATTCTGTCCCTTAAGGTGGGAACCCTGGTTCAGAGGACGAGCCTGACAAACGCCCCCGCACTTTTAATGGAAGAAGAGGAACCGGAAACCAGCCTGCGCATCAATCTAGTGGTTTAGCACAGCGCACGGCGGTTGCCGGAATCCCGGTTAATTTTAGGTTTTACATCCGTAAAGGGTATGGTACAATATGGACAACAAAGAAAAAATCTACGGGGAAGAAATCCCCGCCGAGGTCTATGAAATCGCAGCTCTGCTCATCTGCTTTGCCCATGAGCTGGACGTAAGTTATTCCAAAGCGGCGGAAGGGAGGCTAAAGGATGAATGAAATTGGCAAGCTGACACAGCTTTTAGAAGGGCTGACCAAGGAGGCCGCAACCAAGACAGACAAAAATGAAGGCGACTCCAGCATGGAGATGCGGGATTTTGCACTGCTGCTCTCCACCCTTCTGCAGACGAAGTCCTCCATCTCGCCCTCTCCCAGCGCCTCAGGCGGCGGAGGCGGCCTTGGCATGGACATGGACTCCGGAATCATGAATATGCTCTCTCTTTTCCTCTCCGGCGAAGGGGAATTAGACCCAAAGATGCTGGCTGCCATGCTCTCCTCCGCCACCGGCTCAGCCCCCGGAAAAACCACAAGCCTACCGGCTGGGGCACGGATTAACGCCTATGCCGCCAAGTCCCAGCCCCTAGGCTCCGACTCCACGGTGGAGGGTCTCAATTATGCCGGAAGCGAGGCCGTGCCCTATAACGCCTGGGTGGCAGTCAGCCCGAAAGTTCAGAGCAGCGAGGGCAACCGCAGCACAAAGCGCTTAAACGAGGTCATCGCCCAGTTCCAAGTGGAGACAAACGGGCGCTATCAGCAAAACAAATTTGGCAACGACACCTACTGTAACATCTTCGTTTGGGATGTGTCCCGCGCCATGGGCACAGAGATTCCCCATTATGTGGACTCCAAGACCGGCGAGCCCCGCTATTACCCCAATGTCCAGGGCGCCACGGAGTTGGACGCCAACGGCGTTGCCGACTGGCTCTCCAAAAACGGCGCAAAATACGGCTGGAAAGAGGTCGGCGCCAAGGAGGCACAGGCCCAGGCAAACCGGGGTTATCCCGCCGTCACCGCCTGGAAAAACGCCGGCGGCATCGGCCACGTCCAGGTGGTCTGCCCCTCGAAAACCGGTGATTTTGACGCGAACCGGGGCGTAACCGTTGCCCAGGCCGGCAGGGTAAACACCCAATATGCCTACATCAGCTCCACCTTCAGCAGCGGCAGGCTCTCCGGCGTCAAATACTATGTCCACGCATAAAGGCCACGCGCATCGAGACGGTGCGCGTGACTTTTTTAAGGTCTCCGACCCTTTCTTTGGAAAGAGCTGTGGATTTTTTCTGTCTTTCTCTCAAGGAAATTAGAAGCCCACCCTAAAGTTTCATGGATTCACAACGATAATATTAATAGAGACTAGCTGTGCAAAGGCACAGACCTGTCCATCGACAGACGACTTTGCGCCGCCCCTTTCGGGTGCGGCCATCACATAGCACTTCAGTCAAAGGAGGGGGCTTTTATGTCAGGGATCAGTTCCACACAGAGCAGCACTTCGAGAATAACCGGCCTTTATTCCCAGCTTGACACCGATAAAATCGTGAAAGACCTGCTGAACATCCAGCAGACAAAGGTCAACGCAAAATCCCAAGAAAAAACCAAACAGGAGTGGTTTGGCGACGCCTTGGGCGAAGTGCGCGGCCTGCTGAACGACTTTAAGAATAATTTCCTCAGCGCCTTGGGCAAGGACAGCATGGTGGTTTCCGCCGCCTATAACAACCTCAAGGCAGACATTACGGCGGGCACAGATTCCGCCGCCGTCTCCATCACCGCCAGAACCAGCGCCTTTACCGGCAACTATTCCGTTGACTATATCAAGGAGCTTGCAAAAAACGCAAGCGTTTCGAGCACCGGAAAAATCTCGGCAGACAGCAAGAGCATTTCCGACAGCAATACCACAAAGCTCGGCGATTTGAAGTTTGCGAACAAGCTCGAATTTGACCAGAGCGGAAAAGTTTCCTTCAGCATCAACGGCGAGCGCTTTTCCTTCGACAAAAGCACTACGCTCCAGAACATGATTAACACCGTCAACTCCAACGAAAAGGCTGGCGTCACGATGAAATACAGCCGCCTGACCGACGGCTTTTCCATTGAGGCCGACGCCGGCGGTGCAGAGAGCCGTGTCGCCATCGCAAACCACACGGGCAATGCTTTCGGCGAAAACAGCGCCTTTGGCATCGGCACGGGCAGCACGGATCAGGCGGGCTTCGGCACAATGGGAAACGATGCCGTCCTCTCCATCGACGGGGTTGAAATTACCCGCAACAGCAACACCTTCGCGATTGACGGCATCGAATACAGCCTCAAGGCCAAAACAAGCGTGCAGCCTCAGGATGGAAAGGTAGACAGCCCCGCCATTCGGTTTTCCGTCAGCCGGGACGTGTCCTCCACCATAGACAAGGTCAAAAATTTCATTACCGCCTATAACGAGCTGACTGAAAAGCTGAATGGCAAGCTTTCAGAAAAGGACATGTCCAAGAAATACGCCCCCCTGACCCCGGAGCAGGAGGACGAGCTCAGCGAAAGCCAGATTGAAACCTGGAACACAAAGGCCAAAACCGGCCTTCTGCGCAACAACCAGGATTTGCGCGGCTTCCTGCAGGAGGTCAAAAACAGCTTTTTCTCCTCCCTGGGCGGAACCGACAAAACCGCCGCCTCACTGGGTTTATCCACTGGTAGCCGCTACACCTCCGACAGCGGCAAAATCATTCTAAACGAGGAAGCTCTGACCCGCGCACTGGAGGAGAACCCCGACGCCGTCATGAATATGTTCGCCGGCAGCGGAAATGGTGCCGATGGACTGATGCGTAAGGTTACAAATAGGGTCAACAGCTACATCAAAAACCTGGATAACGCCACAAAGACCTCCGACAAGAAGCTCAGTGGCTTGGAGGACAAAATTAAGGACATGGAGGACGGCCTGGACAAGATGGCGGAGCGGTATTACGAGAAGTTCTCCGTCATGGAGCAGGCGATGGGAAAATTAAATTCGCAAATGGGATTGCTTTCCTCTCTGCTCTCCTCTTAAAGAAAGTTTTATTAGGTCTGATTAAAGTATATCATTGGAGGAAGCGACATGGCCCTTTACGCACAGGACCCCAGAAAAGAATATTTGAGGCAAAAGGTGATGACTGCAAGCCCTGCTGCCCTCGTTGCAATGCTTTATGACGCTTGCATCAAAAACATTAAGCTTGCCAAGATTTCTCTTGAAGAGAATCGGGACATTTCGGCAACCAACCACTACCTTTTGAAATCCCAGAGCATCATCAGCGAGCTGATTTCCTGCCTGGATATGACTGTTGAGATGTCCAACGACCTGCTTCGAATCTATGACTTCATGCTTCATGAGCTGCGAACTGCCAACGTGAAAAAAGATTTGAGCCGACTAGACGCCCTGCTTCCCATGCTGAGTTCCATGGCCGAAACCTGGCGCGAGTTGGATTTGCAGCACAGAAAGTCCATGACTGTAGAGCTGGAATGCTGCTAATAAGCTAAGGCAAAGCAAACAGGCCTGCGAGGAGGTTTGGAATGAAAGTAAAAAACTTAGAAACGCCTTCCCGCACCATTGGCGACGGCCTGATCACCCTGCGAAAAAACGACAACGCCGGCTCTGAGGGCTCCTTTCACCACCATATGGGCAGCTACGCCCGAGAGTTTTGCGAGGAACGCGTTGCCGCCCTGGCCGTAAAGATTGAGGATCAAGGTCTGCTGCTGGCGCAGCGGGCGGACATCGGCGAAATGGAGCGCTACAGGGCTTTGATTGCAGAATTGATTGCCGAGGTGGTGGCAAACGGCTATTCCACACGGAAGGAACGAACCATCGACCCCCGTGGCAGAGTTAAAATCTGCACCACCATCAGCAAAATTAACGAAAAGCTGGAGGAGTTGGCGCGGGAGATCCTCTCGGAAAACAAAGACCGCATCGAAATCATCACGAAGATTGACGATATCAAGGGTCTCATTGTTGACATCATGCTTTGAGGCGAGACCCCAGCCCCATTTTCCGGTGCTATACTTGAAGCGCGCAACGCCGCGTGATTTGAAAGGAATGAGCCTTCTATGGATGAACTTCTTCTCTCTGATAACGCTGACCTTCAGGGAAAATTTTTGATTTTTTCCGTTAATGACGTTGAGTATGGAATCGACATTGGGAATGTCACTGAAATTATCGGAATTCAGTACATGACCCCGATTCCCAATGCCCCCCGCTACGTCCGCGGCATCACGAACATCCGCGGAACCATCGTTCCGGTTGTGGATATGCGCCTGCGCTTCGGCATTGAAGAAACGGAATACACCGAGAGAACCTGCATTGTCCTGATCAGCAGTGAGAATATGTATATTGGCATCGTTGTAGACTCCGTCGAGGATGTGGTTCAGCTTGCGCCGGAAAACATCCTACCTCTGCCCCAGGGCAGCGTTGCAGAGAACAACAAGTATCTCAAGGCAATTGGCAAGGACGGCGAAAAAATCAAGCAGCTTATCGACATTGAAAGAATCTTTGAAACGGATTCCGTGGCGGCTCTTTAGCCCCCGCCTGCCGCTCAAAGCATTAGATTATCATAAAGACAGCGCCCGGAAAATTGCCGAGCGCTGTCTTTATTCACAGGCGAAAGTTTTCCCGCATTCATTTCTTCTTTGTCGCGTAGGTATAGTCGAAAAGCTCATCCGACCACTCGACAGCGTCCAGATACAGTTCTAGGACAACCTGTAGGGGGAGGCCATATTTCTTGGCAATCTCGCCCGTTTGGTCGAAGCTGCCCTGCTCATAGCTGATAATCAGACTCAGCATATCGGCCTTTTTCCCCTTTCCCGTGAGAAGCGGAACCGCAATGTTCTCGCTGAGCTGAGTCAGCTCCACAACCTCCTGCATGGAAACACCGGTCATAATGTCCATGAGTGAGAACAACCCCAGAAGAAACAGGTCATTTTTGGCCTTTCTCATTCCCACAAGAGGGGCAATGGACTCAAGGAAATGCCCGCGGATCAGGGACATTCGACAGAGCTCTTCGGGCTTATCATCCGTCATCTGCTCAATGGTGAGCAGTGTCACATATTTTTTGATATTTTCAATGCCCAGAACCGCAAGAGCGTGCTTAATGCTGCTCAGGCGATATCGAAGGCCGTAATAGGCAGAGTTAACCAATCTGAGGATACGGTAGGAGAGAACCGGGTCGTTCCCAATGGTCTCCGCAAGTCTTTTATAGTCCACCATTGGGTCCATGGCGTCTCTCATCAGCCGCAGCTGGTTCACACGCATGGGATAAATCGTTTTTCTTCCAAAAATCTCTGGCTTGCTGAAAAAATATCCCTGGAAATAAGAAAATCCGATTTCCTTCGCCGTCTGGTAGGCCTCCTGGGTCTCAACCTTTTCGGCAAGCAGATGGGTTTTGGAGAGTCTTCCGATTTTGTGCAGCTTGTCTCTGATTTTTTCAACATCTTTTTTTAACGCATCAATGCTTTTGTATTTCAAAAAGTCAATCTTGACAATATCGGCAAGCTCGAGCAGTTCTAAGTTGGACTCTGCATAGTCATAATCGTCCAAGGCAATAATGTAGCCCTGTTTTTTTAGTCTATTACAGGCATTGAGCACCTCTTCACTGGGATTCACAGTTTCGAGAATCTCAACCACCAAAAAGTTCCTGGGGAGGATGGTTGCGACCTCATTTAGTAAAAGATTTTCCGTAAAATTAATAAAGGCCATCCTGTTGCCAGTCAGGTTTCTTGCGCCGATATCCAGGCTGAGCATGATGGTTTCCGAGGAGGCCTGATCCGGGTCTGTCCCGTCATAGCTTTTGCTCGACTCGTTGGAACGGTACAGCAGTTCATATCCATAGACATTCAAATTGGTATCAAAAATCGGCTGCCGCGCTACGCAAATTGACATCTATACTCACCTCCCCGCTTCTGAATAATTATCCATTCTTTATTTTCGTGCTTTTTTTTTCAATACTTTAGCTTTTTCAGCTCCCCGCTGAGCTGCGGGTGAATATAATACTCATCCGAGATATTCAAAAGCTCGTTGTAATCGGCAGCCACCTTTCTTCGGAAGGCGGCAAAGCCCTTTTCCACCAGTGGTTTGGACAGGAGAAGCTTTGCCATGGTCTCCGTCCGCCGGGCGTCTCCCTCCACAGGGGACTTGAAAAAGCAGGAGAGCGCTCCGGCATCGTCATATTTAAAAAATTCCGCCGCAGCGTCCAGTGCGCTGGAGCAAAGGGAAGAAAACAGCTCATCCGCCTTCAAATGTGCCGGCATCAGCATATCCAAAATCACAAGCTCCTCGTTGCGCTTAAGCGCTAATAACGCCGCGCCATAGGCCTCACAGGTGTCCTCAGCAATTTTTTGGGCCATTTTTTTCGACAAAAGTTTTCCATCCTGAACCTTTGCTTCCCGCTGCTCTCCGGCTCGCAGCCGCACCACCGGAAAGCCCTCCGTTGTCACAGGAATAAAGTCCGTTTGGCCAGTAGGCTCAAACTCCGGCTCTGTCGGCATCCATTCCTCCTCATTCCGGGGGTTTACAAGTGCCGAGCGCTGCCTTCCCCCATTTTGGAAGCGCACAGGCTCTGATTCCTGCTCCCCCCCGCCCGGAAACAGTCCGGCGAGGGCGGCAATATAGGCAATGGCCTTCGCCTTTCCATGGCGGTTTAAGGCGCGGAAGGCTGCGAGCAGCACCTGCTCGTCACCTGCAGAGTCTTGCAGCTGTGAAAGGCCGTTTTTCTGTTCTTCTCTGTCCATTTAATATCCCTCGAATCGTCAAACCGGTCTGTGCCTGGGCAGCTTCTTGGCGCCCTTCATTCGCGCTCTGCGCCTATTCTAATACATGTACCGCTCCTTTGCAATCCTTCCGACAAATTTCGATAAAACAGCCGACGGCAACCACAGCAAAGCCACTTCAAAAAGACAAAGCACGGAAAACTCTTGAATTTTTCCTTTTCTCCGGATTTCAGTCTATTACATCGTATTCCTCTGTTTCTCTCAAGTTTCTCCCTAGTGGCCTGTGCCACAGACGTACAGAGCGCACTTCCGCCCTCATTTATCCTATGGTTTGCATTGATTCCTATAATTTTGCGCCATTTCACTGCATTTTCCTTAATTATAATATAACTTTTTATGAAAGGTAGGCTTTGTCCCTTTCAGAATTTGAATCCTTCCTGATATTTCTCTGTATTTCACCGGATTCCGTCCAATTTCGTACTATTTCGCATATAAAAACTAAACGGTTTGCGAACGATCTTTATTAAAACCGATTATTATAAATTTTTAGTTATTTTTCATTTGTTTGCGTCGGATTTCTGCAAATTTCTTGACCTATCTCTCTTTTCCTGATATTATTTTAGCGTGGATTTTTATTCTCTTCTATCTGCACCCTCTGACAAGAGGCTTAAATAGTGCGGGCAGAGGATATTTTTTGGATTGCACTCCCATCATAAGTTGATGATATCTTCAAATTCAGAGATATCTCAGGAAAGGACGTGAGAATATTTGAAAATTCTTGCTGAGAAGTTTAAGGAGTCGCTTTCTGCGGTTTTTCCCTTTATCGTAATTGTATTGGTGCTGCACTTTACGCTGGTACCCCTGGAAGCCATTGTCCTGACCAGGTTTCTAATCGGCGCCGTGGCCATTATCATCGGGCTTGCGATCTTTCTCTTTGGCGTTGACGTAGGCATTGATCCGATAGGCAAGCACATGGGTTCTTCTATCGCCAAAACCAACAACATATGGTTTGTAGTTGGCGCCGTTTTGCTAGTGGGTTTTTTTATCTCTGTGGCCGAGCCGGATTTGCATATCCTTGCCGGCCAGGTAGACATCGTGACCTCTGGCGTAATCACGAAGTTCAGTATCGTTCTGGTCGTCTCCATCGGCATCGGCATCCTGCTCTCTCTTGGTTTTTTGCGTATTTTGTTTAACTTTCCACTGAACAAAATGCTGATTCTCATGTATCTTGTGATTTTTGGCCTTGCAATCTTTTCAACGGATATTTTCCGCGCCATTTCTTTTGACGCATCAGGCGCAACCACAGGCGCGCTCACGGTTCCCTTCATTTTATCCATGGCTCTTGGCGTTTCCTCCATGAAGAAAAACAGCAAGGACTCGGAAACGGACAGCTTCGGCCTACTTGCCATTGCCTCCGGAGGCGCGATTATCGGCGTCATGGTAATGAGCCTGTTCACCGGCACAAAGGAACTGACCGGAACCCTAAACACCGATCCAAGCGCGGCTACCGGTGTAATCGCCCCTTTCCTGATGACGATAAAGACTGTGGCCATTGAGGTTTTCTATGCTCTGGCCCCTATTGTTCTTATTTTCTTACTGTTCCAGTTTTTCCTAAGCCGGTTACGCAAAAACCAGCTACGTAGAATTATTGTCGGCGTTCTCTATGCCTTTATCGGCATCACCATTTTCTTGACCGGTGTAAACGCCGGCTTTATGGAGGTTGGCGCCTTTATGGGCTATCAGCTTGCCTCCCTTGATAAGCCGCTGCTTTTGATTGCAATCAGCTTTGCCCTGGGCTTTGTCACCGTTCTGGCGGAACCTGCCGTCCACGCCCTCACCAATCAGGTGGAGGCTGTTACCAGCGGCTATGTCAAGAAAAGCACCGTGCTTACCGCCCTGACCCTTGGCATTGGCGTTTCTGTAGCTCTTGCCATGATTAAGATTCTTGTCCCGGGTCTCAAGCTCTGGCACTATCTTCTTCCGGGCTATGCCATTTCACTTGCTCTGACCTTTTTTGTTCCCAAGCTTTTTGTCGGCGTTGCTTTTGACTCCGGCGGCGTTGCTTCAGGCCCCATGACGGCGACCTTTATTCTGGCCTTCGCCCAGGGAGTTGCCGAGGCCGTAGATGGTGCGGACGTCCTGCTGGATGGCTTTGGAATCATCGCTCTTGTGGCCTTAACGCCGCTTATTACTTTGCAAATACTCGGTCTGATCTATCAGATCAAATCGCGCAAGGGAGGTCTTGAAGAAATTGAATCCGAACATGATGCATAAAGACTGCGAGCTTATTTATGTCATTGTCGGCAGCGAGGCCGGCAGCAAGGTTCTTCACATTGCCAAGCAAAACGGGATTACCGGCGGCGTCATTTTTCGGGGCAGAGGAACGGTTAAAAGCCAGCTTTTAGAGCTTTTGGCCTTGGACGATGTCCGGAAAGAAATCGTGCTCATGGCAACCACCAAGGGCAACGCACCGCATATTTTTGAGACGCTGAACAAGGAGCTTAAACTCTTTAAAGCGCACCACGGCATTGCATTTTCTGTCCCGCTTATGGGAATCTGCAGTTCCCGGTTCTTTGAACACCTGGAGCACCAAGAGGCAAAAGGAGATGAAAAGACTATGTATAAATCCGTTACCGTCATCGTAGACAAGGGCCGGGGCGAGGATGTTGTTGCCGCCGCCACCAAGGCCGGTGCAAAGGGCGCCACCATCGTCAACGCCAGGGGCTCCGGTATCCATGAAACCAGCAAGCTTTTTGCCATGGAGATTGAGCCGGAGAAGGAGCTTGTCCTCATCATCTCCAAGGATGAGTTGGTCGAGACAATTGTCGATTCCATCCACCGGGATTTCCTTCTGGATAAGCCCGGAAAGGGCATCCTGTTCATCCAGGAGGTCGTCAGAGCCATCGGCCTAACGGACTAAAGCAGCACCGTTTTTTTATCAACACCTCTCTATTAAGAGAATTTACTGGTTGATTGTCAGACAAAAAAGCTTTATAATAGCCACAGGCAAGCCAATTTTTGGCCGTGCACAAAAGATTTATAGAAAGTGGTGTCTGTATGTTGAAGGAATTCAAAGAATTTGCCTTAAAAGGAAATGTGCTGGACTTGGCAGTCGGCGTTATCATTGGCGGTGCCTTTGGAAAGATTGTCAGCTCCCTGGTTGGAGATATTCTCTTGCCGCTGATTGGCATCCTAATTGGCGGGGTGAGCTTCTCTGACCTGAGTGTTGCAGTGGGCGAAGCAACCTTGCAATACGGCCTGTTTATCCAGGCGATTATTGACTTTGTAATTATCACCTTCTCCATTTTCCTCTTTGTCAAACTCCTCAACAAGTCCATG
>CAYXNK010000024.1:0-18026 GCA_964466395.1 uncultured Oscillospiraceae bacterium | reverse complement strand
CTCGGCGTTGACTCCCGTCACGCAGACCAGCAGGTCCGCGGCGCCATCGTTCTGCCCCACGGCACCGGCAAGACCCGCAAGGTTCTGGTGTTCTGCAAGGAAGAGCGCGAGCAGGAAGCCCGTGACGCAGGCGCTGACTTCGTCGGCGGTGCAGACATGGTGCAGAAGATTCAGACCGAGAACTTCTTCGACTACGATGTGGTCGTTGCAACTCCCGACATGATGGGCGTTGTGGGTCGTCTCGGTAAGATTCTCGGACCCAAGGGCCTCATGCCTACCCCCAAGGCCGGAACGGTCACTCCCAACATTGCCCAGGCCGTCGCTGAAATCAAGGCCGGTAAGATTGAGTACCGTCTCGACAAGACCAACATCATCCACTGCCCCATCGGCAGGGTCAGCTTCGGTCCCGAGAAGCTCAACGACAACTTCGTTGCGCTGGTTAACGCCATCATCAAGGCCAAGCCCGCCGCCGCAAAGGGTCAGTATATCAAGAGCTGCGTCACAGCATCAACCATGGGACCCGGCGTCAAGATTAACCAGGCAAAGCTGGTTTAAGCAAGCCCTGGCTCAAAACCCCCGTTTCAATTTTGAAACGGGGGTTTTTGCGTTTGCCTGCGCAGGGAGAGAAAAAAATTATTTTATATTGACAATAGTGTGTGACACACAATATAATGAGGATGACAGTGAAACGTAAGGAAGGTGACGGACTTGGATATCGGAGAAATCGTTGGGGGGCTCTCCCAGGAGCTGCGCCGGGGAACACTGATTATGCTGGTGCTAAGCCAGCTTCAAAAACCGATGTATGGCTACAATCTGATTAAAATGCTTGAAGAGGGCGGCGTTCCGGCGGAGGCCAATACCCTCTATCCCCTGCTGCGGAGGCTGGAGAGCCAGGGCCTTTTACACAGCGAATGGGAGACAGGGGGCAAAAAGCCGCGAAAATACTATGTTCTGACAGAGAATGGAACCGCCGTTCTCTCGGAAATCCAGGCGCATTGGGCAACGTTCTCAGAAAAGGTAAATTTATTGCTGGAGGTCGGGGAAGATGAACAATAAGGACTTGATTGCCCGCTATATTTACGCGGTTACAAAGACTCTTCCAAAAAAAAGCCGCCACGAGGTGGCCGAGGAGCTGGAGCTTGCAATCTTTGAGCTGCTGGAAGGGCGCTGCGGAGAAGCGGAGCCGAGCTTAGAGGATGTGCGCGCGGTATTGACGGAGTTGGGAACCCCCGCCGCCCTTGCGGATCAATATGACCCTGACCGACGAAACTGCCTGATTGGCGGCGCCTGTTACACTCAGTACCGGCTGGTTTTGAAGGTCGTGCTGTTTTCGATTGCCCTGGGACTGTCGGTAGCGGGTGCGGTTATGACAGTTTTGGGCGCCTCCCCCTGGTATGAGAGCTTTGCCTCCTGGCTGGCTACGCTGATTCAGACGCTGGCTTCGGGCTTTGCCTGGGTCACTATTATTTTTGCTGTTTTGTATCACAAGGGCGTCAAAATGGAGGAAAAGCCCGAGAGACTGGAGGATTTGCCGCCCACGCCTTCGGAAAAGCTGAGCATCTCCAGGGGGGAATCCGCCTTTGGGATTGCCGTCTCGATGATTTTTACAATAATCTTCCTGCTGGTGCCCCGGGTGGTTTTTGTCTATCTGGGAGATGGCGGCTTTATTCCCGTTTTCAATGTGGAGGAGCTGCAAAAGACCTGGTATCTGGTTGCGGGCCTCACCTTTGTGGGTATCATAAAAGAGAGCATCCGCCTCATCGATGGGCGCTACACCCGGCGTGTGATGGTGGGAACCCTGGCTGTGAATCTGCTTTCAGCCGTGCTGGGTTTCCTCTGGCTGAGCAATGGGCGTCTGATGAATCCAATCTTGGAGGAGAGCCTGCGTCGAGGCATTCCCGATGAGGGGGCGTTTCTCGTGGGGCTAATTTCCAACGCCCACCGGATATTTTTGGGCGTTCTGATTTTCTCCCTGGTGCTGGACGGTGCGATGACGGTCTACAAGACATTAAAATATGAAGAAGCCTGGAGATAAGCGCTGGCATGTCTTGAAATTTTGGCAAAAAAGTGGTATTCTATACAATAGAAAATTTGGATTCACACTGTTTTTTCAGTGAAGGAGGATGCAAGATGGCAACACCCCATATCAGCGCCGAAAAGGGACAGTTTGCAAAGACCGTTTTAATGCCCGGCGACCCCTTGCGGGCAAAATTCATTGCCGAGACTTTTTTGGAGGACCCTGTGCTTGTGAATAACGTCCGCGGTATCCAGGGCTACACCGGAACTGTCCAGGGCGTATCTGTCAGCGTGATGGCCAGCGGCATGGGCATTCCCTCGATTGGGATTTATAGCTATGAGCTGTACAACTTCTTTGATGTGGAAAACATCATTCGCGTGGGCAGTGCCGGCGCCTTTGCAGACGATTTAAAGCTACAGGATTTGGTGGTGGGCATGTCGGCCTGCACGGATTCAAACTTTGCCGAGAAGTTCGGTGCACCAGGCACTCTTGCCCCCACAGCGGACTTTACTTTGTTGCGCCATATGGTAGAGGCGGCGGAGGGAAAAAAGCGGAACATCCGCGTCGGCAGCATTCTGTCCAGCGATAACTTCTACGGCGATGAAAACAGCTCTACCGACAAGTGGAAGAAGATGGGCGTCTTGGCCGTTGAGATGGAGGCGGCCGGCCTTTACCTCACCGCTGCGAGAGCGGGCAAGCGTGCGCTCTGCCTCTGCACGATTTCTGACCATATCTATCGACCGGAGGAGCTCTCCGCCGAAGAGCGTCAGCTTGGCTTTGCCGAAATGATTGAGCTAGCGTTGGATGTTGCGGTGAAAATGGGCTGAATGGGGCTGAACTTTTCTGTCAGACCCAGCAGATTTTGACCAAAGGGGCAGAGGAATGCAAATTTTACCCATCTTGTTTTTCATATTGGCGCTCTCTGGGGTGTTTCTGTTCTTTGCCGGTTATTTCCGCCTGTTTCGGACGGAGAACCCAGTGGCGGATGTGTTCGAGCGGGAAACGGCGGGGCTTAGCTATCCCCGGCGGCGCTATCCCATGGAACGAAAAGACCTGCTGCCCCTGCTTTTGATTACGGTGCTTTACGGCGTTGTGGCCTTCTTTGGTTTGGGAGACCGGCAAGCGCCCGAGCGCTTCTGTGAATTCACCGAAAAAGGGCGCTATGTGATCATCGAGCTGCCCGAGGAAAGCCTTGTGAGTCGGGTGCAATACTATGCCGGTCTGCACACAGGAAACTACTTCCTGCAGTTCTCCACAGACGGCGTGAGCTACACCGACGAGGCCACGATGGAGCAGAAGTATTCCGATATTTTTAAATGGCGCGAGGCGGATTTGCGCCAGAGCGAGAGACCCACTCGCTTTGTTCGCATCATTGCCGACGCCCGTTTGGAGATGGGAGAGCTCTGTCTCTATGATTGGGCGGGCGACCCCATCCCTGTCTCGCAGATAAAATTTGATGAGGGCGCAGCCCCCCTTTTTGACGAGCGTGAGAAGGTGCCCACGGAGATGGACTACCTCAACAGCAGCTATTTTGACGAGATTTATCATGCCAGAACCGCGGCGGAGCAGCTGCGCGGCATCCGTCCCTATGAAAACACCCACCCGCCTTTGGGCAAGAGCATCATCGGCCTTGGCATCAGCCTCTTTGGGCAAAACCCCTTTGGCTGGCGCTTTATGGGTGTGCTCTTCGGGGTTTTGATGCTGCCCGCCCTCTATGTGTTCCTGAAAAACCTCTTTGGGTCAACGGCTTTAGCCAGCTGCGGCAGCCTGGTATTCGCTTTTGACTTTATGCACTTTGTCCAGACCCGCATCGCAACCATCGACACCTATGGGGTCTTTTTTACCCTGCTGATGTACCTTTTTCTATATCGCTATATTACAGCCCCCCGGGACGCGCCGGACTTCAAGAAATGGCAGGCCTCGCTGCCTTTGTTTTTTTCCGGCCTCTGCTTTGGGCTGGGGGCTGCCTCCAAGTGGACGGCCATTTACGCCGGGGCAGGGCTTGCGCTCATCTGGCTGCTGTTCCGCATTGCCAGAGGGCGTGAGCTGATACAAACAGGCAGGGTATGGGAGCACAAAAGAGAGCTGATTTCCGATGTCTTGCAATGCCTTTTGTTCTTTGTCTTAATCCCCGCTGTGGTCTACTATCTCAGCTATTACCCCTATGGTAGGGCTGAGGGCATGGAGGGCTTCTCCATGTTTTTTCGCCGGGACTACGCAGAGCTTGTGCTAAAAAACCAGAGCTCCATGTTCCACTACCACGAGGGGGTCACAGCCGCCCATCCCTATTCCTCCCGCTGGTACGAGTGGCTGGTGGACGGCAGGCCGATTCTCTACTACCTGAAGTCCTATCCGGGCAACATGAAATCCGCCTTCGGCGCCTTCTTAAACCCCCTGGTCTGCTGGGGCGGACTGTTGGCAATGCTGGCAATGGTCTGGAAAGTCATCCGATTCAGAGACGGAAAGGCCCTATTCATCCTAATCGGATATCTCGCCCAGCTTGTGCCCTGGATATTTATCTCCAGGATCACCTTTGCCTATCACTACTTCCCCTGCCTGATTTTTCTGGTTTTGGCGCTTTCCCATGTGTTCAATTCCTACCGGCTGCGGGACTGGTGCTGGAGGCCGAAGATTTATGGGGCGACGGCGCTCTGCGTTTTGACCTTCCTGTTCTTTTATCCTGTTTTGACAGGGCTGCCCGTGTCCAGAGCCTATTCCAATTTGTTGGTCTGGATTCCCGGCGCCTGGCCCTTTTGACCCTTTTTGCGCCCCCCAGATACGAAGGAGAGACCATGCAGCTAATTGACTACCACATCCACAGCAAATGCTCTGACGACGGACACAACACCATGCTGGAAATGGCGCTTGCCTCCTGGGAGCGTGGCGTGACAAGACTTTGCTTCACAGACCACTGCGATTTGGACAGCCACTATACCGGTGAGCCGGATCTAAACTGCTACCACTACCGGGACGCCTCCCTCAAAATGTATGAGGAGACCCTGGGCGCCGTCCCTAAGGACATGGAGATTTTTCTCGGCATGGAGTTGGGCGAGGGTAACCACGAACCCGAAAGAGCAAATGAGATTGCGGCCTCCCCAGAGTTGGATTTTGTCCTTGGATCCCTCCACCAGTTGCGGGATGAGCTGGATTTTTACTATATTAAATACCAGGACGAGGCGCATTCCCGCCGGCTGATTGACGCCTATTTTGAGGAGCTGATTGAGCTCTCCGCGATGGACTTCTACGACACCATGGCGCACGTGGGCTATCCTGTGCGCTATATCCGTCGCTCAGGCATCTTCTTTGATCTCGACGTTAAGACCTATGGCGACCAGCTGCGGATGCTGTTCAAGAACCTCATTGAGGGCGGGCGGGGCATTGAAATCAACTGCTCCGGCTTCCGCAACTCCCTGATTGAAAACAGCATCCCGCTGCCCGAGGTTTTGAAACTTTATCGGGAGTTGGGCGGCGAAATCATTACCATTGGCAGCGACGCTCACAACACAAAGGACGCCGGCGGCGGCCTTGCAGAGGGCTTGGCGCTCCTGCGGGACTTGGGCTATCGCTATGTGACGTTCTATGAGAAGAGGAAGCCCACGTTTATCAAAATATAGAATTAAGAGAATATCTGGAGAATTATATCTCATTTATTTAACCGCACCGGTTGAAAGGATGGCATTTATGATTGCACTGGGCAGTGACCACGGCGGACTTGCGCTAAAGCGGGAGGTAATCCGTCACCTTGAAAAAATGGGCGTTCCCTTTCACGACTTTGGAACCCACACGGAAGAGAGCTGTGACTACCCTCTCTATGCCGAGAAGGTCGGCAGGGCCGTCGCAGCGGGGGAATATGAAAAGGGCATTTTGATTTGTGGCACGGGCATTGGCGTTTCGATTGCCGCAAACAAAATTCGCGGCGTCCGCGCCGCGCTCTGCGGCGACTGTTTTTCCGCGGAGTTTACCCGCCGACACAACGACGCCAACATCCTTACCATGGGCGAGCGGGTCATTGGCCCTGGGCTGGCCTGCAAGATTGTGGACGTTTTTTTGGAGACGGAATTCGAAGGCGGAAGACATAGCCGCAGGCTGGATTTGATTGCGGCGATCGAGGATGAGAATGGCCGGGGATAAGAGGATGCGCCGGGGGGCGATTCGAGCCAGGGACATTTATCAGGGTCGAAAAAAAACCCGCTTCCGGGGCGGAATTGCAGCGGCGATTATCCTCGGAATTCTGCTGTTGGCCATCTTGGTTTTTTACGGCCTGCGTAGCTATGCGGTCTATGATGAGGCGGGAAACGCGCGGATTGTTCTGCCCTTTTCCCAAAAGACAGAGACCGACCAGGAAGCTTAGGGCCGCCAAGTTTATGGCATTTGTAACTTCATGTAACAATAATTGAAAAAGGGCTTGCAAAAAAGCGAAAGCTGTGCTAAAATACAACTTGCGTTTTGTTAGCTACACTCATGAAAGAGGTGAACATAGTGAAGGAAGGTATCCATCCCAACTACGAGCAGACCACAATCCGGTGTGCTTGCGGCGAAGTCATAGAAACAGGCTCTACAAAGAGGGACATAACAGTTGAGATTTGCTCCAAGTGTCACCCCTTCTATACAGGCAAGCAGAAGCTGGTCGATACCAGCGGTCGCGTTGAAAAGTTCAACAAGAAGTTTGGTATGTAATATGGCCTCGTCCACTACACGCTCCGCGCTCATTTGTGCACGGGGCGTTTAATTTTTTAAAATAAAAGAAACTCTACTGTTTGATATGCTCCCTTTATGAGAGACAGTGAAAGAAAAAAACACTGTCGAACGTGAAGGGGGCATATCAATTTTCAGTCAGCAGGGAGGTCTTTTATATTTCAGGAAGTTGGGTCTGGAGTCCCCTGCCCCGGGAACAACTCCAGGCTGAGACCGGCGCGGAGGAAGTAGAGGATGCAGGAGGAAACCGGCAATCCCAGCACTTTTTCCATGGCATGGGCATAGGCCAAAAGCTGTGCCCTATATCGCTCCGCCTTTTCTCCTAGGCTGGCCTCTGTCACAAAGTCCGTTTTATAGTCCAGGACGACGAGCTGACCCTCCTCCTCAAAGCAGCAGTCCACAACACCCTGTAGCAGGACAGGCTCCTCCCCGCCCTCGGGGAAAAAGCGCGACCCGGGGCAGAGAATAGAAAACCGCTGCTCCCGGTAGACCCGATTCGTTGCGCGGATGCGCTGCCCTGTGGGGGATTGGAAAAAGCTCAAAATCGTCCGGGGGTCAACGGCCTTGGCCTGCCGTCCGGTGAGCTGACCCAGGGCATGGATGCGGGTAATTTCATCCTGAATTTCCGCAAGGCTTGCAGTTTTTTCATAGTTGATAAACTGCAAAACCACATGGGCGGCGCTGCCGGCCTCGGCTCCCGTCACGGGGCGCTCCTGCGCCAGAAAGTCCGGCAGGCGGAACAGCCGCGGGGCGGGAGCCGGCACAAGCGCCTGGCCGTCCTCGTCGCTGTGGGGCTGGGGAAGGGCTGTGGCTGTGAGCTTTGAGGGCAAAAAGGCCGCCTGGGCATGGGGATAGCAAAAGGAGAGACGCCGGGCGAGGTCGGAACGCTCTGCGGGGTCAACAGCGGACATTGGGGCAAGGACGCCTGTCTCAGGGGCAGGCAAAGCCTCCTGCTGTGCTGCAACCACCTGGAGGCGCAGCAGTCCCCCGCTTTCTAAAAGCGCGGTAGAGAGCAGCCATTGCGCCATAGAGGGCATGGCACTCAAAATTTCAGGACTCATGGGCGCAGAGAGGTTCTTGGAGAGCTTGTCAAAAAGATCTGCGGGGTCTTTGGACGTACAGGAGAGATAGAGCCGCTCCTTGGCGCGGGTCAGCGCCACATAGAGCACGCGCATCTCCTCGGAGAGCAGTTCCGCGCCCAGACGAGAGGCAATGGCGCGTCGGGCGAGGGTGGGGTATTCCAGCCCCCGGGAGAGGTCTGTGCGCTTGCAGCCAAGACCCAACTGCGGGTGAATCAGCACCGGGGCGCGCAGGTCGTTTTTGTTAAATTCATGGGCTGTGTCCGCGAGAAAGACCACGGGAAACTCCAGGCCCTTAGACTTATGGATGCTCATGAGCTGCACACCAATACCGCCGCTGCCCTCACCGGAGGAGGGCTCCTCGCCCCGCTCCTTCATGCGCTCTAACCGCCGGAGAAAATCGAAAAGTCCACGGTAGCCATTTTCCTCAAAGTCCGCCGCAGCATTCAGCAGGTGCATCAGCCGGCCGCCGCAGGAGCCGGTAAGGACAGAACAGAGGGCGGGCAGCTCCAGTTGCTCGTAAATCAGGGAAATCAGCTCGTAGACGCTGACGTCCTGGGAAAGGCGGCGCAGGCCGGAAAGCTGCTCTAAAAAGTCTTTGCAGAGGGAATCCGTTTCGGCGGCAACGCAGAGTGCGTCATAGAAATCACCCTCCCGGTCAAAGCCGCGAATTGCCGCAAGAACGTCGGCTGAGAAGCCGAAAACGGGGGAATTCAAAACGGCGACAAGGGGAATATCACGGTGTGGATTATCGATTACGGATAATAAGGATAGAGTAATTTGAATTTCGGGGGAATCAAAGAAGCCGCCGCCCTGGTTTGCCGTGACAGGGATGTCCGCCTCGGTCAGGGCACGGACGAAGGAACTGCCGACTCCGCCGGGGGAGCGTAGTAGGATGGCAATGTCCCCATAGTCAAGCGGACGCAGCTGTCCCTGCTCCAAAATGGTTTCGCCTCCATCCACCAGCCTGCGAATCTGCCCGGCCAGCAACCTGCCCTCAAGGTAGGCCTTATCCGGACGATCCTCCCCCTCCTCGAGGGCGGGCAGCTCCAGGACGGAGAAGAGAATCTGCCCCCGGGGCGGTGGAGCGTTTTCCGGTGGAACAAGGGCGGCGTCCGTGTCATAAGAAAGCTCGCCCAGAGTTTCGGACATGGTGTTGAAGAAGACATGGTTGCAGGCAGCAAGAATATTAAAATCGGAGCGAAAATTACTCTTTAGGAGAATTTTCTTCGGAAAACTATCCCCGGAAGAGACATATTCCGGATATTCTCGGTATTTCTGCAAGAAGATGCCGGGGTCTGCCAGGCGGAAGCGGTAAATCGATTGCTTCACATCGCCCACCATGAAGATATTTTCCTCGTTTTTCGAGACACAGCGGAATAGAAGCTCCTGGACGGCGTTCACGTCCTGGTACTCATCCACCATGATTTCGGTGTAGCGGCGGGAGATTTCCAGGGCGGTCTCCGTGGGTGCACCGGTCTCCTCGTCCGCCAAAAGGCGCACAGCAAAGTGCTCTAAGTCGGAGAAGTCCAAAAGGCCCCTCCTGCGCTTTTCAGCGGTGTATTGGGCGGTGTAGGAGAGCGTAAGCCGCAGCAATGCCGCCATGGCAGGAGCCGTTTGTTGCAGGTCGGACAGGAGCTTTACGCTGGGGGCGTCAAAGAGGACAGCGAGGCGTTCCATGGCCTTTTTACAGCCGTCCCGGGCGTCGGTTAGGGCAATTTTCCGCTCCTCATATTCAAAATTACGCAGGGGCTTTAAGCGGGGGAAGGGCACCGGCAGGGCGTGGAAGCTTGTGTCCCAGCCGGTTTTTAAGGCGTTTTGAAGGTTTGCCAAGCCGTCCAGGGTCTCTGAGAGGCTGGCGCCATAGGCGTTTAGGAGCGGCTCATTCTCGACGGGCTGCGCTTGAAGCCCGGCCCAAAGTGTGGATAGACGCTCCCGCCAATAGACCACCGTCCCTGCAGCATTTTGCAGAAGCTCCTGTCCCCAGGGGGTCTCCCCCGCGTCGGTGAGAGTCGAAACATCCAGGGCTGCAAGCTGCTGTTTTGCCCATTTTTCCGGATAGGGGTGGCTCTGCATTTTCTCGCTCAAATCCAGCAGGGTTTTCACAAGGCGGCTATCGTCCCGCCCCGCGCCCACGCTCTCCACCAGCGCAATAAAGTCCGAAGAATTAGAGATGTCCGTATAGGCCTGCTCCAGAGTCTTTTCCAGAGCCTTTTCCCGCAGGGCGGCGCAGCTGTCCTCGTCTGCCACACGAAAGTCAGGGGAGAGGCCGACCTTGTGGGCGTATTCTCGCAGAAGCAGGGTGCAGAAACTGTGGATGGTGCCAATTTGTGATCGGTAGGCCAGATTCATCTGGCGGCGCAGACGGCGGTTCTCCGGCTCTGCTGCGCTGCGTGCCGAGAGCTCGTCCAGAATCCGGGAGCGCAGCTCGGCCGCTGCCGCACGGGTGTAAGTGATGATTAGAAAGGAAGAGATGTCCCGGGGATGCTCGTAGTCACAGACATAGGACATCAGCCGCTCGGTGAGAACCCTTGTCTTTCCGCTGCCGGCGGCAGCCGAGACTAAGATGGAGGAATTCCGGGCAAAAACGGCCTTTTCCTGGTCGGGGGTCAGGGTGATTTTACTCATTTTTCCTCCTCCACGCGCTGCCAAAATTCCGCAGAGCCAAGTTTTTTTAGATAGTGTCTTCTGTCCTTGTCCGGGTCAAAGCGACAGACAGCGGCATAGGGGCAGTAGAGGCAGGCGTTGTCCTGCTCGCTCCGGTAATAGGGAAAGGCCGAGATGCTGCCCTCGGAAAGCGCCTTGGAGAGGGAGAGGAGCCGCCGATCCACATGTGCGTGGAGCGCAGAAAACTGCTCGCTGTCCGCCAGGCTGTCCGAGGAGAGACTGCCATCCTTTTTGATGCTCACCGGGAGGTATTCCGGTTCCTCGGCGCTCTCCATCGCGGAGATTACCGCGATATCATCTAAAATCAGCCCACTGCGCTGACGCAGCTTGCGTTTTTCCTTTTCCAGCTCTTCGTCGGAAAGCTCTCGGGAGGCGGAAATCAGGGCGTCCCGGGCAGGGACATAGAGCACACCGGCAGGGACAATCTCGTGGCCGTAACGCGCCCTTCCTTCCTGCTCTAGGGCAAAGAGGTAGAGCAGCATCTGCATCCCCATGCCGTACCAGACATCGGAATAGGAGAAGCTCTTCTTGCCGGTTTTGTAGTCAATGACACGAAGGTAGAGCTTGCCATCGGCAAAATACCCGTCCACCCGGTCGGCAATGCCTCGGAGAAACAGCTCACGCTCTCCATCGGAGAGCCGCACAGCGGGCAGACCCTCGGGCAGACCGAAGGCCAATTCAAAATCCAGAGGCTCAAAGGCCGAGCGGGAGAGTTCCCGCACCATGTCCGAGACAATGCGGCGCACAGAGGGCAAGAGCCGCTGGAACAAATAGACGAAGCGGGGGCTTTTGTCCGTAAAGCCGCCGAGCTTTTCCTCAATGTAGGCCTCGGTGAAGCGGGAGACCAGGGCATCCGTCTCCTCCTGGGTCACCGCCCGGAAGCCAGAGCCGCGGCGGATTTCCCCGGCCACATTTTCCAGCACATAGTGCATGAAGCTACCCAGCTCAGGGGCATCGAAGCCAGCCTTTTCCCTCTCGTCCAGCCCCAGTCCGTAGCGCAAAAAATAGGCAAAGCGACAGGCGGAAAAGGCGTCTGCCCGGGAGGGTGACAGAGAGAGGGTTTCGCCATAAAGGCTGCAGACGGCAGGGGCAGACAGGCTGCCCCGCCCCCGCTCGGTAAGCCGGAAAAGGGCGAGGAGTCGATGCGCCGTGTCCTCATTCTGCAAAAAATAGTCCAGTGCCAGTGCTGAGGCGGCGTCCTGTCCGCCGCCGGCGGCCAAAAGAAAGGCAGGCGCAGGGGCGTTTAAGCGCAGCCGGTTTAAGTCCACAGGCCGCTCCTGTAGGCAAAAGAGCAGCTTCGCCCGGGTGATCAGAAAGCTGGGACGTGTCTTTGCACCGCTCTCGCTGAAGGCGCTGTAGCACAGGGAAAGGCTTTCCGCCGGCAGGCTCACGCAGTGGTAGATCAGGGAGAGCTCCCGCGCAAGAGCCTCTTCCCCGCTGCCCAGGTCAATCCCTAGTTCGCTCAGCTCAATTCTATCCTCTTCGGATAATAAGCCAAAGGAACTGTCTGTACGGGGCAAATTGTCGTCCGAAGCCCCCAGAACAATCAGGTGTTTAATGTGGCGACGGCGCATTCTATCCATCTCCCCAGCGGAAATCCTATCCAAGGCAACGGGAATTGCGGAGACGTCGTACTGGGAGAGGGTCTGCAAAAACAGCTTGGAAAACTGCTCCTGTGTCATAGGTGAAGCACCTAAAATAGCCTCCGTCTGTTCAAGACAGGAGACGATAAGCTCCCAAAGCTGGACATATTCGGCGGCCAGCAGGGGGCGGTTTGCCGTCTCCAAGGCATCGGCCTTTGTTTGAAGGCTCTGAGGAAGCTGAATTTCTTCGAGAAACAGGGAGAGAGCCCTCGCCTGTTCTCCGGCGGTTTCAGCTTGCTTGCCCCGCTCGGCGAGTTTTTTCAAGGGACGCACAAAGGCGTCTCGCAGGGCGTTGACGCGCACAAGGCGCACCTCCGTCTCCGTGGTGTGCGTCCTTCCAAAGCCCTCCGGATGCATGGCCCAGGGCGTTGTCTGCAGCCAGCGGTAACCCTTGATGCTCCAGCGTGCAGCATAGTTTTCCAACAGGTCACAGTCCTCCTGGGGCAGGCTTGAGAGGCCGGTTTTGAGGTAGCGCAGGACGGCGTCCGTCTCCCAGCCACCCAGAAGAATTTCGAAGGCGGCGGAGAGAAGGGCGGGAACGGGCTTTTGCAGGATGCTGCCCCGCCGCGCCGTGAACAGCGGCAGGCCGTAGAGGCGAAAGGCCTCCTCCAAAGCGGGGGCATAGCGATCAAAGCCGCGGACGGCAATGGCAATGTCCCGGTAACGGCAGCCTGTGTCCCGCAAAAAGTCCAGCGCCAAAGCCGCCGCAAGCTCACACTCGGCCCGCAGGCTCTCGGTCTTGTAGAGCTGAATGCGCCGCGCCTCGTCCTCCAAAACCTCGGAGCTGTAATGATAGAGCCGCTCGGTAAACTGGTGCAGGGAGGAGGCTTTCCCGGGTGCGGCGGAGAGCTCGACAAGCTCCGTCTCGAGACCCAGCTCCTCGGCATAACGAAGGAGGGTGTTTGCGGTTTTGCGGGCGGGGGCAAAGTGCTCGCTGGTGTCCGACAGGCTGTCGCAGCCCAGGCAGACCGTGAGCGGGGCATTTTTTTTCATCAGGGCGCGGATAACCTGGAGCTCCGCCCCTGTAAAGTCTGTAAAGCCGTCCAGATAGAGGTGCCCACCCAGGCCCAGGCGGCTGTCTCCAATCACATGGGAGAGCCGCAGCAGGCGATCGGTGGGGTCTGCCCGACCCTGGGCAAGGACGGCCTCATAGCCCTCCATGCAGAGCGCCAGGTCATAGAGCTTATCGGCCAGGTGGGGGCTGGCGGCTGCCGCCGAGGCAAAGAGCGCCTCCGGGCTGATATTTGCCGCCTTCAGCTCCGTGATGGCGGCAAGCAGCTCCGTCTGCAGCTCGGCTTTATGCCGGGCGGCGGGATAGAGCCTGAGGGCGGGGTAGAGCTGGCTGATGGCGAGGGAAAGACAGAGCAGTCTGCCTCCATTGTCCAGCGCTGTTTTGCCGCCGGTGCCCATTTCCTGAAAGACCCGGAGGGCAAGACGAGAAAAGCTCAGCACCTCGGCATAGAGGGAGAGTGTGTCGCCGCAGACGGTGCAGAGTTCCCGCTCGGCCTCATGGCTGTATTGCTCGGGAACGAGCAGATAGATGCCGCTCCGGCAATCGGAGACAGCAGCTCTGATTTCCTCGGTGATATATGCGGTTTTGCCGCTACCCGCAGGGCCCAGAATCAGTCTCAGCATAAAATCCCCCTTGCTTGTGATGGCGCAGGTGAAAAGGCAGAGCCTGCGCACAGTTTATATACAGCATAAGCCAGAGTCGCGCGCCTTGTCAATTCCAGAACGAGCGACAGGAATGGAAATCAAGTGGATTTTTTCAGAGGGCAGGCTGCGGCGAGCTGCGGGGCGACCAGAACCATAGAGACAGATATGGGATTTCAAATTCGGGCTTTTACCGGCGTTTGGGGGGTTTTTCGACCGTTTTTGCGGAAAACTCTTAATTGACTGATCCCCCCTGGCGTGGTAGAATCTTGATTAACCCAAATGTGAATTATGAATTCTAAGGAGTGATTATCCTAAATGGATGAGGGCAGTATGTTGTCCTGGCTTGTTATTTTGTTTCTGATGCTGGGCGCAGTTTATTTTGCGTCCGCGGAAACGGCGTTTTCGTCTGTCAGCCGGATTAAAATCAAATCCGAGCTGGATCGGGGAGACCTGAGGGCGAGAAAGGCTCTTTACATCCTTGATCATTTTGACAAGGCAATAACAACCATACTTATCGGCACAAATATCGTCCAGATTGTGATGGCGGCGGTGGTTACTGTTTTGGTCACCAGAAAATGGGGGCTTTCGGCGGTTACGATTTCCACCATTGTCACGACTTTGGTGCTGTTCTTTGTGGGAGAAATGCTCCCCAAAAGCATTGGAAAGAAGTATAGCAGCCGCTTTGCGCTGTCTCTTGCGCCGTCGCTGAAGCTTCTGATGGGCATCTTATCGCCCTTGGCCTATCTGCTGAGCCAAATCGGCCAGTTTGCGGCCAGGCTGACCCGCGCCGAGCCCGAGCTGACTGTGACGGAAGATGAGCTTTACGACATCATCGAGAGCATGAAGGACGAGGGTGGGCTGGACGCCGAACGGGGCGAATTGATTCACTCTGCTCTAATGTTTGCGGACGTCACGGTGGAGAGCATCGTCACCCCCCGGGTGGATCTTGCGGCGGTAGATATCGAAAAGCCCCTGCCGGAGATTGTGGCCTATGTGAAGGCTTCGCGCCACAGCCGATTTCCCGTGTATGAGGGCACCATCGACAACATTATCGGCGTTCTGCAAATCAGACGATTCATTAAGGCCTATTTAAAACATGGCGATTCCCTGGATTTGCGCACGGTGCTAGACGAGATTTACTTTGCACACCAGAGCACAAAAATTGACGAGCTGCTTTCAGAAATGAGCCGGAAGAAGCTCAATATGGCCATTGTGACAGACAACTACGGGGGCACCCTAGGTATCGTCACGGTGGAGGATATCCTGGAGGAGCTGGTGGGCGATATCTGGGATGAGGACGACGAGGTCAAGGAGTCTTGCGTTCTGAATGCGGACGGCAGCTTTGATTTAGACCCCGAGTTGGGGATTGAGGAGGCCTTTGATCTGATTGGCTTTGAGGACCCTGAGGACTTCGAGTTTGAGCACAAGCTTCTGGGTGAGTGGGTTTATGAGCATTTTGAGCGTATCCCCGAGGCGGGCGACGCCTTTGACTATAACGGGCTCTCGATTCAGGTGAAGGAAATGTGCCACAACCGCATTGTGAAGCTCACCGCCGTCCTGCCCACGACTGTCGAGCGGGAAGGGAGGCGTGAGCGATGATTTCTCCTGTTTATTACGCCGCTGTTTTCGGCCTTATCTTACTGGCGTCCTTTTCCTCCGCCGCCGAAATGGCCTTTTCCTCGGCCAACCGGCTGCGGTTGGAGAGCCTGGCAGAGAGCGGAAGTAGGTCTGCAGTTTTGGCCTGCCGAATTTATGACCGCTATGACGATATGCTCTCCTCGGTTTTAATCCTAAACGACCTGTCCAATATCGCCGCCTCATCCCTGGTCTCTGTAATTGCGCTGACCTTGGCTGCGGAGGAGAATGAGGCGCTGATTACGACGCTTGGCACGGTGCTCATCACCCTGCTCATCATCATTTTTGGCGAGACGATTCCGAAAATTACCGCGAAGAAAAACGCCAACAAAATGGCGATGCAGGTATCCTATCCGGTTTATGCCCTGATGTTCGTCCTGCGCCCTCTGGTTCTGATTGTGGTGGGCTCAATTCGCCTGCTCATGAAGCTATTCAAGGGGGAAAAGCCTGCGGATGAGCAGGAGGCTGCGGTGGAGGAACTGTTTTCCATCATCGAGACCGTTGAGGACGAGGGCGTCATTGACGGGGAGCGCAGCGAGCTGCTTCAGGCAGCGCTGGATTTTTCCGACGTGGCCGCCAGCGAGGTTATGACCAGCCGGGTGGATGTTATTTCCATTGACATAGACGACGATTGGGAGGAAATTTTAGGGCTGATAGATGCCTCCCCATATTCCCGCCTGCCGGTTTATGAGGACAGCATGGATAACATCATCGGCGTCCTCTATCTCAACCACTTCTTCAAGGCTTTGACCAACCCGGAACGGATTGACCTGAGACCCCTTCTGATTGCACCCTGCTATGTATATAAAACCGTGAAGCTCCCCGGCGTTCTCGCCGAAATGCGCCGTTGCCGCACCCATCTCGCCGTCGTGACGGACGAGTATGGCGGTTCCATGGGTGTTGTTACGATGGAGGACGTTTTAGAGGAGCTGGTGGGTGAAATCTGGGACGAGACGGACGAGGTGGAGCCGGAGGTCATCGAGCACGGCAAGAACCTTTATGAGTTGGACGGTGATATGAACATCAGTGACTTTTTGGAGCTGATTGACAGAAGCGAGGACAGCTTTGACTCCGAAAGTGCCACCGTGGGCGGCTGGACGATTGAAAAATTCGGCAGATTCCCGGAGGCGGGAGACCAGTTTACCTTTGAAAAGATGACGGTGACGGTTTTGGAGGTCTCCAACAAGCGGGTGGATAAGGTGATGCTGCTCATCGAATAAGAAAGGCAAGATAGATGGCGAAGAACCCGGATTGTCCCTGTAAGCGAGTCTGTCCCCGGCATGGGGATTGCGTGGCGTGCAGGGAAAAACATAAAACTACGCTTCCCTCCTGTGAAAGACCGTCTAAGAAGGCGAAGAAGGAAAGCGTTGAGGCACAGAAAGAATAAGGAGAAGGCGGCGCCCGTGTGATTCGCGGGTGCCGCCTTTTAAAAAATGGGAGCCGCAAAACTGACGGCTCTCATTCTGTCGTTTTATTAAAATCCGAAGAATTTCCTTCAATCCTTCTTCTTTCCCTTTTTCTTAAAAACGGACTCTCCGCCGCCGGCTTGGGGCAATGCCTCCCCCGTCGCCCTGGCAAATTCCCGGAGCAAATTCTTCTGTGCTTCCCCGAGGTTTTCGGGGGTAACAACCTTTACGGTCACGAAATGGTCACCCCGACCCTTCCCGCGGATGTGGGGAATGCCCAAGCCTTTCAGCCGGAAAACAGTCCCAGTTTGGGTCCCCTCCGGTATTTTATGCATTACTTTACCATCTAAAGTGGGGATTTCAATTTCGACTCCCAAGGCCGCCTGGACGAAGGAAAGGGGCTGGGTGAAAAGCACGGAGGTTCCCTCCCGCTGGAACTGCTGATGGGGGAAGATGTTCACGCTGACGTATAAATCTCCCGGGGGGCCTCCGTTTTTTCCGACGCTGCCGAGACCCCGCAGGACGATGGACTGGCCGTCGTCAATGCCGGCGGGGATGTTTGCTGAGACCTTGCGATCCCGGCGGATGGCGCCCTTGCCGCTGCATTTTTCACAGGGCTGGTGGATGATTTTGCCCGAGCCGTGGCACTTGGGGCAGGGGCCGCTTGTGGACATGATGCCGAAGGGGGTGCGCTGCTGCTGGTGAACGGAGCCCGCGCCCTTGCAGTCCGGGCAGACTTCCGGCGTGGTGCCCGGGGCGCTGCCAGAGCCTCTGCAGTCGGCGCATTCCTCAATCCGCCGAACGGAAAGCTCCTTTTCGCAGCCGAAGGCGGCCTCCTCAAAGCTGACGGTGATTCTCGTTTGGATGCTTTCGCCCTGCATGGGGGCGTTGGGCCTCTGTTTCCCGCCGCCGAAGATGCCGCCGAAAAGATCGCTGAAGATATCGCCAAAATCAAAGCCTGTTCCGCCCATGGAAGGATCAAAGGCGGCATGGCCGAACTGATCATATTTCGATTTTTTGTCCGGGTCAGAGAGCACCGCATAGGCCTCGGCGATTTCTTTAAAACGCGCCTCTGCCGCTGTGTCCCCCGGGTTCAGGTCCGGATGGTTTTCCTTTGCGAGCCTACGGTAAGCTTTTTTAATGTCGTTTTCCGAGGCAGCCTTTTCCAGTCCCAAAACCTCGTAATAATCCCTTTTTTCAGCCATAAGTATGAACATTCCTTTCACTG
>CAYXNK010000023.1:14468-18294 GCA_964466395.1 uncultured Oscillospiraceae bacterium | reverse complement strand
ATTTTCGGGCTGATTTTCCGCCGTGTCATGGCATAAATTGTCATGGACAGGGTCTGCACACTGCTGCCCGCCGTGAAATAGCTGATGACAAAGTCATCCACCGACATAGTAAAGGCGATTAAAAGTCCATTGACAATGCCCGGCAAAATCTCGGGGATGATGACCCTGTAGATGGTTTGAAACCAGGTGCAGCCCAAATCTTGGGCAGCTTCAAAGAGGTTTCTGTCCAGCTGGTAGAGCTTTGGCATCACCGAGAGAATCACATAGGGGATGTTGAAGCTGATGTGGGCGATTAAAAGCGTGCCGAAGCCCAGCTCAAAGCCCAGAATTGCCCCCGCCGACACAAAGAGCAGGGAGAGGGAGACGCCGGTGATGATGTCCGCGTTGATTACGGGGATATTGTTCACTGTGAGTAGGGGGGAGCGCCACTTGCGCTTCATGTTGAAAAAGCCGATGGCTGCAAAGGTGCCAATGATTGCCGCAATCAGAGAGGCCAGAACCGAGACCAGAAGGGTGGTCTGGAGGGAACTCATAATCAGCCTGTCGGCAAACAGCTCCTTATACCAGTCCAGGGTGAAACCCGTCCAGATGGTGCGGCTCTTGGAGGCGTTAAAGGAGAAGACGATTAAAACAAGAATCGGGGCATAGAGAAAAAGAAAGGTCAGCGCGGTAAAGAGCTTGCCGCCTGTGTAGCGCTTTGTCATAGAACCACCGCCTGTTCTTCGCCCTCGCCAAAGCGGCTCATGAGACTCATACAGATGACCACAATCCCCATCATTATCAGGGAGATGGCAGAGCCCAAGTGGGGGTTATAGGCAGCGCCCGTGAACTGCATTTCAATCAGGTCGCCCAGGAGCATGACGGTTCCGGTGCTCAGAAGCTTTGAGATGACAAAGGTGGAAACCGCCGGCACAAAGACCATCGTAATGCCGCTGACTACGCCCGATAGGCTCAGGGGGAAGATAACCTTGCGAAAGACCGTGCCGCTGTTTGCGCCCAAGTCCTCCGCCGCTTCAATCACAAAGCGGTCAATTTTCACAATGACGCTGTGAATCGGCAGAATCATAAAGGGAAGGTAGTTATACACCATACCCAACACCACGGCGGCCTCTGTGTTAATCAGCTGAAAATAGCTGATGGGGACATAATTGGGGTCGCCTGCGTGGAGGCCGTTAATCAGGTCAAACACGCCAAGAACGGCCAAAAGCCGGTTAATCAGGCCGGTGTTTTCCAAAATGGACATCCAGGCATAGGTGCGCAGAAGAAAGTTAATCCACATGGGCAGCATGATGAGCATGAGCAGCACCCGCTGGGCGTTGGGCTTCATGCGGCTGATGGACAGGGCAACGGGATAGCCGATGAACAGGCAAATCACCGTTGCGAGGAAGGCAAGCCAGAGGCTGCGGCCAAAGACGGTAGCATAGGCCGGCATGCCTGAAAAGTTTTTGAGGGTAAAGCCGCCCTGGGCACTGGTAAAGGCATAGACGCCGATGAGGATAATGGGGACGACCACAAACAGCGCCATCCAGAGAATGTAGGGATAGGCAAAAACCTGCCTGCGGTGGCGCTCAAAAAAGAACGTTACCCGCGTCCACCGGCTGACCTCGGGGCCGGGGCCGTTGGAATAAACTCTGTTTTCATTCATCCTCCGCCCCTCCCTCGTCGGGATCTGCGGAAAGCTCGTCATATTCCGCGCTGTAGGAGCTATAGTCTCCGTAAAGACCGGAATATTGGCTCTTTTTCATAATATGGAAGCCGTCCGCATCAATCTTTACACCGATTTTCGCGCCCACGGGACAGAAATCCGTGGTTTGAATCAGCCATTTGAAGCCCTGGAAGTCCACGATAATGTCATACTGCATGCCCTTGAAGGTGACCTCTGTCACCGTTCCGGTGATTTGCCCCTGCTCCACGGGGACAATATCAATGTCCTCGGGGCGGACGACCACGTCAACAGGCTCGTTCTTGCCAAAGCCCTTGTCCAGACACTCAAAGTTGTGGCCATACATCCGCACCACATGATCGGAGGCCATGAGCCCGTCGATAATATTGCTCTCGCCGATGAAGTCTGCGACGAAGGCGTTTTGGGGCTCGTTATAAATATCTAGGGGAGAGCCGATCTGCTGGATTTCACCATTGTTCATGACGACAATGGTGTCCGACATGGTCAGAGCCTCCTCCTGGTCGTGTGTTACATAAATAAAAGTGATGCCCACCTGCTGCTGGATTTGCTTGAGCTCGCGCTGCATGTCCTTGCGCAGCTTCAAATCCAAAGCGCCCAGTGGCTCGTCCAGAAGCAAAACCTGGGGACGGTTCACAACAGCCCGTGCAATGGCAACGCGCTGCTGCTGCCCGCCTGAGAGCAGGCTAACAGAGCGCTTTTCATAGCCTTTGAGCGCAACCAGCTCCAGGGCCTCATGCACACGCCGCGCAATTTCCGTTTCCGAGAGGCGGGGCCGCTGAATCCGCAGGCCGAACGCAATATTTTCAAAAACGTTCAGATGGGTAAACAGAGCATACTTCTGAAAAACCGTGTTGATCTTGCGCTTATGCGGTGGAGCATCATTGATAATCTGCCCATCAAAAAAAAGCTTGCCGGAATCGGGTCTTAAAAAGCCGCCGATAATCCGGAGGGTCGTCGTCTTTCCGCAGCCCGAGGGACCGAGCAGGGTTAAAAATTCTTTGTCACGAATCACTAAATCAATAGAGTCAAGTACGACCTCGCCGTCAAATTCCTTGTGGCATTTCTCAAGTCGTATCAGTTCTTTCGCCATTGGCGTCCCCCTTCTGTTGATACCGGCAGGCATGGCGCAAAAAAAGCGTCATTTTTCAGCTCTTCAAAGGCCGGTATTTCCCGATTTTTCTAATGAATTACGCTGATTTTTTTCAGATTTTTGCCCGCAAAATTACCAGCGTAAAAATCAATATATCGATAAAAATGTCAGTTGTCAACGAAAATTTCATAATCGAAATATTTTTTGACAAATTCCACATCCTGCGCCACAAAGCTGCGGTTTTGCAGCTCTGCCAAAATCCCGGCCTCCGTTCGGAAGGAGAAGGTGATTCTATAGGAGTAGAGCGCCTGGTGCTCCTGGCCGAAGTCCTTGTCTTTTCGCTGGGAGCCATACTTCCCGTCCCCCAAAAGGGGCGTTCCGTTTGCCGCCATCTGGGCGCGGATTTGGTGGGTGCGTCCCGTGAGCAGGCGGCACTCCACAAGAGAGAGCCCATCACGGGTTTTCAGAGTACGATATTCGGTGACGGCCTCCTTGGCGCCGGTGACGGGCTGGGGCTTCACATAGACCTGGTTTTTCACAGCGTCCTTAAAAATCCAGCCCCGGAGGGTGCCGGATGCAGGCTTTGGCTTACCATGGACGGCACAAAGGTAGTATTTGTCTATTTCTCTGTCCTTAATCTTTGCGTTCATGAGGCGAAGCGCCTCGGCGTTTTTTGCGGCAATCACGATGCCGCCGGTGTTCCTGTCGATCCGGTTGCAGAGAGCCGGAGCAAAGGAGTTTTCCGCGCGGGGGCGCCACTCGCCCTTTTGATAGAGATAGGACTGCACATGGGCAATCAGGGTGTCGTGGCTCCAGCCCCCGGCACTGTGACAGAGCATCCCGGGACGTTTGTCCAGGAGGAGGATGTTTGCGTCCTCATATACTATATTTAATTTTGGAGCTGAAACCTTCAGATATGCGTTCTCATCGGTGGGAACCTCAAAGAACTCATCGTTGAGATAAAGCTGCAGCAGGTCACCCGCAGAGAGCCGGTCATCCCGCTTTGCGCCCCTGCCGTTGACTTTAATGCGCTTAATTCGGATATACTTTTG
>CAYXNK010000023.1:0-14368 GCA_964466395.1 uncultured Oscillospiraceae bacterium | reverse complement strand
CCCGCTTTGCGCCCCTGCCGTTGACTTTAATGCGCTTAATTCGGATATACTTTTGGAGCAGGGCTTCGGGCAGAAGGGGAACGGCCTTTGCTACAAAACGATCCAGCCGCTGACCCGCGTCATTTTTGGTTATGGTAAGCTCTTTCATGCAAACTCCATTGGGTCTTTTTCTAAGATGAATCACTATATCTAGTGGTATGTGTTTTTCCGTCTTGCATAAGGGTAAAAAAAAGAGTGGAAAAGAAGAGAAATTACAGTTTTTTGCTATTATATCACCGATTTTACGAATCGTATATACTAATTTTCTGTTGACAAGCGGTGAGATATAAATTATAATGCTAAAGCGACTATGTGAGGTGTCAGATGAGGTTAAATCTTTGCAAAATCATCGAAATGCCCGGCGCGAGCCTGCCGTTTTCCTGTACCTTGGATACGGAACGGATTGAATTGCCGGCCATAAAGTGTTTTATGTCTCCTCCATTCGCGGAAGGCAGTATCCGGAACTCTGCCGGGGCGCTCACGCTCACGGGCACCATCCGGGCTGAAATGGTCTGCAGCTGTGACAGGTGCACCAAGGAGTTTTCCAAAATTCGGGAAATCCCTGTGGAGGTAAAAATCGGCACGGACCCTTCCGACGAAGACAACCCCGACATATTCCCATTGGAGGGCGACTGGCTGGATCTTTCCGATCTGCTGGAAACCAGCTTCATTCTAAGCTTTGATGCAAAGTTCCTCTGCAAGGAGGACTGCGCGGGGCTTTGTCCTTTCTGCGGTAAAAGCCTGGAAGATGGCCCTTGTGGCTGCAAAAAGGAAATTGATCCAAGATTGGCTGTATTAGGTCAGCTTTTGGATAATAATCATTAAAAAGCTGTCAAATCAGCTATCAAACAGGAGGTGTCACAATGGCGGTTCCAAAGAGAAAAACTTCGAAGTCCAGAAGAGATAAAAGACGCAGCTCTCATTGGAAGCTCGAAGCGCCCGGCATCGTTGCGTGCCCCAACTGCGGTGCGTATCGTCTGCCCCACCGCGTATGCAAGGCCTGCGGTCATTATAATGGACGCAAGGTTCTCGACGTGAAGCGGTAAACTGATTAGCTTGAGGAGAGGAGGCACAAAAGCCCCCTCTCTTTTTGCGTTTCCGCTTTTAGTCCTCGAAAGCAGAAAAGGTTGGAGCTCCCGGGGAAACTTTAACAGATTGAAACGCTGTTCATAACAGCTTCACAAACTTATGCTAAGCTATTTCGTAGCCTTTGGGGAAAATGGGGTATTCTGCCTGCAAGCTGTGCAGAATACCGACAAAGAGCTTTATTTTAAAAGGAGGGCGGCGCATGAGACCGCTTGTAGCTATCGTAGGGCGGCCGAATGTCGGCAAGTCCCTGCTTTTTAACAGACTGGCCGGGCAGCGCCTCTCCATTGTGGAGGATACCCCCGGCGTAACCCGCGACAGAATCTATGCCCCCACGGAGTGGAACGGCGTTAAATTTGACCTGGTCGATACGGGCGGGATCGAACCCTCCACGGACGATGAAATCCTGCTGTTTATCCGAGAGCAGGCGATGATTGCCATCGACATGGCGGACGTGATTGTTTTGGTTACGGAAATCGGAACCGGCGTGACGGCGGCGGATATGGACGTTGCCAATATGCTGCTGCGTTCCCGCAAGCCCGTGATTCTTGTGGTCAATAAAATGGATAAAACCGGCGCCACAGACCCCGGATTTTATGAGTTTTACTCTTTGGGTTTAGGTGACCCCATCGCTGTCTCCGCTGTCCACGGCCACGGAACGGGCGACCTGCTGGACGCCTGCGTGGAAGCCCTGCCCAAGGTTGAGGCGGAGGATGATGAGGACGAGCGCATCAAGGTCGCCGTCATCGGGAAACCCAATGTGGGCAAGTCCTCTCTGATTAACCTGATTCTCGGTGAAAACCGCCTGATTGTCTCCAATATGGCGGGCACCACGCGGGACGCTGTGGACAGCCGGGTGGACAATGAGCAAGGCAAATATATTTTCATCGATACGGCGGGCATCCGCCGCAAGTCCAGGGTGGATAACAGAATCGAGAGATTTTCTGTCATGCGCGCCCAGCTGGCCATTGAACGCGCGGACGTATGCCTGATTATGCTGGACGCCCGAGAGGGGGTCACAGACCAGGATACCAAGATAGCGGGCCTCGCCCACGAGGCGGGGAAGGCCAGCATCATCGTTGTGAATAAGTGGGATTTGATTGAAAAGGACTCCAAAACCATGGACAAGATGCGGGCAGAGGTGCTGCGCGACCTGTCCTACATGTCCTATGCGCCGGTGCTTTTTATCTCCGCCATGACCGGCCAGCGTACAAACCGCATTTTCGAGCTGGTGAACTATGTGGACAACCAGAGCGCCATGCGTATTACGACAGGCATGCTCAACTCCGTTCTGGCAGATGCCCAGGCCCGGGTGCAGCCGCCCTCAGACAAGGGCAAGCGACTAAAAATCTACTATATGACCCAGACGGGAGTTCGCCCGCCGAACTTCGTGGTTTTTGCAAACAGCCGGGAACTCTTTCATTTTTCTTATCAGCGGTATTTGGAAAACCAAATCAGAAGTGTTTTTGGATTGGAGGGTACGCCCATCCGCATGGTGATCAAGCAAAAGGGCGATAGGGAATCATGACAGGCTTGACAACTTTCCTTGCCATCACCGCCGTGGTATCCTACCTGTTAGGCGGACTGAATGGCTCAATCATTGCCTCGATGAGCTTCTTCAATAAGGACATCCGGAATTATGGAAGTGGAAATGCAGGGCTGACGAATTTTGCCCGCACCTTTGGCGCCAAGGGCATTGTGATTGTCGTGCTCGTGGACGTGCTCAAAACCGCAGCCGCTGTCCTTCTGGGGCGTTGGCTGGTGGGTATGGAGGGCTATCCCGAGACCGGCAAGCTCTTTGCGGGCTTTTGCGCCATGCTCGGGCATGTTTACCCGGTGTATTACCGCTTTAAGGGCGGCAAGGCCGTGCTCAGCGGCGGCACCCTGGTCTGGCTAATCGACTGGCGTGTGGGGCTTGTCTGCTGGGCTGTATTCCTAATTATCGTTATCTTTACAAAATACGTGTCTCTGGGCGCAATCTGCTGCGCGGCTTTTCTGCCTCTGAGCCTGCTGGCCTTTGGTTACAGCTGGCTGGAGGCGCTCCTGGGACTGCTTTGCGCCCTGCTGCTGGTTTTTGCACACAGGGAGAATATTAAGAGACTTAGAAACGGAACCGAGAGCAAGCTCAAGCTGGGCGGCTAGCGGCGGCGCAACCGCCGCCGCCCGGTGCCAAGCCGCGTGAATTCTGTCAAAAGCCCTTGACAAAGCCCAGGATTTCTGTTATCCTAATCCAGCAACAGCAAATTCGGGGGTATAGCTCAGCTGGGAGAGCGCTTGAATGGCATTCAAGAGGTCAACGGTTCGATCCCGTTTATCTCCACCAACAAAAAGTTCTGAAATCTAAAAGGTTTCAGAACTTTTTTGTTTTTTTTATGCCCGCCCAGCCGATTTTTCTGTCCTAATTCTATCATCTATCTCGCAAACTTTTCGGAGAGCCTATCAGCCATGCTTTTCTTACGCTCTACGTCGAGGTGAGAATATATGTTAGCAGTCATCTTTATGTCAGAGTCCCCTAGCCATTCCTGTATATCCTTTAGAGTGAAGCCCATAGAAATCAAAATGCTGGCGCAGCTGTGCCGCAGCTCATGGAAACGAATATGCGGCAGGTTGTGTTTCTTTAATAGTGCCGCAAAGTGCTGGCTTACATAATCAGGGGAAAAGGGCCCGCCGTCTGCCCATGTAAACACATAATCGCTTTCATGATAATAGACGGTGTGAAAATTTTGTGTTAGTATAGTGAAAACTAGTTTTATCGCACCGCAAGGTGAGTAAAATGAATAAAAAAAGCAATCTCATTCGTGCTAACGCTTGCGCTTGTCCTCTGCATGATTCCAACCACATTTGGCGGTTCTTCCATCATGACCGCAACACAGTACATCACCCTTGTTTTACGCGCTCTTGGTTATGAATCGGGCACGGATTTTCAGTGGGACATGGCGTGGGACTGTCAGATAAAATCGGCATGAACGATGGATGTTATATTGCCGCAAATACTAACTTCCTGCATGGAGATGTAGCGCAAATTTCCAAGTTTACTCTGTCTACAACTATGAAAGACAATTCAAAGACATTAACGTTTGTGAAGTTCAGGAGGAAATAAAATGCGATGCTGCCATCACCATGAAAGCCATATGACCTGCATTGATCATGTGCCGATTTTTACCAGCCTCAGTCATGAAGAAAAAATGGAGATCGTAGAAATTGCCTCATCCCGCAACTTCGAAAAGGGTGAAACGATTTATAGCGCAGGCGATGGGAGTGGAACACTTTTTGTCCTCTATACCGGCAAAGTGAAACTTTTTCGCTTAAATACAAGTGGAAAGGAGCAGGTTCTTCGGCTGGTTGGGCCGGGGGAATTTATCGGAGAGCTGTCCCTCTTTTCTTCCCTGCCTCTCACCGACAACGCCCAGGCGCTGGAGGCGACAACCATGTGCGTTTTGCAAGGGCAGCGGTTTAAGGAGTTGATGGCGAAGTACCCCTCCATTGCCTTTAAGGTGATGGATGAGCTCTCCCGCAGGCTGGAAAAGGCGGAAAACCGCATTGAGGACATTAGCTTAAGCTCGGTGACCAAGAGGATTGCAGGAGCTCTGCTGGAGCTGTCAGAGGGCAAGCAGGAGTTCCTTCTTCCCATGGCCAAGGGGGATCTGGCCTCACAGCTCGGGATGATGCAGGAAACCCTAAGCCGCAAGCTGACGGCGCTACAGGATGAAGGGCTGATTGTATTAAAAGGGCGTCGTACAATCATTTTGAAAGACAAATCACAGCTAGAAAAAATCAGTTTCGCTGAATAAACACAGCCAATTGTAATAAACCAATTGACCCCGCCTGTCCCAAAAAGAAGTAAACAGACTGGCATTTGCAGATTGCAATTGCCAGTCTGTTTTCGTTCATAATCTTTCGGGATAGGTTTTGATCCTAATACGGGGGATCGTTTTATCGTTCTTATTTTGCCTTTACTTGGGATTTCTTCACGTCGTATCCAAGGGCGGTTATGGCTTTTTCCACATCCTCCACTGATAGCTTCTCATCGTCAAAGTCAAACTTCACTTTGCTGGAATTGAACAACACCTTCACGCTTTCCTTGTCCACGCCGCTCATAGATTTTGTTGCATTTTCAATCTTTTGAACACAGGATGGGCAGGTTAATGTGTCTAACTGAATTGTCGCGTTTTTCATGATTGAACTCCTTTCTGTTTTGCCTATTACTTTCTCAACTTGTACCGTAGCAGTCTCATGCCGTTTAGGATAACAACCAGAATACTGGCCTCGTGTACCAGCATGCCGATGGACATATTCATCCATTCGCTGAAGAACACGCTGGCGAGCAGGAACAGCACCACCCCTACGGCAACCGCGATGTTTTGTTTCATATTTCTGGCTGTGGCTTTTGTCAGCCCAAGGGCATGGGGCAAGCGGCTGAAATCTGAATTCATCAAAACAACATCAGAGGTCTCAATGGCTACGTCTGTGCCGCTTCCCATAGCAATGCCGATATGCGCCAAAGCCAGGGAGGGGCTGTCGTTCACGCCATCGCCGACAAACGCGACGATTTGCTTTTTTTCCTCAATCAGCCTCTTGATGTAAGCCGACTTATCTTCCGGCAGCATGTTACCGTGGGCTTCGGTTAAGCCCAGTTCTCGGCTTACCGCATCAACGGTACCTTGGTTGTCACCGGAGAGCATGACAAGGTTCCTGACGCCAAGCTTCTTCAGCCTACGCAAATCATCTTTCACGCCGGGACGGATCTGGTCGCGGACGCCCATCAAAACCTTCAGTTCACCGTCAACAGAGGTCAGTACAAGGGAGTTGCCGCTTTTTTCGAAGCGGGCGATGTCAGCTTTCGCCGCTTCACTGAGTGCGACGTGTTCTCTTTCCATCAAGGCGACATTGCCAACGGCGACGCGGCGTCCATTGACAGTGGCTGCAATTCCGCCGCCCTTTACAACCTCCGTATTTTCTACCGGGGAGAATGTGGTTTCCCCAATCTCCTCTAATACTGCTTTGGCCAGGGGATGGTCGGATTCCCGTTCAACACTTGCAAGATACCCCAGAGCTTCTGAAATATGATCGCCATAATACTCTTTTTCTGCAACCGAGGGGTTCCCCGCAGTCAAAGTGCCTGTTTTATCAAACACCATGGTATCCAGCCTGCTAAAGTCTCCGATGACTTCACTGCCTTTAAGAAGGACACCATGGCGAGCGCCGTTTCCGATGCCGGCCACATTGGATACGGGTACGCCGATGACCAAAGCGCCGGGGCAGCCGAGAACGAGAATGGTGATAGCAAGCTCAAGGTTGCGTGAGAAAGCCCAAACGAGCATGCTCAGAAGAAGAACGGCTGGCGTGTAATATTTTGAGAAGCGGTCTATAAAGCGCTCCGCCTCTGACTTGGAGTCCTGGGCTTCCTCCACCAACTCAATGATTTTACCAAAAGTGGTGTCTTCCCCTACACGGTCGGCGGTAATTTGAATGGTTCCATTATCCAGAATGGTGCCGGCAAATACAGTCGAGCCCTTTTCCTTTAAAACGGGAAGGGATTCTCCTGTAATGCTGGCCTCGTTGATACTGCCTTCTCCGGATAGAACAGTGCCATCAACCGGTATTTTTGCGCCGGTTTTGACCAGCAAAATGTCGCCTACATCCACCTCGTCCACGTCGACTTCTTCAAACTCGCCGTTTGTCATTTGCTTTAAGGCGCTTTCCGGTGCCATTTCGGTCAGCTCTTTGATGGCCGAACGCGTTTTATTCAGCGTACGCTGCTCTAAAAAAGCCCCGAACAGGAACAGGAAGGTGACAATGGCGGACTCTTCAAAATTTTTGATGAAAAATGCGCCGACAACCGCGATAGTGACCAATACGTCAATGCTGATGACCTTGACCCTTAATGCCTGATACGCCTGTATTGCAATGGGCAGAGCACCTAAAATGGACGCAATTACCAAGGCCCAAACGGCCACAACTTCATTCTTAAAGCCTAACTCACTGGTAAAGCCAATAATAATTAAAATTGCACTCACCAATGTTATGTGGTTTTTCCTACTCAGAATAAATCTACGCATCTCATCACCTTCTTTCTTTTCCGTTTTATACCCGTTTATGACTGATATGCCTGATCCAGTTCCCCCAACATGTTGTAAACTGCTTCGTAGCTTTCGCATACATCACCTGGAACGGTGTAGTTATTTGTAATTTCCTGGAGCTTAGAAAATTCTTCGCTTAACTCGGGTACTTCCAAGCCAGCTTCCTTTGTCTTCTTAACCAGCGTATCAAACAGCGCATGGACTTCATAAAACTCAGGATGGGTTTTTCCATGAACCCTTGCCACAATGGGTACATATTGCTCCAGTGTCTGTAAATGCTTTGCCTTAGCCTCATTAAAGTTTTGTTTGTTTGTCATTTTATCTCCCACCCTTTCATTGTTATTTCATTAGGTGAGCTTAGTGTATCACAGTTTGACGGAAAACAATTTGACCTAAATCAAAAATGGAAAAAATGTCGCAAGATTTGACTCTGTTTTCCTTGGGTTTCTTCAAATTCCAAGCAGCTGCTTTTTCTTTGCGTCAAATTCTTCCGGAGAAATGACGCCATCCTCCATGAGCGCTTTGTGTTTTTTGATATCCTCGATAGCGTCGGCAGAGGATACAGAGGCCATGTGTGCCGTATGTTCTGTGCCAAGGCCGACGAACTGCTCTGGTGCGTCGGGGAAGGCCACTGATCTGAAGGCTGCCGCCAGCTTTTCAAGTTCCCCAATGCTGCGCTGGTAGTCGCGGAGGTAGCTGTTCACATCCGGGTGGGTGCTATCAAAGTGGGGGCCGTCCATATCACACCGAACCACCGTCCAGTAGGGGTGGTCGAAATGCAGCTCCACGTTGAATGTCCGAAAAGGCTCCAGCACATTGAAAAACTGCATGGGCGACGACCCGTTTTCCTTGCCGTCGTCAGCCTTGTCAAGGGCGCGGGCCATCTGCCTGCTCTTCTTAAACTGGGAGATTTGAGGCGCCATAGCCATGGCGCGCTCGGTTGCGGTGCTGGGATAACGGCGGATACCGGCCGCCGAGCCCTCAAACAAGGGCGTCCTGTCCTCCTTGACGGTAAAGGATTTCAATTGTTTGCCTTCAAACACGGTTTTGTCCGGGTTTTTGCTCATGCAGAACCGCTTATTCTGGTAGTCAAAGATGATTTTGGTGTCCCAAAGACCGAAGTCAATCCGCTGGTCAATCACAAACTGTTCCCGCATTCGCAGGTTTTGCTCGTAAAATGCCAAATAGTCCCGCAAACCTTGTATGGTCAAATGATCTCTTTTGTCATCGTCCATGTCAATCTTGTTGTTGCAGGCGTCACAAATATACTCGCCCTCGATTTTCGAGGGCAGAAACCAAGAAATCTTGCCGCCGCAGATGGGGCAAGGAGGTTTTTTAGAAAATATGCCCATAACCAGTTCCTCCGTATGTCATCAATTATTATCTCGTTCCGCCGCCCGAACCGCCGCCGATGGAGCCACCGCCCCCGCCAAGGGAAGCAAAGCCTCCGCCTCCGCCGCTGCGGCTTTCCTGTTCACGCTGCGCTTCGGCCTTCTTCATATTGCTATAAAGCAAATAGTGATAGGAATAGGCGGCCGTCATGTTCCGGCTGTAATCGGTCAGCTCGGCAGAAAGCTGCGGGTATAGCTCTTTCATTTGCTCCGTCACCCGCTCGGCGATGCCAAATAGCATGGCATAGGTCAAAAGCTCCCGCCAAATCGGAATTTCCTTGACGCCTCGCTCAGCAATCAATGAAAAATCCGTCAGATACCGCTTGAGCCCCATCAGCTCGCCCAGCTCCTGTTCACCAGTTGGTGTCAGGTCGGTGAGCCTGGCGGGCATATCCCACCGTTTCAGGCAGTTGTTTTGGTCCAAATAGGCTCTGCCTGCGCTGTCCTGCTTCTGGATATAGGCGCGAAGCAGCGTATCATTTTTATTTGCAAAGCGCTCCAGCTCCCTTGCCTGCAAGATGGCGTCCGAACCGGCCGCACCCTCCAACACCGTGTAAAGGTACTCGTCAAACTCATTCATTTTGTCATGCTTGCTGCCCATGAGCCGCAGGCTGATGGTTTCCCGGGTTTTGCCCATAAAACCAACCTCCTGCGCTTCCACAGGGGATAGGCAGCCCAGTTGAATCAGCCGCAGCATTCCTGTGGCGAGAACTGCCCCATCCTCACACACATCAAATAGACGCCCCAGGGCATAGGTGGCGCTCAGATTCCCGCCGTTGGGAATATCTCTGAAATACCCAAACCGCTCGGAGAAGCGCTGCCGTTTTTTTTCTGCGCGTTTCTTTTTTAATCTGTAAATCCAGATAATCAGCCCGACGGGAAGCCCGACGGACAGCAGAGTCACAGTAAGCGCTGCAAATGCGGACACCTCTTCGCCGGTGGCATCGGGATTGTCGTAATCGCTGCCGGCAAAGGCTATTTTTTGGACTTCTTCAAAACTGCCTGATTCCTGCCGCGAGGGGGACAGGATGCCCTTATCCAGGGAAAACAGTATCGTCACATGATTTTCGGGATAAATAGGGCTTTCCGTGTAGGCGAGAATGGCGCCATCTGAAAACTCTACCTTTCCGTCATAGCCAAAGCCCCATACGTCGGCAGTTTCGTCGGTGATGGGCGAGCCGTCCGCCAGCCGGATTTCCACCTTCACATCGGTGGGAGTAGTATTCATCCCATCGTTTACAAATCGGAAATTGACACCATCCCTGTCGCTGTAAGCACCCACCGCATTGTCCAGCCTATATTCAATGGCATAGCGGTTCTGACCGTAATTGCTGATGCCGAAGCAAATTTCATAACCACTGTCGGTGGCAAGGATGCCGCATTTTCCTGCCTTTTCCTCAAAGCTCCAGTCAATATTCCAATCCGGCACGGTTTCGTATACACCGTTTTGGTCGTAGACCATAAGTTGGCCGATGGTCAGATAATCGGGTGCATTCATGGGAATGTAGCTTTCGGTTCCCTCGTCAAAATCGCCGTCCCAGACCTGCGTAACGTACATGGAGCCATCCTCGTAAAGGACAGCCTGAATATCCATGGTGTCCACCCGATCCGCAGCAGAAACGGGGAGAGGAAGGGCAAGCAACAGAACAAGGCATAGAATGAATCCATGCAAATATTTTCCCACAAGATACCTCATTTCATGTTTGGCATATCCGCCTTGTCAGCCTGCTCCACAAGATAGTCCTTTTGGCGAAAGCCCAGCATCCCGGCAACCAGGGAAACCGGGAACATCCGGACTTCACGGTTTAGTTTGGTCACGCTGTCGTTGTAAATCAGGCGGCTGGTGCGCACCATATTTTCAAAGGTCTGCACCGCGTCCATGGTTTTGATATAACTTTGGTTTGCCTTTAGGTCGGGGTATTGCTCTGTCACCATGGCAATCCTGCCCAAGGCTTCGGAAATTACCCCTTCCTGACGCATCACTTCATCCGGGGTGGATTTTGCCGTAATCACGCTTCTTCTGGATTTGACGGTTTCAATTAGCGTTTCGCTTTCGTGCACTGCATAGCCCTTTGTCAAATCCAAAAGGGCTGTCAGCGCGTCAAAACGGCTGGAAAGCTGCACCCCAATCTGGCTCATGGCGTTACTGATATTCTCATCCAGTACGACCAGCTTGCGCTGGGTGGAGATAATCCACAGAACAACAACGGCAGCAATTACAGCGATTGTGATGAAAGTTGGCAGCATAATAATGTCCTCCTGTTTTTTGAAAAGGCGGATGCAGAATGTCCGCATCCGCCTTTGTTAAGGGATTGGCTGGCTTGTGTTTGGTCCACTTGGATAAAAACAGCAACCGTTATTTTCCGTAAGGCTCACTAACCTTGGCAATTAAATCAGGCATGGCGCCCAAAATAGACTGATACTGCTCCACGACGGCATCCATATCGGTTGCGCCCTCGTATTCGCTCGGGTCTGCCACGCCGTATCTTCCAGACTCAAGCAGCGCATAAACCAGACTTAGCTCCTGTGCCGTAATCTCATCCGCTTCCCAGCCGTTTTCGATGGCTGCTGTAGCCGCTTCGTTATACAGAGGCGTCAGGTCAACCAGTACATCAGAAATTGCCTGAATCTGTTCTGGAGCAACATCTTTATATGTCCATTCTTCTACTGCAGGGAGAGGTACATCCTCATTCGGAGCGCCGCCTCCGCAAGCGGCTAAGCTTAGGGTCATGGCAAGTGCCACCATAAGCACCAGTGTTTTTTTCATTTTGAGTCCTCCTAAATTTATATTGCGTATTGTGAAGCTGCCGCTGCCGCGGCGTTCAACCTTGACGGTCTTGGTGTTCACCCCATCCGCTTCTGCGAACGCCGTTTCAGACTGCACGACATATCGGATGGCTTAAAGCGCCGGGATTATCTATTCCGCTTTCTGCGTATCGACTGCATCTGTACAAGTTTTTCTCACACTAAAAGCGTCCGCAAAGGGTTCAACTTCTTCCCCAATGTGCGGATAACCGAGAATCAGGGCGGGAATCCGATTCATGGTTCTTCGGCGAATGCGGTTATAGCCCTTCACAGTCTCGCGGTAGATCATCCGGCTGGTATCTGCGGCGCTCATCGCCGCCTCCCCATAGGGGCCGTCCCGCACCTGCGGGTAGGCGTCTGCGTGGAGCTTTATCTGCCGAACGGCATTTTCCACGTTCCCCCTCCCCCTTGATAACTCCCGGTGGGCTGTAGCAAACCAGATGGCCACAAAGCCCGCTGTGCTGATTCCGGAAATCAGCCAGGCAATCCATGCAGGCATGAACACACGCTCCTTTCATAGAACCGATGGATAAAAATAATCCTTTGTGCTATCAGCATAGCAGTTTTTTCCACCCAAAACCGTTTTTTGCTTGAACGGTAGTAGTTAGGGGCGTAAACGGTGGGCGGTGGGTGTGGAATATTTGGCTTTCGTATGGTAAGATAAAAATGGAAGATAATATGCCCTAGACTAGAAAATGATAAAGAGGACTCAAGATGCGTATTGCAGTTTGTGACGATAATCTGCAGGAGATGGACAGGCTTTCAAAGCTCTTAAATCACTTTCGGGAGAACACAAAGGCCGGTTTTACATATAAGACCTATTCAGACGGCGTTTCCCTTCTGGAGGATGTGCGTCAGGGCGGCTTTGATGTTTTGCTCCTGGACGTGATGATGCCTCTTGTAAATGGGATGCAGGTGGCCCATGAGATCAGGGAGTTTGACGATACGATAAAGATTGCGTTTTTGACTTCCTCGCCGGAATTTGCCGTGGAAAGCTATTCCGTAGAAGCCTTTGCCTACCTCTTGAAACCCGCCACCGAGGACAATCTCTTTCCAATTTTAGATAAGCTGTTCCGCGCGGTGCAAAAACCGGAGGATACCTTCACGGTTAAATTTAAAAACGGGCTTGCGAATATTCTGTTTTCCAAGCTGGCCTATGTAGAGGTTTACAGCAAAACGCTGGGCTTCCATATGACGGACGGCAGCGTGAGGGAGCTAAACGCCTCTCTTTCGGAATATGAGGAGGTGCTCTTGTCCAGGCCGGAGTTCATCCGGGTGCATCGGGCGTTTATTGTGAACCTCTGGCAGATAGCTGAGCTGCGCACAGCGGATATTTTGACCCATGCGGGCAACACAATCCCGGTTTCCCGGCGGCTGTATGCCCAGGTGCGAAAGGCCTATATGGAGCAGCTGTTTTTGGAGAAAGGGGCGGAGTAATCGCCGCTCTTTCAGGCACTGTGCCAGGCTCACGTTGCAGTCAAGTATGTCTGTTTTTAATATGATAATGGGGCAACCCCGCATATTTGAGAAGCTTATTGTTCTCCAATGTGTGGGGTTGCCCTAACTGTATTGATACCGACGTTTGTATGTGGTCTGCAGGAAATATCAGCTGTCGATTTCGTCCAAAGCACCACTGGCTTCGGCGATGAATGTGCGGCCTACCTCGATGGCTACCCTCAGGCCGCCCATAACCTCAGGCGTGAGCGTTTCGGGATTGGCAAAGTATTCGTCCGCTGCAATGATTTCATCGGCAAGCTCGTTCATAGCGGTGACAAGCTCTTCTTCGCTCAAAAGTTCAGGGCTTGCATTTACCCTGTCAGCGACGGCATCAAATTCTTCCGCCATGCTCATAAATTCTTGTGCGAGGGCCTGCTGATCTGCTGTAAATTCCGCCCCCTCGACTTGCGCGGGTGTGGAAGGAATCGCTGCGGGAGCAGCCGCACCCCCTCCGCAGGCGGCTAAGCTCAGGGCCATGGCAAGTGCCACCATAAGTACCAATGTTTTTTTCATTTTGAATCCTCCATTTTCTTCTTTAGGGAACGTTCCCTTGCGTTTGATCTATCAAAAATCCTCCTCAAAAATCCGTCTGCTGCATAAAACACGATTTTTCGACATGAATCATGGCTTCGGACATGAAAAAGGGTTTATGCCACTCTGTCGGGCACTACGATGCTGCCCCCGTATAGGCCGCGCCGGGGACAATGATCGCCCGACCTGCTGCGCCGTCCCAGTACACATTGAACTGCGAGGCTGTGCCGGAGAGCTTCTGCGCGAACTCACGCAGCTGAAGGTAGTTGGTGTCGCCGTCAATCAGCCGCGCGTCTGAGAATGTAAAGACTTCGCCGTTCATCTTGAATTTTGTTCCGCTGGGCCTGACATTCGTTGTGTTTTGAAGTTTGGTTTCGGTAACTGTGCCGCTGTAAGGCTTACCGGGCTCAATCACGGCATACTGTCCGTCCCAGCCTACATCGAACTGCGCGGCGGTGCCGCTGAGCAGCGCTGCGATTGCGCGAAGCTGCAAGTAATTGGTGTCATTGATGCTGTAGGCCGCCGTTACGGATACGGGATTGCTGCTCATCATAAAGCTCGTCTTGCTTGGCGCGGCGGTGACTGTTGGAGTGGACGTCCAACCATTCGTCTTCGGGATGTCATTGCCGCTCAATTCCCAAAAGACGACGTCGGAACGACCATAATCCCCCTTACCCTTAAACACAGTGATGGGGTCTCCTAACGAGTAAGTTCCTGTGTAGGCTCTGAGCGCCAAGTTGGTGTCAGATGCCGGGCGCAAGCTGTACTTACGGTGACTGGTTGCCACGCCAAGGCTTTCAGAGTAGGTGTTCCAAAGACACGGGCTTTTCACAGCCGACACCTTCCATCCGTAATCGGAAACGGCAGTGGTGCCGACGCCCAAATACCTTCCGTCAGCAAGTCTCAGCGTGATTTGATTGTTCCCCTTGTTTTCCACAT
>CAYXNK010000022.1:0-18493 GCA_964466395.1 uncultured Oscillospiraceae bacterium | reverse complement strand
GCGCTCTCCATGGTGTATAGTGTCTCCACCCGGGCATCCAACTCGCGCGCCAGAGTCTCGGAGACGGCAGGGCTTGCCAGCTCCTCGGCAAAAATCGTGGTCACCTGGTTTGCACGGCAATACTCCACCAGCTCGGTCAACTGCTTTGCATTGGGCTCCCCCTCAGCGAACATACTGGAGACACTGTTCTGCTCCAGGCCAAAGTCCCGGCAGAGATAGCCGAAGGCCGCGTGTCCTGTCACAAAGCTCTTGTTTTTCAAGCTCTCAGCCTTCCCGGCATATTGGGCAAAAAGGGCTTCGGCTTCGGCCGTGAAGGCGGCAAGATTCTGCTCATACTCCGCCTTTCCCTCGGGGTCTGCCTGAACAAAGGCCTCCTTAATCACCTCAGCCTGGAGTGCCGCCGCCTTGAGGCTCAACCAGACGTGAGGGTCTGTAGCACCCGAGGCGTCTGTGATGGACTCCACAGCCTGGGAAGCTTCCACAATGGCCAGGTTTTGATTCTTTGCGGCGGAAATCGCCTCGACTGCCCAGTGCTCCATGTCCAGGCCGTTATAGACAAAAACATCCGCCTCGGAGAGGGCGACAAGATCCTTCGCCTTCGGCTCAAAGTCATGTGGCGCGGCCCCATCCGGCACAATTACGGAAACCGCAATCCGCTCTCCGCCCACAGCAAGGGCAAGCTCCTTGAGGGCGTCAAAGCTCACGGAAACCCGCAGCTTCCCCTCTGCCTCTTCCCTAGCCTTCGGCTGGCCACAGGCTGAAAATGAGAAAAACAGAGCCAAACAGAGAAGGCTCACGGCTATTTTTTTGAACAAAGGTGTATCCCTCCAAAAATTCTACTTGCAATTCGTTCGCATTTGCATATAATCGATCATAGTGGTAGTCTATGGTTTTGTCAAGGCACGACTTAAAAAAAGCGGGATTTTTTTCAGCCCTCCCCCGCTGTTCACAGAGCCCCGCCGCTGCTATCCATTTTCTGCGGTTTCTGAGAGCCACAACCAAGGAAGGAGGCGCTTTTTCCATGATTTGCGCCGAAAATCTCTCTTTCTCCTATCACAGCACAGGCCCCTATGTGCTCAGCGGCCTGAACTTTTGCCTAAGACCCGGGGAATATATCTCCGTGGTCGGCGAAAACGGCTGCGGCAAGAGCACCCTAATCAAGCTGCTTTTGGGCTTTCTCCACCCGGTTTCTGGCAGCATCACCACCCAGGCCAAGCGGAGGGGCTATGTCCCCCAGCGCAGCGAGAGCGGCGAGGGCTTTCCGATTACGGTCTATGAGATGCTCGATTCCTACCTTCGGCTGCTCGGTCTGAAAAACAGACGTCTTGTGACAGAGAGTCTGGAGCGGGTGGGGCTTGCTAATAGAGCCGGCGCCCTCTTCGGGAACCTGTCCGGCGGTCAGGCACAGCGGGCGCTGATTGCCCGGGCGCTTTTGGGAAATCCTGAGCTGCTCATTTTGGACGAGCCCTCCGCCGGGATTGACCCAGACAGCCAGCAGGAGATTTATGCCCTGCTCAAACGCCTAAACAGCGAAACCGGCATGACCATCGTCTCAGTGGAGCATAACCTGGACGCGGCCATTGCAAACTCCACGGCCATCTTCCACCTCCACCAGGGTCATGGGCATTTTTGTACGCCCCAACAATTTGCCGAGGAGTATATGCGGAAGGGAGATTCCAATGCTTAGCTATGGTTTTATGCAGAACGCCATCCTGGTGTCACTGCTCATTTCAATTCTCTGCCCCTGCATCGGGGTCTTTCTCGTTTTGCGCCGCTATTCCATGATTGGCGACACCCTCTCCCATGCCTCTCTCGCGGGAGTGAGCCTGGGACTGCTCGTGGGGCAAAACCCGATTTTGGGTGCTTTCGTGTTCACCTCAATCAGTGGTGCGCTGATTGAATTTCTGCGCCGATACTTTAAGAAGCAGGCGGATTTGATTTTATCCATCGTCCTCGCTCTGAGCGTGGGCGTTGCAATTACGATTATCAGCTCGGGCAAACTCCATGTGAACGCCGACGCCTTCTTATTCGGTAGCGTCCTAACCCTAACGAGGACAGACCTCTATCTGGTGCTGGGTCTGAGCCTTGTCTCCGTTCTGACGCTGGTTTTCCTTTACCACCAACTGGTCTACATCGCCTTTGACGAGGAGGCAGCCAGGGTTGCGGGTGTGAAAACTGGGATGATTAACTATGTGTTTTCGATTCTTGTTGCCTCTGCTATCTCGATTTCCATTCGGATTGTTGGCGTTTTGGTGCTCAGCTCCATGCTGGCTCTGCCCGTTGCAACAGCCCTTCAGCTGGAAAAAGGCTTTCGCCAGACCCTCTTCTTTTCGATTCTGTTTAGCATTTTCGACATTATGACAGGGCTGTTTCTCTCCTATTATCTGGGCGTTGCGCCCGGAGGCTTCACCGCCCTGGTCTCGGTTTTTGTGCTGATTGCGGTGATCGGGGGAAAGAGCGGTCTGCGCGCTTTGCGTGCCCGCAGAAGTCTGGAAAACGGAAGGGAGGAGACTTAGCTTGCAGAAAAAGCACGGAAGCTTCCCCTCCGGCATCAAGAAAACCCGGCAGCGTGAACGCGTGTTCTCAGTGCTCGAGCAGGCGGAAACGCCTCTGAGCGCCCAGGAGATCTTTCTCCGGGCACAGGCGGAGGACACCTCGCTCTGGCTGTCCACCGTCTATCGCACCCTAGACTTTTTCACATCCAAGGGCTTCATTACAAAGACTACCGTCATGGATGGCAGACAGGCTCTCTATGCGCTTACACCCCTGCACCATCAACATTACGCCGTCTGTCTGGGCTGCCGCAAGGTGGTGGCTCTGGCAAACTGCCCAATGGAAACCTTTGAGCCGGCACTGGATGAGGGTGGTTTTCGGGTTTTAGGGCATAAGGTGGAGATGTACGGCTACTGCCGGGATTGTGAACACCGCTCTGATGTCACCAAATGAGCCTTGGGACCGCTCGAGGCCCGATAACAAAAGAACCATTTCCCTTCACACAAAATGGGAAATGGTTCTTTTATTTAAATTGCCTTATTACAAGCCCAGATAGTCCTTCTGCGCGGGGGTAAGCGCGTCAATTTTTCGCCCCCGGGAATAGAGCTTTCGCTCTGCGACCTCCAGATCGATTTCCCGGGGAACCTCAATGACGTCCACGGGAAGCTGCCCCCGGTTTTTGGCAACATAGCTTGCCGAAAGCGCCTGGATGGCAAAGCTCATGTCCATAATCTCTGCCGGATGGCCGTCGCCGGCGGCGAGGTTTACAAGACGGCCCTCGCCAATGACGAAGAGGCTGCGGCCGTCCTCCATCACAAAGCCCTCAATGTTCTTGCGGGCGATGTAACGAGACTTTGCCTGCTCTGCCAGCTCGTCCAAATTAACCTCCACGTTGAAGTGTCCGGCGTTTGTCAAAATCGCGCCGTCCTTCATGGTCTTGAAGTGCGCGCCACGAATTACGTCGCGGCAGCCGGTGACGGAGACAAAAATGTCGCCCAGAGGCGCGGCGTCGGCCATGGGCATGACCTCGAAGCCGTCCATGTCCGCTTCTAAGGCGCGGATGGGGTCAATTTCCGTAACAACCACCCGGGCGCCCAGACCCTTGGCGCGCAGTGCGATGCCCTTGCCGCACCAGCCGTAGCCTGCAACCACCACCTGCTTGCCCGCAACAATCAGATTTGTGGTGCCGTCAATGCTGTCCCAAACGGACTGGCCGGTGCCGTAACGGTTGTCGAAAAGGTGCTTGCAGTCGGCGTCGTTGACCATGAACATGGGAAAGCGCAGTTGTCCGTGCTTTGCCATGGCACGCAGGCGCAGGATTCCTGTTGTGGTCTCCTCTGCTCCGCCGTAAATGTTGGGAATCAGGTGGCTCATCTTGGTGTGCAGCAGATTCACAAGGTCGCCGCCGTCGTCAACGATGATGTTCGGCCCCGGCGTCAAGGCTGCCTCCAGATGGGCAAAATACTCCTCCTCTGTGGCGCCGTGTACGGCGTGGACGTCCATTCCCTGGGAGGCCAGCGCCGCCGCAATATCATCCTGGGTAGACAGGGGATTGCTGCCCGTCACATGCATCTCCGCACCGCCCTTTTCCAAGGTTCGGCAGAGGCAGGCGGTCTTGGCCTCCAAGTGCACGGAGAGGGTGATTTTCAAGCCTGCGAAGGGCTGTTCCCGCTGGAAGTCCTCGGCAATGCTCCGGAGCACAGGCATGTTCCGCCAAGCCCAGGCAATTTTCCGCTCGCCCTCGGGGGCGAGGTTTATGTCTCTAATGTCGCTCAATGTTATCCTCCTTTTGCCTTACAGACGCTTTGCCAGCGCCTCAAGCTGAAAATAGACCCGCTCGGTGTCAATGGTTGTGAATTCGCCGTTTTCGAGGAGCACTTTGCCGTTGACTAAAACCGTGTCGGCAACTAAGCCCGCGCTGCCGTAGCAGAGAGCGGCCTTTGGCTCACCCAGGGGGAAGATGCCGGGGCTTTTCAGGTCAAAGAGAGCCAGGTCTGCACATTTTCCAAGGGCGATTTCACCGGCCTTATCGGAGATTCCCAAGGCCTTCGCGCCGTTTTTGGTGGCCATGTCAAAGACCTGCTGGGCTGTGATGGTGGTGGGGTCCCGGCGCACACCCTTGTGAATCAGAGAAACCAGCTGCATCTCCCGAAGGATGCTCTGGTTATTGTTGCTGGCAGTGCTGTCCGAGCCTAAGCAAACATTGATCCCATGTTCCAGCATGGCGGGCACGGGAGCGATGCCATTGCCCAACTTCATGTTGCTGGCGGCGTTGTGGGCAACGCTTGTGCCTCTTTCGCCCAACAGCGCCATGTCGCTTTCAGAGAGATAGACACAGTGGGCGCAGACGGTACGCTCTGTTAAGATGCCGCAGCGATCGTAAAATTCCGCCGGCGTTAAGCCGTGGCGCAGCATAATCTGATCCTGCTCTTCCTGGCTTTCAGAGAGGTGGGTATTGATGGCAATGTCTTTTTTTCGCGCCAAATCCGCAATTTCCCGGAGGTAGTCCTCCCCGCAGGTGTAAGGGGCGTGGGGCGCCAACATAAAGCTCAGGGTGGAAACGCCTTTATAGCGCTCCACGTCCGCCATGGCCTGGGCAATCCGCCGCTTTCCGCCCTCAGGGTCGTTGTCAAACTTCTGCAGTCCCCGGGATAGCACACCGCGCATGCCCGCGTCCACCGTGGCGCTTGCCACCGTGTCGGGGAACATGTGCATGTCCAAAAAGCTTGTGACCCCGCTGCGCAGCATTTCCATAAAGGCCAGCTGGATGCTCCAATAGGCGTCCTCTTCGGTGAGCTTGTCCTCCATGGGCACGACCTTGTCAAAGAGCCAGGTCATAAAGCCCAGGTCGTCTGCACGGTTTCGCAGGGCTGTCATGTGCACGTGGGTGTGGGAGTTAATCAGGCCGGGAATTAAGAGCTTTCCCGCGGCGTCAATGGTCTTGTCCGGCGTGAAGTCTCCAGGGATGCTGTTTATCGCGACAATCCGCTCATCCCGGATATAAAGGGTGCAGTTTTCCGAAATCCCCTCGGGCAGAATTGCCAGGGCGTTTTTAATGAGTGTGTTCAAGCTTTCCCCTCCTTCGCTTGTTCTCCGTCGTGTGTCGAATTTTAGTACCCCAATTCTATCATCTTGACCTACATAAGACAATACATTTTTCCCGCACAGAATCCGACAAAAAGACGGCGCGGACGACGGATATACTATCTTTGTCTATGGCCCGGCGACCTGCGCTTTGGTGCCTTCCTGCCAAAGCCCAAAATCGCCGCACCGCAGAAGGCGGCGCAGCGATTTCGGTTTTTTCTCATCCTTGACATAAGCCCCGGCTTCGTGTCCTGACCGGCGCGGGGGCTGTTTTGCGGCTGTCCTTGTTCTTCACACTCCACAGAGGTATACGGCAAGCCAGGTTAAGCCGGCTACCGCCGCACCCGCCGCTGCAAACAGGGGTGCGGGGAGCTTAAACAGGACGCCTGTCATCTTCTTGTTTCTTCCGGCAACATATGCGTTTGCCGCACGCCGGGCCTCTTTTAAAACGGATTCCTTGCTGGCTCCCTTGGATAACAACACATCATCTCGAATCACGAAAATGGCCTCCTCGAAGTATTTATCCGGTGATTTCACAACAATAACCCTGTGAGATACGCCTTTCACCACATCAGAACCCCCTTGCGACTCCATATGTTCCCAGTGTAACCGCGAAAGGGCGCCTTTATTCAGCCTCGGCCTTCCAAAAAAACCAGTTTTTTCACGTTTCCAGTCCCTGTCTTTCTCCGCCATCATGGTGCTTATATCCTTTCATCCACGCGAATGGCCAGAACCGTCATGTCGTCCTCGCAGCCGAACTGCCGCACCGCCGCGCGCAGGGTCTCCTTTGCGAGATTTTTGGTGTCCGTGCCCTCGCTGTTTAAGAGCATTTCCCGAAGCCAGGCATCGTTTTTCTCAATCAGCACCCCATCACTGGCAATCAGGGCTACGTTTCCGGGCTTGAGCTTCATGCGGACGATATCGGGGGCGCTGCCCTCGCCTGCGCAGACCCCCGCCGCCAGGCTTTCACCCTTAACTCTGCGGATGGTCTTTCCGTTTTTCACGAAGGAGGGCGCCGCACCGTACTTATAGAAGCTTGTCTCCCCGGTAAACAGGTCGATGCACATCAGGTCGATGGTGGAATATCCCCATTCCTCGCCGTTTTTAAGCAGCAGCACAGAATTTAATATTTTCATCGCCACCGCCGGGTCAACCCCTGCACGCAAGAAGGCTTCTAAGGTCTTGACAGCGCTGATGCTCTCCCTTGCTGCCTCCTCGCCGCTGCCCATGCCGTCTGCTAAAATTACACAGAGCACACCTTGGTCGGTTTTGAAATAGGTTCCCCGGTCGCCGCTAACCGGCTCACCCTTCTTCTTGATGCCTGCAATACCGACGCTTGCCACCAGGGGCTCTGCCTCCAGCAGCAGAAGCCTTCTGTCGGAAATGTCCTCCTCCGAGGGCGGACTGCAGAGGCGAACCCCCAACACCCCTGAGAGAATTTCCAAGTAATTCGGCTGCCGCAGCAGGGGGCCTAAGTGCCCGCTTTCTATGATGGTGCGGAGCCTGCCCCGGTTGTCCCGAAAGACGGAGATGTCCGCCTCAATGTCCATGGCACGCAAAAAGCGCTTGAGCCTGCGCTCTGCCAGGGGGTCTGCTCCCTTGGCGTAGTTTAGCTCCTTTGCCACACCCTCGATGATGTCCGCCAGTTCCTTATACTGCCCATAGGCGGCGGTGCGATTTTCATTGAGGCGGCTGCGGAACTGCCTCCGATACATAAGGCCGCGAAGCTCTGCGTTGACGGCAGAGACGAAGCTGTAATGGGAGGGGCACTTTTCCGTAAAGCGCTCGGCCAAGTCCTCCTTAACCAGCCTGCCCCGTTTCATCATGGGCTCTGTTGCGTCATTCATGATGGACAGGGTGTCCATAAAGTTTTTCTGCCAGCAGTCCTCCTTGTTTTTGCAGCTGACACAGACGGCGCCCGCCGCCCGGTCAAAGACCGTTGCGATGTCGTTGTCATTCTGTACGTTGTTGATGCTCTTGAACACCGTTCCGTAAAGCTCCCGGAAGGCTTGGCTGATGCGCGCTGCCCGGCTTGCCGCATACCGCCGCAGCCCCGATTCTCCTGAGGCCGGGGCGGGCAGACGGGCAATGCCTCCCAGGTATTCCAGAAGGGCGTCCGGCAGCAGGGCAAAAACGACCGTCGCTGCAAAGATCTCATACATGAGCTCGGGCTTTAGGCCGCCGCCCCAGGTCCAGAGCACGGCAATGGTGTTGGCGAGAATGTAGCTCACCAGGAACAGCAGCCTGCCATGCTTGGAAAAGGCGCCGCCGATGAGTCCCGCAAAGGCATAGGCCATGGAGAAAAAGGCCGTCTCCCCCGCCGCCATGTCCATGGCAAGCCCCAAGACCGTTCCCGCCGCGCAGCCGGGCAGCATCCCGCCCTTGAAGGCCGCCGTCAGGACAACAATTAGCGCCAAGAACCTGCCCACAGAGATAATCTGCAGAATTTCCAGCTTGGTCAGGGACATCAGCAGGCAGGATAGCAGCACAAGAAGGCTAACAGCCTGCCTGCGCTCCGTCGCCTCGCTGCCGGTCTTCTGAGGACTCAGAGCGATGGAGAAGAAATAGGTTCCCGCTCCCGCTAAGACAAGCTCCATAAAGATGCTTACAGCGGCCGGGAAGTTGTCCAGGAAATCATACGTATTGAGGAAGGAGGTCGCCCCTGTAATCAGAGCGACCACGCCGGGCATGAACCAAGCTCTCTTAATCACTCTGGTATCCCGGAACACAAAGGCAACGGTGAAAACCAGGGTGATGGTGGAGACATATTTAATCCCCCAATCGAAGCCGCCCAAGGCGATGTAACCGATGATTGCACCCATGAGACAGCTGATGCCCCCCCAGTCCGCCCTCGCCCTGCCCACAATGCTGATGCCAAAGGGCGCGAGATTCGTCATGATGACAGAGCCGGACATGGCAAAGCCCAGCACAAAGTTTAGGGCATAGGCCACCGCGGTTTTGAGTTGCGGCTTTTCCTTCAGCCGCATGAGATTGACGATTGCAGCCCCCCTTATTCCGATTTTTTGTTTGACAGCCATTTGATACCCCTCCTTAGAGTTTGTTGACATAATTATATTTATGTAACCTCGAAAAGTGGGTCGTTATCTGCTGTAAAACCTCGGTTTATTCACGGGGGAAATAGCCGGAAATGGCAAAAAAATCTGCCCATGAAAATTATTTCATGGGCAGTGCTATTTTTCATAACTTATTTTTTTCGGCGGGCTCTTTCACCAGAGCCTCTCCCAGCTTATAGACGTCCCCCGCACCGATGGTTAAAATCAGGTCGCCGGGGCTTGCGTTTTCCCGCAGCTCCTGCTCAATGGCCTCAAAGGAGTCAAAATACTTGGCTCCGGGGATTTCCTTTGCCAAATCTGCCGAGGAGATGCCGACGGTGTTCTGCTCCCGGGCGGCATAAATTGGCGCGAGGTAGAGGTGCTCGATGCGCCCCAGCTGCTCTACGAAGTCCGGAAACAGCGCCTTTGTTCGGGTAAAGGTGTGGGGCTGAAACACATAAATCGTCCGCTGATAGCCCAGGGGCTCCACCGCGTCAATCAGGGCTTTCAATTCTCCCGGGTGGTGGGCATAGTCGTCATAAACGTCCGCGCCCTGATACTTGCCCTTGAACTCAAAGCGCCGTCCGGCCCCCGTAAAGCCCGCGAGTCCATAGGCGATTGCCGTTGCGTCAACACCGAGACAGAGGGTGGCGGCAGCGGCGCCCAGAGCATTTTTCACATTGTGCAGGCCGGGCACCCGCAGGCTGACCCGAGTGAGATTCTCTCCCTTATAGATGAGGTCAAAGTCCGTCCGCGCGCCCAGGCTCTCGATGTTTGCGGCAGAGACATCCGCCCGCTCGGACAGGCCGAAGGTCAGGAGGGTACGGTTTAAGGGGCGCAGGGCGTCCATGGTATTTTGGTCGTCGTAGTTTGCAACGATGCAGCCGGTTTCCGGCACCAGGGAGGCAAATTTGCGGAAGGAGGACTTCACGTCCTCTAAATCGCGGAAGAAGTCCAGGTGGTCTGCCTCGATGTTCAAAATCACGGCAACTGTGGGGTAAAAGGCGTGGAAGGAGTTATAATACTCGCAGGACTCCATCACAATGGTGTCTCCCTTACCCACCCGGTGTCCCGCATGGAGCAGCGGCAGGGTGCCGCCAATCATCACCGTGGGGTCACGATGGGCGGCCATGAGGATGTGGGTGGACATGGATGTTGTGGTGGTCTTGCCGTGGGTTCCCGCGATGCAGAGGGAGTTTTTATAGTCCCGCATAATCGCGCCCCAGGCTTCGGTGCGCTCAAAAACGGGAATGCCCCGCTCCCGGGCTGCGGCAATTTCAGGGTTGTCGTCATGGACGGCGGCGGTGCGCACGACAAAGTCCGCATCCCGCTCCAGGTTCTCGGCGGCGTGGCCGATTTTAATCTGGATGCCAAGGCTGCGAAGGTGGGCGGTCTTATCGCTCTCGTTCATGTCCGAGCCGTCAATGAGAAGCCCCATGCCGGCCAGCACCTCGGCCAGTGGCGACATGGAAACCCCGCCAATGCCGATGAGATGGCCTTTTTTTCCTGGAACAATATATTGGTCAAAGCCTGTCATAAAGATGCTTTCCTTTCAAACTGTGCCGTGGGATCGAATCACAGAGTGAAGGCCCAAATTAGGCCTTACAGCGTTGCTCCCCTTGATTGGCTATTGTCCGGCAACTAGAAAAGTATTATAATACAACTGCGGTAGCTTTACAAGGAAAAACATTTTCTGCCATTCTTCTGTCATTGTAAACAAATTTGAAGCCGGGTAAACAAAGGAGGGACTTTTTTGGAGCTTTCACCGCCAAAATATGTATTAGAGGCTCTGCGCCGCCTCGAAGCGCGGGGACACGCTGCCTATATGGTCGGCGGTTGCGTGCGGGATCTTCTCCTTGGCCGGAGACCTCAGGATTGGGATCTCTGCAGCACCGCCCTGCCTGAAGAGGTGCTGGCGCTCTTTTCTCGCAGCTACCCCACGGGTCTTGCCCACGGCACGGTCACGGTCATCCTGCGGGGCTCGAAGCTTGAAATTACCACCTTCCGCACCGACGGCGACTACCTCGACCACCGCCGCCCCTCCTCCGTCCGGTTTACGGACAGCCTTGAGGAGGACTTGGCACGGCGGGACTTCACGATAAACGCCATGGCGCTCTCAGCTGACGGCAGGCTCAGTGACCCCTTCGGCGGACAGGCGGATTTGGCTGACCGCCGGCTGCGGTGCGTTGGGGAGCCTGGGACGCGATTTGAGGAGGACGCCCTGCGGATGCTCCGCGCCCTGCGCTTTTCCTCCCAGCTGGGTTTTTCTATCGCGCCGGACACCTGGGCGGCAATCCGGGAAAAGGCGCAGCTGTCGCCAACCCTTGCCCGGGAGCGGGTATCCGCGGAGCTTGAAAAAATCCTGCTCTTCCCGGCCCCCGGGACACTCTCTGACCTGCTCACCCTGGGTCTTTTGTCACCGCAGCTCCCGCCTGTCAGCACACCGCCGGATTTTTCTGTTCTAAGGCAGCTGCCGAAAAAGCGCCTGCTTCGCTGGACGGGCTTCTGCGCACTTTTGCGGGAGGCCAAACTGCTAGACAGTCCCCGGGACTTCCTGACAGCCCTCCGGCTGGACGCCCAGCTGATTCGCCGCTGCGAGGTCGGGCTTACCCTTGCGGAGCGGCGACCGGAAAACAGCCCAATTTATTGGAAAAAACTCCTATCCGTCCATGATGAAGAAGCCGTGCGCTGCTGTGCGGGCGTCTGCGAGCTGCTCTATGGCCGGGGATATCTGCGGGCGCTGAACGCCGTTTTGAAAAGCGGCGACTGCTACACGCGGGCGCAGCTGGCCGTGAACGGCGGGGACTTAATGTCCTTGGGCTTTTCAAACCAGGCCGTCGGACAGGGGCTTTCTGCGCTGTTGTCCCATGTCATCCTGCAGCCTTCCGATAATAAGCGGGAGCTTCTCCTGGCGCTTGCAAAAGAGCTCCCTCTCCCTACGGACTAAAGCCCCCTTGCCCCACTCTATATTTTATGCCTCTTGCCCTGTTCCTGTTACAAAGCAAAACGCCCTCCCACAGGAGGGTTTTTGCACAGCCTGTCGAAAAACTTAGTATAGCTAGGCTTTAGCGTTATCATACAGGTCAAATGGGCTATTCAAAAACACAATGATAGCACGATCAAAGACAGCAAGTGCAAATAAAAGCGGAAGGATTGCCATTCGCACAGCAAATACTGTAAGGAAAATAGTTGGAATGCGATAAGGATAAGACTTGAGAAGAGAATGGGAGAACCACTCAGCCAGCGGATCCGTTTCGCTGATGATGATATCCGGACTCATTTCCTCCAGTTTTTCCTTATACTTTTTAAGGTACTTTTTCATTTCGTATTTCGCCTTATTGCCAATTCAAATTCAAAGATTGTTCATCTATACAACCGTCGCAGTTAATGTTCAGTTATCCAAGTTTCTGTATCATACAGCTTGCAATCAAAACGCAAGAACTATATAAGGAGCCTTATTTTTTATGTTGGAACTTCGAAAAATCGTGAAGGATTATCCTGCTGGTGACAGCACGGTAAACGCATTAAAGGGGATTGACCTCACGTTTCGCGAAAGTGAATTTGTGTCTATTCTTGGCCCTTCCGGCTGCGGAAAGACTACACTGCTGAATATCGTCGGCGGCTTAGATCAGTACACCAGCGGAGATTTGATCATCAGCGGGACCTCCACGAAGGACTATAAGGACAGAGACTGGGACGCTTACCGCAACCACTCCATCGGCTTTGTGTTTCAGAGCTACAACCTGATTCCTCACCAATCTGTGCTGCAAAATGTTGAGCTTGCGCTGACGGTTTCCGGCGTTTCCAAGGCCGAGCGCAGGGCAAGGGCGAAGCATGCCCTCGAGCAGGTAGGACTCGGTGACCAGCTGAATAAAAAGCCGAATCAAATCTCCGGCGGTCAGATGCAGCGCGTCGCCATCGCCCGCGCCCTCGTCAACGACCCCGACATCATTCTCGCCGACGAGCCGACGGGTGCTCTGGATACGGAAACCAGCGTTCAGGTCATGGAAATCTTAAAAGAAATCTCCCGCAACCGTCTGATTATCATGGTCACACACAACCCAGAGCTTGCGGAAAACTATTCCTCAAGAATTATCCGGATGCTGGATGGCAACATCACAAATGATTCTGCGCCGCTCACCGACGCTGAGTGCGAGGCGGCGCAGGAGCATGACCAGTCCGCAAAAGCGCAGAAGAAAAACGAGAAAAAGCCGTCCATGTCCTTTGGAACGGCCTTCATGCTCTCTCTGAAAAACCTTTTCACCAAGAAAGGGCGCACCACGCTGACAGCCTTTGCCGGCAGCATCGGCATCATGGGCATCGCCCTGATTTTGGCAGTTTCCCAAGGCATGACAACGTATATCGACTCTGTTCAGGAGGACACCCTCTCCTCCTATCCACTAACAATTGAAAAGACCTCTGTGGATATGACCTCCCTGATGGAGACCTTTATGAATATGCATAGCGCGGAGATTGAGCATGGCACAGATGCGGTTTATCAGAAATCATCGATCTACGGTATGCTGACGGCAATGAACACTCTTGACAGCAGCGAAAACGACTTAGAATCGTTTAAGGAATATTTGGAGCAGGAATACCAAAACGGCGAAACTGAGGGCAGCTTAAGTCAGGCGCTCACCGGCGTGCAGTATTCCTATGACCTCGGCCTGCTGGTCTATACAAAAAATGTGGACGGCGACATTATCCATTCCGATACGCGGGCGCTGCTGCAGGGGTTGCTGCGCGAGTATATGGGCTCCGATATGTCTTCCTTCACTTCTATGGCTGAGGGCAATTCCATGTTCAGCGGCATGTCCGCTATGGAATCCTTGCGCTCCACGGCCGCCTCCTCCATGGGCATGATGTCTATGAATCTGTGGCAGGAGATGCTGACCGGCAAGGACGGCGCGCCGGTTAACGAGCTGCTAAAAAAACAATACGACATGGTTTACGGTGCCTGGCCCAACGACTACAATGAAATTGTTCTGGTTCTGGACAAAAATAACGAGCTTGACGACATGACGCTCTATGCCCTTGGGCTGGAACCAAAGGAGCACGTCGACGCCATTATGGACGCGGCGCTCAAGGGCGCGGCGATGGAACAGAGTGATGCAGCCTGGTCCTACGAGGATATCTGCAACACGGAATTCCGCGTCATCTTAAACTCCGATTGCTACAGCCGCGACGAGGCTACCGGCCTGTATTCCGACCTTCGAACGGCGGAAGCCGGCCTTCGTTATCTCTATGACAACGGCCTCACGCTTAAGGTTTCGGGCATCATCCGCCCCAGCGAAAACGTGCAGTCGCCCATGCTCTCCGGCTCCATTGGCTATACGAAAGGGCTAACAGAATATGTCGTCGACCACGCCAAGAGCTCTCCTGTGATAGCAGACCAGATGGAGAACAACACGACCGATCTACTGACCGACCTCCCCTTCAAAACCAACACGGGAAACCTGTCTGACACAGAAAAGGAGCAGGATCTGCGCGACTATCTCTCCGGGCTGGACGAAAACGGCAAGGCTGTGGCCTATGTCAAAATTATGAGCATTCCTCCACAGGAGCAGCTAGAGGCCATGACTACCAGTGCCATGCAGAACTACACCCGCGCCGACATCGAGGAAGCGATGGTAAAGGCCATGACGCAGCAGACGGGCGTGGACGAGGCAACCGTGCAGTCGTACATCGCCTCCATGAGCGACGAGGATATGAATGAGCTGTTCTCCGCCTCTGTCGCTGAGCAGCTTCGTGCGCAGTACGCCGCGCAGATGCAGCAGCAGTTATCCGCCATGCCTCCGGCACAGCTTGCCATCGCCTTGACCCAGGCTTTGGACAGCTATACCACCGAGCAGTACGCAGCTTTTTATGATGAAATCATGATATTTTCCGAATCGACCTATGAGTCCAACCTTACCCAAATGGGCTATGTGGACTTAGACTCCCCCTCCGCCATCAACATCTATGCTTCCTCCTTTGAAAACAAGGACACCATTGAAGCTGCCATTACGGCATACAACGAGGGCGTGGATGAATTGTCGCAAATCAAATACACTGATTATGTCGGCATTATTATGTCTTCCGTTACTACAATTATCAACAGCATTACCTATGTTCTCCTTGCCTTTGTGGCCATTTCTCTGGTCGTATCGTCCATTATGATCGGTGTCATCACGCTGATCTCCGTACAGGAGCGCACGAAGGAAATCGGTATTCTGCGCGCAATTGGCGCCTCCAAGCGAGACGTTTCCAGCATGTTCAACGCAGAGACTGTCATCATCGGCTTTGCTTCCGGCTTGCTTGGCATCGCGGTAACCTATCTGTTGTGTATCCCGATTAATATGATTTTGCACAACTTGACCGGAATTGCAAATCTCAGTGCCTTCCTGCCAATACAGGCCGCTGCTGTTCTGGTTCTGGTCAGCATTGTCCTGTCGCTGATTGCGGGCTTCATCCCGTCAAGAAGTGCCGCTAAGAAAGACCCTGTGGTCGCGCTTAGAACAGAATGATTTTATACACACGGTAAACAAAAATTTCCCCCTGATGCAAAACCTGCATCAGGGGGAAATTTAACATGAAAAGACTTATGAAAAGCAATATGACTGCGAGATTTCTGGCTGTCTGCAGCTCACAGAAGAGCACCTGGGTCTCAGGCTGTGAAGCTGTTGATAAAACGGATTAGAATCACCGCGACTTCGGCTCTTGTGGCGCCGACTGCGGGCGCTAGAGTTCCTGCGCTGCGACCGGTAATCAGTCCCGTTTCCACCGCCCAGGCCATGGCCTGCTTTGCCCAGTCGGAGACCTGATGCGCATCGGAAAAGCCCTCCATGTCCTGGATTCCGCCGCTGCCGTCTGTGAGGCCATAGGCCAGAGCATAGCGGTAGAGCAGGGTTGCCATCTGCTCACGGCTGAGGGGGTGCATCGGTGAGAAGGCGCCATTGCCTGTGCCGCCTGCCACGCCACTTGCGTCCGCCCAAGCGCAGGGCTTGGTGTACCACTCGTTTGCGGGCACATCGTTAAACGGATTGAGGTAGCCCGAGATGTCCTCGCCGCTTAGTCTGCTGAGCACGGTGACGAACATGGCGCGGTTCATCCCGGTTTCCGGCTCAAAGGTCGTGCCTGTTGTGCCCTTGAACAGCCCCTGCCCCACACAGGAGAGAATGCTCTCCTCGGCCCAATGGCCACTAATGTCCATAAGGCCTGCGGGAGTCTCCTTAAAATAGAGATTCATCTCAGTGATAAACCGATTCATGTCCAGAATGCCGTGACCATAGAAGGTATCATAGCCCACGGTGCCCGCATCCTTGGCCGAGAGGCGCAGAATCTCCTTGAAGTCCTCCGCTCCGGCGCTGCTCCGATACTGCTTTAAGATAGCGGCGGCAGCGGAGACAAAGGGTGCTGCATAGGAGGTGCCCTGACCGTTCAAATCATACTTGCTGTTGCCTGTGTTGCTGAGGCTGACAATTTCCACCCCCGGCGCTGCAATAAAAACCGAGCTGTTTCGCTGGGAGAAGGCGGCAACCTTTCCGTTTTGATCCACCGCGCCAACACCCACCACAGAGTCATAGGCAGCGGGATACATGAGCTTTGTGTTGCCGTCGTTGCCCGCGGCGGCGACCACAATGACGCCCTTGCTAATGGCATATTCCACCGCCCTCTTGAGGCTCATGGAGCTTACGTCCATCCCCATGCTCATGTTGATGACATCGCAGTCAAACACATCCACCGCCTCGTAAATCGAGGCAATCACATAGGAGCTTTCGGTTTCATTCCCCTGGCCAAAGCATTTCAGGGGGATGATGGTCACCCCGTCGCAAAGACCGGCAATGCCCTTCCCGTTGTTGCGCACGGCGGCCAGAACGCCGGAGATAAAGGTTCCATGGCCTGCATTGCTGATATCTGTAACGTCATGGGAGCCGTCGAGCATGTTTTTTCCACGCCCAAAGCTTGTCCCCTCAAAGTCCTCGTGCATGGAATTTACGCCGCTGTCAATCACGGCAATTTTTACGCCGTCGCCGTCGAAGCCCGCATCCCAGACAAGGCCCGCACCCAGCATGTTGACGCCCCATTGCTTGCCCAGATGGGGGTCGTTGGGCAGAGCGAAAAGCTCCATTGGGTAATCGGGCTCGGCATATAAAACCCTATCCCCAAGCGCCTCGACTGCCGCAAGGCTGTCCACCTGATAGAGCTGTTCGTTTGCATTGATGGGTCTGGCATCTAGGGTGCTCATGAGACCCATGGTTCCGGTTGCGGCTTCCTTCAATTTGACTATGTAGCTTCCAGCTTCCGGCTGAGAGGCCTCCGGCAGGCCGGCGGCTGTCCCCGTTTGCAAGCCTGTCAGCAGCAGGATTGCCGCCAGAAAGATGCACAGCTTTTTCATGGTTACTCCTTATCCTCGGGCGCTGTTCCACGCATTGTTTCAATAAAGCTTCTGATGGACGCCATCTGCTGGGCAACGCGCTCAGGCGAGGGGCCGCCCTCCGCCCTCCTGGCCGCAAGGCAGGTCTCCAGGGCGATGGCTTCATAGATGTCCTCCTCAAAGGTCTGGGAAAGGTTGCGGTATTCAGAAAACTCCAGGGTCTCCAAGGTTTTCCCTGTTTCGATGCAACGGTTTACAAGCCTGCCCACCAGGGTGTAGGCGTCCCGGAAGGGCAGACCCTTTTTTACAAGATAGTCCGCGCAATCCGTGGCGTTTATGAAGCCCCGCCCCGCCGCTACGCGCATATTTTCGGGCAGCAGACGCATAGTATTCAGCATAGCCGTGAACACCGGCAGGCATTTTTTAACGGTATCTACAGCGTCGAACACCGGTTCCTTGTCCTCCTGCATGTCCTTGTTATAGGCAAGAGGCAGCGCCTTCATAACCGTGAGCAGACCCATCAGATCGCCATAAACCCTTCCGGTTTTGCCACGGACGAGCTCGGCAATGTCGGGGTTCTTTTTCTGGGGCATAATTGACGAGCCTGTGGCGTAAGCGTCGTCCAGTTCCACAAACTTGAACTCCCAGGAGCACCAGAGGATGGTCTCCTCTGCCAGACGAGAGAGGTGCATCATTAAAATAGAAAGACAGCTCAAAAGCTCCAGGGCAAAGTCCCGGTCGGAGACCCCGTCCAGACTGTTTTCCATAGGCTTTTGAAAGCCCAGCTCCCGGGCTGTAAACGCCCGGTCAATGGGATAGGTCGTCGTCGTCAAAGCGCCGCTGCCCAAGGGGCACTCGTCCATGCGGACAAGGCAATCGGAGAGCCTTGTCATATCGCGACGCAGCATGTTTGCATAGGCCATCATGTGGTGGGCAAAGGTGGTGGGCTGTGCCCGCTGGAGGTGGGTATAGGCCGGCATAATCATGGCCTCGCCCCGGTGGGCAAGCTCTAAAAGGGTCTCCATAAGCTCCAGTACCAGGCCGCCTACCGTGTCAATTTCCTCCTTGAGATAGAGCCTAAAATCCACCGCCACCTGGTCGTTGCGGCTTCTTCCGGTGTGCAGGCGCTTGCCTGCGTCGCCGATGCGGCGGGTCAGCTCCCCCTCAATGGCCATGTGAACATCCTCAGATGAGCGGTCAAAATGCAGGCCGCCGGCCTCGATATCCGCAAGAATGCCCTGCAGGCCTTCGGCAATTTTCTGGGCGTCCTCCGCGGAGATAATGCCCTGCTTCGCCAGCATGGCGGCGTGTGCTAGGCTACCTCTGATGTCCTGCCGATACATTCTAAAATCAAAATCAATACTGGCATTTAGCTCATCCACAAGGGCGTCCGTGTTTTTATCAAATCTTCCTGACCAGAGTTTCATTCATTAACCTTTCCGCGCCCAAAACCGGCGCCTTATATCCTTTGCATCTCTAAAAAAGCGGGGCAAATACCCGAAGCACC
>CAYXNK010000021.1:1201-18797 GCA_964466395.1 uncultured Oscillospiraceae bacterium | reverse complement strand
CTGTCATCGCGGTGCCGGTTTTGGTGTGGAAGAAGGCCCACATCAGAAAGGCAAGCACGGCAAAGAACAGAATTGAGCCCGTAGGAATCGACAGCCGGCCGATATTGATATGCAGGAAGTTCGCCAGAATCTTGTCGTAAAAGCCCTCCAAGGAAATTGTGGTGCGAAGACCGTTGCCGGACAGACCCCAAACCATGGTGGGGCTGTGATAGGGCAAAAGCAGCCACATCATGCACATAAAGGAGACGGAGGAAAAGCCGACATAGGTGGCAATCATCATTTCGCCGCCCTTAATTTTGTTGAGCAGCCAGCCGTAGCCCGCGCCCAGAATCAGCGCAAAGGGCGTTGCAATGACGATGGCCATAACGAAGCTCATGGCGCCTGTAAAGCCAAACTCAATGGACAGGGTTGCGCCGAGCAGGCCGGAAATGATACCCAAGGGCAGGCCAAAGTTCAGGCCGCAGCCGGAATGAACCATCGGCACCATGGCCAAAACAAGAATCGCGTTCCAACTAAATCGGTTAATTGTGTTGGTCAGCTGTGTGGCGGGATTTGCGCCTACGAAAGGTGCTGCGACAAAGAGCATTAGGAGAAAGCCGGCGATAATCAGTCTCGGCAGGCCGAAGCTGTGGACAAACTCACTGATTTTATTCTCTTTTGTCTGTTCTAATGTGGTAGCAGGTGTTTTACTCATGCCGTCCCCCTTGCTGTACCTGACTCAACATCAGCATACCGAAATCTTCTGAGGAATCGCTTGCCGGCAGAATACCGGCGGTTTTGCCGTCGGAGACAATGGCGATTCTGTCGCAGGTCTGCCGCAGTTCCTCAAGCTCCGAGGAGACCATGACGATTGTGACCCCGTTTTCCCTGTTTAGCTTCTTGAGCGCATCCAGGACAAGAGCCTTGGCACCCACGTCGATTCCTCTTGTGGGTTCGGATACGAAGAGAAACTTGGGCTCTAAGGCAAAGGCCTTGGCAAGGCAGATCTTCTGCTGGTTACCGCCAGAGAGCTCTCTGGCCTTCTGGGTGGAGCTTGTGCATTTAATTGCCAGCTCTCCAATATATTTCTGCGTTACTGTACGGATCGCCTTTTCATCTCTCCACTTGACGAAAGAGCCGAGATAGTGCTTGAGAAACTTGTTCTGAATCTGCATCGCCGGAAAAGCGATGTTCCACTCCAGACTCTCGTCCAAAAGCAGACCCACACCGCGTCTGTCTTCGGAGACAAAGGCGATAGAGGCGTCCAGACACTTTCTCGGGTTGTTCAGCTCAATTTCCTGCCCGTTAAATTCCACGGTTCCGCCCGCATTATAAAGCCCCATAATGCCGTTGGGGATTCCCAGCTTGCCCTGGCCGGCAAGTCCGCCAATGCCGAGGATTTCGCCCTCCTTAACATCGAGGCTGACATTGCGCACCGTCTCGCCGGGCATGTCCACCCAGAGATTGCGAATGGACATAATCGTCTTGGCGTTGGGGTCAGTGCGGATATCTGTGGCGGCGGAGTTGCTGACATTTCTGCCCACCATCCACTTTGCGATGTCGGAGACATTGGTTTCCTTTGCGGGGATGTCCTTTACCACATAACCGTCGCGCATGACAACAAGCTTATCGCAGACGGTCAGAATCTCATGGAGCCTGTGGGTGATAAAGATGACGGCAATGCCCAAGGAGGCCATAGAGCGGATGGAATCCAGCAGCGCCGAGGCCTCCTTTTCCGTGAGAACGGCGGTGGGCTCATCGAGAATCAAGAGCTTCAGCTGATCCTTGCTGAGCTCTCTTGCAATTTCCGTGAACTGCTTGTGCCCAATCGGCATATCGCTGACGACCATGTTCGGGTCAATCCGAACGCCCATTTTGCTGATGGCCGATTCGGAGCGCCCGGTCATCTCATTATAATTAAGAGTATTTAATCTCTCTCCAAAAATTTCAGAAACGACGTTATGCTTCCTTGGCTCCCGGTTGAGCAGGATGTTCTCCGTAGCGGTGAAGCCGGGAATAAGAGAGAACTCCTGGTGAACCATACCGATACCTGCGGCCAAGGCGTCAAAAGGTGTGGAGAATTTAACATTCTCACCGTTGATGAGAATGTCTCCCTCATACCCTCCGGTTTCCCGGATAATGTCCATTCCGAAAAGAATTTTCATCAAGGTGCTTTTGCCGGCTCCATTTTCGCCCACAAAACCAAGAACCTCACCTGCCTTCAGTGTGAGGTTGATATCGGTTAGGACCTGATTGCCAAAGAAGTCCTTTTTAATATTTCGCATCTCCAAAAGCGGAGCATTATTATTGACCATAGCGTTACCCCAATATATAAACAAGCGGGGGGAGGATTAGAACCTCCCCCCTGAATTTGCATGGAATCGGCGACTGCCGATTTATTTGGTGGTGAAGTATTTCTCGGGAATTTCGACCTTGGCGGAGCCCATGAAGTGGCCGGGATCGCCCATAATATAGGTGTCCTGATAGACCAGGAAGGTGTTTTCGGACTTGACGCCGGTCTCAGCATTGGTGTAGCCGGAGCCGTTCCACTCAGCATTGGGAGAGAAAACCTGATAGGCCTTAGAGATGTCGTCGATATCGTTGAGCTCGCTCTCGCCATTGATGACGTTCATGGCGTGCTGTGCGAGACCTGCGGAAACGGTGTAGCCATAGGAGTATGCCCAGGTGCCGAACTTGCCGGCGCCGCCCTTTTCAGTGACAGCGGACTCAACCTTGGCAAGAATCTTCTCGAAATCGCCGGCTTCTGCTGTCAGGTCAAGACCCAGAGCGCCGGGATAGCCCATGAGGGGAGAGGGCAGATCGGCTTCAATGAAGAATCCACCGAACTCGAGAAGCTGCTTGAGCAGGGGCTCTGTGTGCGCGTCGTTGGTGCAGAAGTAAGCGGCGTTCTGGCCATACTTCTCAACCCACTCGGGAACCTTCTCGAGAATGTAAGCCTGTGCGCCGGGGATACCGACGTCAGAGGTGGGATCCGGAGCGGTCTCAAGGACGAACTCCATGCCAAACTCTTCGCAGGCTGCCCGCATGATGGCAACACGACGGCTCATGGTCTCATAGGCCATGTGGCGGGGGAAGGAGATGTGAACAAAGGTGTCGCAGCCCAGCTCGTGAGCGGTGCGGATAATCAGATAGCCGCGGGCAACGAAGTCATTGTTGCAGACCAGATCTGCAGCACTGCCGATTTCGGGAAGATCCTCGTGGGCTTCGCCGGCAATGCAGAGGATGTCAGGTCTTTTTTCCTTAATCTTGCGGAAAGCTTCGGTGGTGCCGGGGATTGCCTGGTTTACGATGATGGCCTTCATCTCGGGGTCATCGGAAAGGTTCACGATGGTCTGAATGGTGGTCTCAAGCTCCTCGGTGAAGTTGTCGGGGTAGATGGCCAGCTTGACCATGTCCTCGCCATACTTTGCCTGGAAGGCTTCAGCGCCACGCCTGTCGTCTTCAGACTGAGAGACAGAACCGGTAACAATACCGATGTGGTAATCCGCCGCAGTATCGGGAGTATCTGTTGTGGTCGCCGGGTCTGTTGTAGCCGGGGGGGTGTTGCCCTTGCCGCAGGCTGTAAATGCGAAAACCATTACAACCACGAGCAACAAACTGATGATCTTTTTCATGCTTACCTCCATAATATTTGTAGTCTGGGACTATTTTACTATAATAGCACTAATTTTGATTTTATCAATATAGTTTCAGCATTTTCCCGGTATTTTTATAAATTTATAGTTTGAGCGGGAGAGCTTTTTTTCGAAAGTTGCGCCAAAGCGTCAAGGGGCGGCATTTCAGTGCTGACCATATTGCAAAACGGTCATTTGTTTGTTAGACTGGGACAAAGACAAAAAAAGGGAGAAATCAGTCGATATGGACAGCGTTACACAGATTTGTGAGATTATTATGCTTTGCATATTTGGGGCATCCTGGCCCTTTAATATCGCAAAATCACTGAAATCAAGAACCGCAAAGGGAAAGAGCGTCATCTTTGAGCTCCTGATTATTTTGGGCTATTGCTTTGGCCTTTTCAGCAAGCTTTGGACCTATTGGCAGACGGGGAGCCTCGCCTTCGCCACCTGGTTTTATCTTGCAGATATCCTGATGGTCAGCATTGATGTGGTGCTGTATTTCCGCAACACAAGGCTGGATCGCCTGCGAGACGCGGCGGCTGTGCGCTAAGGGCGCAATAAAACGCGAGCCTCTTATCATAAAGTCAATAGGGGAGAAACCGACATGAACATCAGAAAAAGCGCTGCCCTCGGCCTGACCTTACTGCTCTGCGTGAGCCTGCTTGCGGAATTTTTCCCGGCGCAGGCGGCAGAGCAGGCCCAAATCCCGGAAGATGGCATCAGCCCCTGGGCGCGAGATGGGGTTCTGACGGCCTACGAGATGGGCCTGGTTGCACGGAGCTTCGATTTGGGAGAGGATTTTACGAGGCCTGTCACCCGGCTGCAGCTCGCCCGGCTGGCGGTGGACTTCGTGACAGAGGAACAAAAGCAAAACGCCGGCAGCCTAGGGGAGCCGATAGACACCCTCCCCGCAGACTCTGAGGACGGCGACTTTTTGGACACGAAAAGCCCCTATGCCGCCTTTGCCAAAAAGCTCAACATCATGGAGGGGGCGGAGGGGCTGTTCCGGCCAAACGACAAGATTACACGGGCGGAGGCCGCCGCCATCCTCCAACGCTGTATGTCGGCTCTGGAGGTGACGGAGGCAAACAGACCGCCAATGGTTTTCTCTGATACATATGACATTCCCCGCTGGGCGGTTGAGGCAGTTAAATTCGTCTCAGGGCGGGAAGACAGCACGGGCGTGGCTCTGATGGGCGGAGCGGAGGGACGGTTTCTGCCGGCGGGAGATTTCACCATTGAGCAGGCCATCCTCACACTTTTGCGGATGCATGATTCCAAGCCCCTCACAGAGGCTTCCCCGGGGTGGCGGGAGGCTCCCGGCTACAGCCAGGTGCAGGTGTCCCTGACCTTCGGCGGGGATTGCACCTTCGGGCGGGGCAAGGACTTTTCCTATGCCGGCTCCTTTGACGAGATGTATGACCAGATGGGGCCCAGCTATTTCTTCTCGGGAATTGACGAATTTTTTAACGACGACCTCACCATGGTGAATTTTGAGGGCACCCTGACCCATGCCACCCGGGCAGCATCCAAGACCTTTGTGTTCAAGGGGAGGCCGGAGTATGCGGAGATTCTGCCAGCAGGCAGCATCGATGTGGTGACGATTGCCAACAACCACTCCATGGACTACTTGCAAAACGGCTTCGCGGATACCATAGAAAATCTCACCCCTCATGTTGCTGTGTCGGGCTATGAGCAGCTGCCCATTGTGACGGTCAAGGGTGTGCGTATCGGCTTTGCCTCAAACGTTGGCTGGGGCTTTGACGAGAGCCAGAAGAGATTTATCCGGGAGTCTTTGGAAAGCCTGAAGGCGGCGGGGGCGGATTTGGTGGTCTTTAACTACCACTGGGGGATTGAACGGGCCTATCGCAGCAATGCCACCCAGCGCGCCATTGCCCGTTACTGCGTTGACCTGGGTGCAGACCTTGTCATCGGCCACCATCCCCATGTGGTGCAGGAGACAGAGACCTACAAGGGAAAGCAGATTGCCTATTCCTTGGGCAACCTGGTGTTTGGCGGAAACCACAACCCCTCAGACAAAAACTGCATGATTTTTCGCCAGACCTTCACCCTGGACTTAGACAGCCGTGAGGTGGTCTCAGAGATCCATGAGGCTATCCCCTATCAAGTCTCCTCTGTGAGCCGCCGCAACGACTATCACCCGGTTCGCGCCAGCTGACAGGGTGTGCAAAATCAAGTGAAGAATGAAAAAACGCGAGTCTCCCTCTTGCTTCGGGAGACTCGCGTTTTTTTTATATCTGAATCGGATACGTTTGCCGGTTAATCGAGAGGTGCGTTACCCTTTCTGCGCCCAGTCGATGTTTCCCAGCACCCAGGCGGTCAGCTCGTTTAAGGAGGGGTGAATGACCATGGAATCGTTAATTGGGGTGTAGCTGCCCACAGGCGGGCAGACGAGCCGGCTGCCCTGCTCTGTCAGATGGCAGACGTGGTTTGCATTCATCAGATAGACAAAGGGCTGGACAAGAATGGCGGCATGAGGCCCCGCAATGTGCACGCCCAGAATGGTTTTTTTCTCACCGATGATGATTTTGATAAAGCCATTGTCGGCGGAGTGCTCGGAGATGCCCATGGCGATGCCGCCGGCAATCTTGGAAAAATAGTTCCGGCCAATCCAATACCGCTGCCCCGCACTTTTTGCCTCGGCCTCTGTTATCCCTACGTGTGCCACCTGGGGCCAGGTGAACACCGCCCAGGGCACGGCGTTGTAGCAGACCATTTTTTTGTTTTCACCAAAGAGGTTCTGACTTAGGATCTCCGCCTCATAGTTTGCGGTGTGGCGGAACTGGTACTGCCCGTTGATATCGCCGATGGCGTAGACATTCTTTTGCCTGGTCTCCAGGAAGCTGTCGGTCCGAATCCAGCCCCGCTCATCCATCTCCACATCGGTGTGCTCTAGGTGGAGGCTGTCGCTGTTGGAGCGGATGCCGGCTGCAATGAAAATTTCGTCCGCCTCGATGACTCTGCGCTCCCTGGCCCTGTTGTCTTCAATGGTCAGGATTTTTTTGCTGCCGCTTCTGCCGGAGGAGAGAACGTTGCAGCTGGCCAGCACCTGGATATCGTTGTTTTTGAACTCAGTCTCCACGAAGGCGCTGATTTCCTCCTCCTCGGCGGGCAATATGCGGGGACGGCTCTCGATTAGGGTCACCTTGGTTCCCAGCGCTGAGAAAATATGTGCAAATTCCGCGCCGATCGCGCCGCCGCCCACGATAATCAGGCTTTCCCAGGGCTTTTTGGGGAATTTCTCGCCAAAAAAGCTCTCTGCCGCCACATAACCCGTCTGCTCCAGATCTTTAATCGGCGGGATGAAAGACCGGGCACCGGCTGCGAGGATAAAAATCTCACCCTGAAACTCCTCGGAAAAGCTGCCGTCTGCGTATTTTGCGCGCATGGTGGTCTTGCCGGTGAATTCCGCAGTGCCCTTGTAAACCTCCAGGTTTTTCAGGCCCCGGAAGGTCTGCTCCAGCTCGTCACAGACGCTAATTTGCTTCCACATCCTCTTCGAGATTTTGTCCCAATCCACTTGGGGACGGTGGAAACCCAAACCCACCCGCTCAGATTTTTCGGCCTCGCGGATTAAGTCTGCGGGATAAACCAGCATTTTTGAGGGGATGCAGCCCTTGGTGAGACAGGTGCCGCCGAATTTGGCTTGCTCAATCAGGGCGCAGGTTTTTCCGCTTTGCAGGGCAGCCTCTGCCAGCATCAGTCCCGCGCCGCTGCCGACAATCACAACGTCAAATTTCTTCATCCTTTTGCTACCGCCTTTTCTTTGGTAATTGGAAGCCCTTTGTTCAGGGCAAAAAAGGTTCATTTCCGCCACTGAAACAGCGATTCACCCCAGCTTATACTTTTTCCGGGAACCGCCGGGGATATGCGCGCATTGCGAATGGAGGGAGAAAGCAAAATATGTCTGTTACCGGCGCTCGGATAGACGGAATATGCCGACCAGACCCTTAAGAGTCTTGGCCTGGGAAGAGAGCTGATGACTCGCAGCGGCGCTCTCCTCAGCGGTTGCGGTGTTGACCTGAACCACGGTGGAGATTTGCTCGATTCCCACAAGCACCTGTTCCACAAGCTCGGCCTCGTGCTCGGTGGCCGTTGCGATGGACTGAATCATCTGATTGGCGCTCTGATTTTTCTCCGCAAGCTCTCGGAGGGAGGCTGCGGTTTCTGCCGCAATGCTGCTGCCCTCCTTTACGGCGTGGACGGTTTGCTCAATGAGGTCTGCCGTGTTTTTGGCCGCCTCCGCGCTCTTGAGAGCAAGATTTCGCACCTCGTCTGCCACAACGGCAAAGCCCTTTCCGGCAGTGCCTGCCCGCGCGGCCTCTACCGAGGCGTTCAGAGCGAGAATATTGGTCTGGAAGGCGATATTGTCAATCACGGTGTTAATTTTCTGAATTTCTCCCGAAACCTCGGCAATATTCGACATGGACTCGGTCATGCGGGTCATCAGGGCGTTGCTACGCACCGCACTTTTGGAGGTTTCCGCGGAGAGAGAGCCCGCGACACCGGCGTTTTTGGCATTCTCGGAAATGTTGGAGGAGATTTCACCCAGCATTGAGGTCAGCTCCTCAATCGAGGCGGCCTGCTCGGTGGCGCCCTGCGCCAGAGCCTGCGCCCCGCCAGAGACCTGATCCGCCTCGGCGGAAACCAGGTCGGAAGAGAGGTTGATCTTGCCAAGGGTGTTGCCCAAAGTCAAGGCGATGTTCTGCATGGAAACCAAAACGCTCTGCAGCTCGCCCACATAGCGCTGTTCACAGTCGGATTTCACAGAGAAATCTCCCTCTGCCATGGCGCCCAGCATCCGCTGCTGGTCAGAAACCACCTGCCGGAGGTCCTCTGCCACCCCAAGAAAGACAGAGGCCAACTCGCCAAGTTCGTTGTTGGGGAAGGTCTGGAGCGCTCCCTGCGCGGACAGGTCAAACCGGCGTATTTTCTGCGCAAGTTGTAAAAGAGGCGTGACCGGAGCCAGTGCGCTGCGAATCAAAATCAGGCAGAAAACTGTGAGAACGACGATGCCGATGGCCCCCGCGACAGACAGCGCGGTGATAATCCGGCGCACCGGAGCCAGAGCCTCCTGCTGCACTACCGTAAAGGTGCTGACCCAGTGGAGGTCTGTGCCCTCTAAGGTGATGGAATCATAAATGGCGAAGGCCTTTTGCCCCTCAGCGTAGGGATCGTTTATGGTTTTTACGACCTTTGTGCCCGCGCGCAGGCTCTCTATGGCCGATTTGAAGTCCGCATCGACGGAGATTGTTCCGACGGCGGCGTCGTCCTTGGTGTGCGCCACATAGGAGCCCGGTGAGGTCAGAATGGCGCCGTAGGCCTGGGTGTAAGCGCCGTTGGAATAGGCCAGGCTGTCAATGCTCTCAGAGAGAATATCGCAGTTTGCCACGCCGAGGAAACGACCGGATTCGTCCAGAATCGGAACGCTGAGGGTAATTAGCCAGACGGTTTGCCCGTTGGTTAGGTCGTAGGGATAGGGCTCTGTAACGTGAATCTGATTTGTATCCCGCGCCACCGCGTAATAATCTCCATCGCAGTAGACGGCATAGTCGTTGAGGATGTCAACATCGATTCCTCTGTCACTCTGATAGGCGTAATAGGACAGACCTTCCGGCGTATCCTCAAGATAGAGGTTTGGCTCAAAGGCAAAATATGCGGAGAATACCCGGCCGGAACTGACAGCGTCCTTCAGGGCACCAATCAAGATTTTCTCGGTGGTTTCCCGCTCAAAGCCTCGGAAATGAAGGGTTTCCTTTGAGAGCGCCTGGGCATAGATGTTCATGCTCTGTAGGTAAGTTTTTGCTGTCTGGGCATTCTGCTGGGCGACATATTCCACCTCGCGGTTGACAAGCTCTGTGACCACCCGATTGGAGAGCATTTCGAAGGCCAGGCACATCATAAAGATAATCAGGGTGACAGCCGCACATATCACGGCCGGAATACGCCGCGTGAGCCGAGATTTTGTTGCTCCGACTGGTGTTATTTTGCGATGGGCTGGTGTCTGTTTCATCATGCGCCTCCCTCTTGTATAAAACATATAAAAATGTAAGGCTTTACACAAATCTTATATTCTTTCTATACAATACATATCGGCCTACTTTCCGAAAACTTAATCAAATTCTTGTGCAAAATGCAGAAAATTCTTTTGTAGTTGTCATTGTTAGGCACAGCCTCCCCTTGGCGCTGCACACCTGTGGTATAATGTCCGCATTGCGGACATTAACAGATTTGGATGCATATACCACAACGGCGCTGTGCGCCCATGGTATAATGTCTGCACAGCAGGCATTAACAGACTTGGATGCATCTACCATAACACTGAAGAACCCCGAATCTCTGGTAAAGGAGGAGAAAAACGTGATAATTATTGTATGTATGGACGAGAACCAGGGACTGCTGTTCAATGGGCGGCGGCAGAGCCGAGACAGGCTGGTGACAGAGGACATTTTGACTCTGTGTCGGGGGAAAAGGTTGTACATCGCCGCGTTTTCCTCGCCGCTGTTTGAGGAAAATTCGGACGCGATACAGACCGAGGAAAAATTTTTGTCCCTTGCGGAGGAGGGGGCGTTCTGTTTTGTGGAGAACCAGCCCCTGCGCCCTTATCTGGAGCGCATCGAGGCGGTCATTGTCTACCGCTGGAACAGGGTGTATCCCGCGGACTTTTATTTTGACCTGAGCCTGGACGAGCCCGGCTGGCGCTGCGTGGAGCGCAGGGAGTTTCCGGGCTATTCCCACGAGACCATCACAAGGGAGGTGTATCTCCGGTGAAGAAGCTGTTTTCCGGTCTTGGCATTCTGGTTTTGGCTGCCCTCTTTCTTGTGTTCAAACTGGCGGCAGAACCCGAGACTGCCTCTGTTTCGCTCTCAGAGCTGCCGCCCTTTGCTGGCCAGCCCTATGTGGTATTAAACGACAACGAGCCGGACCTCGCAGGGATAGAGGACGCAGCTGTCTCCTTCGAGCGCTATCACCAGATGGATGGGCTGGGGCGCTGCGGCCCTGCACTGGCGAGCGTCGGCAGGGACCTTATGCCTACCGAGGCGAGGGGCTCCATCGGACAGGTGAAGCCCTCCGGCTGGCAGACGGCGAAATATGACAGCGTGGACGGGAAATATCTCTATAACCGTTGCCACCTGATTGGTTTTCAGCTCACGGCGGAAAACGCCAACGAAAAGAATCTAATCACCGGAACAAGATATCTGAATGTGCAGGGCATGCTACCTTTTGAAAACCTGGTTGCCGACTACATCAAGGAGACTGGAAACCACGTCCTATACCGGGTGACCCCGGAGTTCGAGAGCAGAGAGCTGGTGGCAAGAGGCGTCCGCATGGAGGCGCTTTCGGTTGAGGACGGGGGCGCGGGTGTGCGCTTTCACGTGTTTGTCTATAACAGCCAGCCGGGGATTACGATTGATTACGCCACGGGGGAGAGCTGGGAAAACGAAGCCGCCGATACGGCGGCCACTGAGCATTACATATTGAACACGAGCGGGCGGAGGTTCCATAAGCCCGACTGCGCCTCCGTCGGAGAGATGAAAGAAGAAAACAAACAGGACTATCTGGGGAGCCGAGAGAACCTCGTCGCCCAGGGCTACAAGCCATGTGGGAACTGCAAACCATGAAAAGGCCGGGGGGTCAAATGAACCGCCCCGGCTTAACTTTTGGGGTAAATATTATATGATAGGGGCATGAAAAAAGTATTTTTATCCGATATCGACGGAACCCTAATTAAAACCAATCACCCGGTGCTCTCCTCCCGCTTTAACATGTTCCCGAAGATAAGCAATTTCTATCGCTTGATTATCTGGGGCGCTGTGCTGATTCTCGTTGTGATTGATAACCATGTTAGCGGAAATCTCCGCACCAAGCAGCTGGAGCGCACGGCAATGAGAGCTTCCGTGGGCGGAAAAGGCTGATTGACTTTGTCTATCGGGCTGATTTAAGAAAAAGAGAAGGAAACCCGGAAAAATTTGGGTTTCCTTCTCTTTTTAATCGACTTTGATGATGTTTTGCTTGTTGCCATAGAAAACAAAGGGGTTTTCCGGCTACTTATTACCACTCCGGCCGCTTCCGCATTAGATTTTCTGAGGGTTTGAAGCCATATTGGGTGTATAAGCCGTGGGCGTCGTTGGTGGCGAGAATGCCCTGGAGGGATTTCAGGGTCTCGTGGGTCACGATGAATTCCATTAAGGCCTTGCCCAAACCCTCGCCCCGGTAAGTCGGGTTGATGATTACATCGCAGAGCCAGTAAATCGAGCAGTAGTCCGTCACACAACGGGCAAAGCCGATTTGCAGGCCATCATGGTAGATGCCGATGCAGAGCGAGTGCGCGATGGAGGTCGTGACCACCTCGAGAGGCCTGTCCTTTGCCCAGTAGGTGTCATTTAACAGAGTCTGAACCCGCTGGGGCTGGAGCTTAGTCTTATCGTCACTGAGTACGTATTGCTTGAACTGGGTCTCCATTTTTTTACCTCATGTAAAGCTCGGGTTTACGGACGGAATTCAGACGTCAAACCGGTCATAGCTGTCCAAGCAATCCAGGCAGAGCTTTTTGTCGTCCTGCAGCCGGAGCCAGTTTTCCGATGTCTTTTCGCCGCAGCTTTCACAGATATGGGACTGGAAAATTCGCGCCCTCTCGGGAAGGGGGATGGTGGCGTCTTTGGCCTCGAACAGGGCGGCGGGCGCCTGCTCCTGGGCATAGGCGAAAAATTCGTCGCGGCTCATCCCCGGTGTGGGCTTCAAGACCAAGCGGACGGACTTGCCGGTGTTGCGTTCATAAAAGGAAAAGGCCTGCTTGCCCCGCATGTGAAACAGAAGGTTGCCCTTGCCCACGCTGCAGCCCAAGAGCACCTGAATGGCATCCACCCCGCAGGCGTCGTTTTCCGCGATGCAGACCACGTCCTCATCCTGAGAAAACCGCAGGCCCAGAAGCTCTGCCGCATACTGGGCGGCCTTGTAGCCGATGGTCAGTCCTCCGCATTCGTGACCGTGAAAGGCCACACATCTATCCCAATCTGATTGTCTGCACATAAGTCGTTCTCCTTTGTGTCAAGAGGCTTGCCGGGTGCGGAAGCCTTTTTATTCTATCCTAACATCAGAAAAGGCGAAAGACAAGCCCCCCAGGGGGTGTTTTCAGGCGGTTAAAAGCAGATGAAACAGGTGGTTCATGCTGATGCAGGCCTGCTGCAGGGTGTAGTGCTGCCGGGGGCAAAACGCCTCTCCCGGAAGGGCCAAAGCGCCATATAATCAAAGGAAATCACGGCTTCTTTGTCCGCGCATGAATTTGTAATTTCAATCCGTGCCTTCCTCTGCTGATCGGAAGGAAATGAACTTACTTAAAACATAGTTGAGCACCACAATCACCAAAGAAACCAGGATTTTTGCGGGCAGTCCATTGACGCCGAAGAGGGTAAAGTCAAAGCCCCAGCCCACCAGAGCGGGAACGGCAATGATTTCGAGCAGGCCGGTTGCAACGCGCCCGCCGAAGAAGGTCAGTGCCTCGGTGCGCACGAGGGAACCCTCCCAGCTTCGGCTTCCAAAAACCCAGAGCTTATTCGTGACAAAGGCCACCGCAACGGCCACCAGCCAGGAAATGACACCCGCAAGGGTCATAGAGAAAAAGGTGTCTACATCGGTGCTGCCGCCCAGAAATCCAATGAGCCTGGTAACCAGCCGCTCAAAGGCAGAGTTTGCAACGTGGATAGAGGGCAGAAACCGCTCACTGAGGCCGTAGACCACCCAGGAGACAAGGGTTGTCGTGACGCCGAACACACAGTACATGATGATTTCGCGGTATTTCTCAAACAACATCCGAAATACCGAGTGCTTTTCCTCCATAAGAATACCTCCATCGCCTTGTTTTGCGGCCGGATATAAGGGGCTTGTCCTGTCCACGCCGGAGCCATGTGAACCAATTAAACAACCGGCGATGGTTATTTTACCACAATTTGGAGCGAAGTCAAACAAAAGCAGGCGAAAGCCCGCGCAGCTTATCGCTACGCGGGCTTAACAGTCAGCTTAAAATCGCGCCCTGTGCTGCGCTGGAAACTAAGCGGGCATAGCGGGCGAGATAGCCGGTTCTCACCTTTGGCTCGGGACAGACCCAGGTTTCGCGTCGGGTCTGCAATTCCTCGTCGGAAACCAAAAGGGTAATGCTGCGCCCGGGGATATCGATGGCAATCCGGTCGCCCTCGGAAACCAGGGCGATGGTCCCGCCCAGTGCTGCCTCGGGGGAGACGTGGCCGATGGAAGCGCCTCGGGTTGCACCGGAGAAGCGCCCGTCTGTAATCAGGGCAACGCTGACGTCCAGCCCCATCCCTGCAATGGTAGAGGTGGGGTTTAACATCTCCCGCATGCCGGGGCCGCCCTTGGGACCCTCATAGCGGATGACCACCACGTCGCCGGGATTGATTTTTCCACCGGTGATGGCGGCAATGGCCTCGTCCTCGGCGTCAAAGACCCGGGCAGGTCCTTCGTGGGAGAGCATTTCCGGCGCAACGGCGGACTGCTTGACCACGCAACCCTCGGGAGCGAGGTTCCCCTTCAGCACGGCGATGCCGCCGGTTTCGGAATAGGGGTTCTCGATGGGGCGAATCACCTGGGAATCAAGATTTGTGACGTTCACAAGGTTTTCCCCCAGGGTTTTTCCCGTGACGGTCATTACAGAGATATCCAACAGTCCCTTTTTATTCAGCTCTGCCATGACCGCGTGAACGCCGCCGGCACGGTCTAAATCCTCCATATAGGTGTCCCCCGCAGGCGCCAGATGGCAGAGGTTCGGGGTTTTGGCGGAAAAGGCATTTGCCATATCCAGGTCAAGGGTCACGCCCGCTTCATGGGCAATGGCGGGGATGTGGAGCATGGTATTGGTGGAACAGCCCAAAGCCATGTCCACAATTTCGGCGTTGTGGAAGGCGGCCTCCGTCATAATGTCCCGGGGGCGGATGTTGCGGTTGAAAAGCTCCATGACCTGCATCCCGGCCTGCTTTGCAAGACGAAGCCTCGCAGACATGACGGCGGGAATCGTGCCATTGCCCCGCAGACCCATGCCAAGGGCTTCCGTGACACAGTTCATGGAGTTTGCGGTGTACATGCCCGAGCAGGAGCCGCAGGTGGGGCAGGCGGAATTTTCATAGGCCTCCAAGTCCTCGGCACTCATTTTTCCGGCGTGGAAGGAGCCAACGGCCTCAAACATTGAGGATAGGCAGGTGCGATTGCCCTCCAGCCTGCCCGAGAGCATCGGACCGCCGGAGACAAAAATTGTGGGTACATTGATTCTCGCTGCCGCCATCAAAAGGCCAGGGACGTTTTTATCACAGTTGGGAATCATGACCAGGGCGTCAAACTGGTGCGCCAGTGCCATGCACTCGGTGCTGTCGGCAATTAAATCCCGGGTGGCCAGGGAATATTTCATGCCCTCGTGACCCATGGCGATGCCATCGCAGACGGCGATGGCGGGAAAGACAATGGGGGTGCCGCCGGCCATCAGGATGCCTGTGCGAACGGCCTCTGTGATCTTGTCCAGATTCATGTGGCCGGGGACAATTTCGTTGTGAGAGCTGACGATGCCCACCAGGGGGCGTTCCAGCTCCTCACGGGTCAGACCAAGGGCGTAAAACAGGCTGCGATGGGGGGCGTGCTCCACGCCCTTTGTGACGGAATGGTTGCTCAAATTTTTCACTCCTTCGTGGCATGCTGCCCTTGGGCGGCGGCCATATTTTCCGCAAACTGCTTTGCAGTGCGGGGGCTGCGTCCGCCGCGGGCAATGGCAAAGGCCTCGGCGGCGCGGCGGGTTTCTTCCTTAAAGGGCAGGCCGAGAACACGGCAGTATCCCTGAACAATTTCTAAATAAAGCTCCTTATCGGGGCGCAGGAAGGTCAGGGTAAGACCAAAGCGCTCACTGAGGGAGGCGATCTCCTCCAAGGTGTCCCGCAGGTGCACATCGTCCCCCTGGCGGTCTGCAAACTGCTCCCGAACAAGATGCCGCCGGTTGCTTGTGGCGTAGATAGCGAGGTTTGCGGTGCGGGCAGAGACGCTGCCCTCCAAGATGGCCTTCAGCGCCGAGAAACGGTCGTTTCCCGCGGTGAAGGAGAGGTCGTCAATAAATAAGATGAATTTCAGTGGGTTGCCGGAGAGTTTATCAATCAGCATGGGAATCTGGTCTAGCTGATCCTTTCTCAGCTCAATCAGCCGCAGACCCCGGCCATAATACTCGTTTGCAATGGCCTTAACGCAGGTGGATTTTCCCGTGCCACTGTCGCCATAGAGCAAAACGTTTGCGGCGGGGCCACCGTTTAGCAGGGAGAGGGTATTTGTCACCACCTGCGCCCGCTCTTTTTCATAGCCCGTCAGCGTAGCTAACCGGATGGTGTCGGGATGGCGTACCGGAACCAGCGCATCACCCTTTAACAGGAACATGTGGTGGTCGACAAAGATGCCGTAGCCCCGTTCCCGGATGCGTTCCATGTGATTATGATAGCGCTCAGAAAGATCCAGGGAAGAAACCTCCCAGCCTGCTACGGAAAAGTCCAATTCAGCGGGCAATAAATCCTGGGGGGAGAGCCTGCCAAGCAGAGATAGCGAAGAAAGCTCCGCCTCCAGAGCCGCCTGCAGCAGGGGAGGAACGGTCTTACCCCGGGCGAGCTGCCGGGCATATTCGTTTTCATCCTGTAGGGCGCGGGAGAGCAGATAATCGCTCCAGTTTCCGCCCTGCTCCAGCAGCAGCCCTGCAAAGGCGGCGTAGAGGTCCGCTTGCATGGAGATAGGGGCCTGCCGGCTGTCCAACAGCGTCTCTAAGGCGGCGATCACCGGATTCGTTCGCAGGCCGCGAAAAACAGACAGAGCTTTGAGCCGCAAAAGAAGCTCGTCAAGGCTTGGCAAGGCGTTTTCCTCCTCTATGCAGACGCGCCGGGGCGACCCCCGGCGCGATCGTCATAAATTTCCTTATTTCTTGAGCCAGCTCATCATGCGGCGCAGCTCACGGCCAATCTTCACGAGGAGGTGCTCGGTCTCCACCCGGCGGGTGGCCAAAAACTTTGCCTGTCTGCCTGCGGAAAATTCCTGAACGAATTCGCTGGCAAAGGTGCCGTCCTGAATTTCGCGTAGAATCTGCTTCATTTCACGGCGGGTATCGTCGGTGATGATACGGCGTCCGGTGCGGTAATCGCCGTATTCAGCGGTGTTTGAGATGCTGTAGCGCATCATCTCAAAGCCGCCGCTGTTAATCAGGTCAACAATCAGCTTCATCTCGTGGATGCACTCAAAATAGGCCATTTCCGGCTCATAACCCGCCTCAACCAGGGTGTCGAAGCCGGCCTTCATCAGCTCTGTGACGCCGCCGCAGAGAACAGCCTGCTCACCGAAGAGGTCTGTCTCTGTCTCCTCCCGGAAGCAGGTTTCCAAAATTCCGGCGCGACCCGCGCCGATGCCGGCGGCATAGGCCATGGCGAAATCCTTTGCTCTTCCGGTGTAATCCTGGTGCACGGCAATCAGGCTGGGAACGCCCTTGCCCTCGGTGTACTGGCTGCGAACGGTGTGTCCGGGGCCCTTGGGAGCGACCATGGCAATGTCTACATTTGCGGGGGGCACAATCAGCTTATAATGGATGTTAAAGCCGTGGGCAAACATGAGCATATTGCCCTCTGCTAAATTGGGTGCAACCTCCTGCTCGTAGATATCCGCCGCCTTCTCATCGGGGACGAGCAGCATTACCATGTCGGCGGCACGGACTGCCTCAGCGACATCCATGACGGTCAGCCCGGCTGCCTCTGCCTGGGCGCGGCTGGCAGAGCCAGCGCGGAGGCCGACAACGACCTTTACGCCGGAATCCTTGAGGTTTTGAGCGTGGGCGTGACCCTGGCTACCATAACCGATGACGGCAACAGTCTTATCCTGCAGAAGTGACAGATTGCAGTCCGAATCGTAGTACTTGTTTACCATAGCGCGTTCTCCTTAAATTT
>CAYXNK010000021.1:0-1101 GCA_964466395.1 uncultured Oscillospiraceae bacterium | reverse complement strand
AGATTGCAGTCCGAATCGTAGTACTTGTTTACCATAGCGCGTTCTCCTTAAATTTCATTATTAAATATTCTTTTTTTCAGATAGAAGGGGGTCATGACCTGTGGCTGTTCAGATTTTCACAGACCATGACGGTGTTGCCCCGGTGTACGGCGGTGACGCCGGTGCGGCAGAGCTCCAGAATCTTATATTGTCCAATCAGCTCTAAAAACCCGTTGATTTTGCTGGGTTTTCCGGTCAGCTCGCAGACAATGCTGGAGGGGGAAAAATCCACAATACTGGCCTTATAAATTTCGCAAATTTCCCGAATCGGCGTCCGCAGCGTTTCGTCCGCCTCCACCTTGACGAGAAGCAGCTCCCGCAGGATGGCACTCTCCTCCTCCATCAGAGAAACGGCCTTGACCTCCACCATTTTCCGGGTCTGGAGGACAATCTGCTCAATCACCCGGTCGTCGCCCTTGGCGGTAATGGTAATGCGAGAGATTGCGGGGTCGTTGGTCTCCGAAACCGTCAGGGAGTCGATGTTGTAGCCTCTCCGGCCAAAGAGCATGGAGACGCGGGTCAGCACATTGGCGTTATTTTCAACCAGTAATGCTATGATGGCTTTTTTCTCAAACATTTCGCCTTCCTCCCTTATTCCAGAATCGCGGAGCGAACGGTGCCGCCGTTGGGAATCATGGGCAGAACCTTTTCGTCCCGGCTAATCGGGCAGACAATCCACGCGGGGCCCTCCCCTGCCACGGCCTCGTCCACGGCACGGACAAAGTCCTCCCGGGTCTCGGCGGTGAAGCCCCTTGCGCCAAAGCCCTCAGCCAGCTTCATGTAGTCGGAGCGGCGGGCAGGCTCGGTTGCGATAAAGCGGTTGTTATAAAACTCCGACTGCCACTGGTGTACCATACCCAGAACCTTGTTGTCAAGAATCACGGTAATCACCTTGAGGTTGTTGGAGACTGCCGTGCAGGCCTCGTTCATATTCATGTGGAAGCTGCCGTCGCTGGTGATGTGGAAAACCGTGGAGCCGGGCAGGGCGACAGCGGCGCCGATGGCAGCGCCGTAGCCGAAGCCCATGGTGCCCAGGCCGCCGCTGGTGAGGAAGCCCCGGGG
>CAYXNK010000020.1:14148-19216 GCA_964466395.1 uncultured Oscillospiraceae bacterium | reverse complement strand
CCCGAACTTTATCGACGTACCTTGCTCATGGAATGCATACATAGCCAAGGATAAGGAAGCCTCAGGTTATGGGTATGCAACCTATAGGTTGCTTTTTGAAAGCCTAGAGATCGAAAAGCTCGGTTTAAAAATTCCGAGGATGTTCACAGCTTATGAGCTTTGGGTCAACGGGGAAAAACTTGCATCTGCCGGAATCGTTGGCAAAAACAGAGATGATATGAGCCCTCAGTACCTCCCCCAGGTGGCTCTTTTTTCATCACGGCCGAATGAAAATGAAATCGTCATACAGGTATCAAACTTTAATCACCGGAGCGGTGGAATGCTTGAAAGCATCGTATTAGGCAGCAAAGATCAAATTCTGGATATGCGATACAAAAGGATTGCATACGAGTTTTTTCTGTTCGGCAGTTTGATGATCATGGGACTTTATCATATCATTCTGTTTTGCTTCAGAAAAAAGAATCTCTCCCCGCTTTTTTTTGGTGTGTTCTGCCTGTTTCTGGCTGCTAGGACACTGCTGGTGGGTGAGCGAATGCTTATCTACTTGTTTCCGTCCTTCAGTTGGGAGATCGCTCATAAGCTCCAAACTCTGACCTTCTATCTTGGGGTTTCGATGATTGTCACATTTTTCAGTGTCACGTTTCCTGCTTACTTTCATCGTATAACGGTTCGGATGATACAGGGGATCACGGCTGTGTTTGGCTGTTTTGTTCTGCTAACGCCTGTAAGAATATTCGCCGTAGTGAACCCTGGATACCAGCTGTTTTCGCTTTGTGTCATTATATATCTTATTATTACCTTCGCAAAAATCATCCTTCAGAAGGAAAAGGATGCCTGGTTAATCATTGCGGGGGGACTTGCCATCATTTTGACCAGCCTAAACGATATCATCTTTTTAAGCGTTTGGATGAACGATCATAGCCACCCGTTCTTGCAGAATATCATTAAGACAGACAACCTGTCCGCTGCCGGGCAGCTGATCTTTGTCTTTACGAATTCTATGATACTGGCAAAACGGTTTTCAAGTTCTCTAGAACACGAGGAGAAAATGTTAATAGAGCTCAAGGCAATTAACCAAAATCTAGATAATATGGTAAAGAAAAGGACCGAGGCTTTAGAGAGATCTAGGAAAGAACTGGAGAAGGCAAATCATGCGCTTCAGCTGATATCACGAAAGGATCCATTAACAGGGCTTTGGAACAGGCGGCATTTTGATGAGGCGATTGATGTTGAATGGCGCCGCTGCCTTAGATATAAAAAACCAATGGCCCTAATACTCTTAGATATTGACTTTTTTAAACAATATAATGATCGCTATGGACATATAGCCGGTGACCAATGCCTTATAAAAATTGCACAGGCGATACATAGACTCTTTAAGCGGTCATGTGATCTCACAGTTCGCTTTGGAGGAGAAGAATTCATCATAGTAATGCCGGAAGCCGGAAAAGACGAGGCGGTGAGGATGGCCGCTAGGGTTCTGAAAACAATTGAGGAGCTAAACATACCTCATGAATGCTCACCCGTAAGCTCTCGGGTATCTGTGAGTATTGGTGTTGCTTCCTTTGTGCCGGAACATCACTATTCTTTTGAAGACATATTGCAAACGGCTGACAAAGCGCTGTACCAAGCAAAAAATGCGGGACGGAACCAGTATAAATACTTGCCCATTCTCTGCTAAGGGCATAGGCGTGTTAAAGCGCGCGAGGGTTCTAAGCCTGAATATTTCGCACTTTGAGAGCCACTCGTCCGGGGTCCATTGAGTCACACTTCCGGCGTTGGGTGAGCCACTGTCTCGGCGTGCATTGAGCCACTTTTATATTCGTCCACGCGGGGTTTAATTAGCCCCGCGCAGACAAGCTGGGGGTTACTCATTTCGGTTGCTCTGATTATTAGGAGAATCGTTCGCGTCTTGGACACAAATTATGAATGGCCCTTATGGTTATGACTAATCTTAACTTTCTTGGATAAACTTCTTTGAAAGGAGAGTGTTAAAAATGAACGGAAATGTTGAACTATTAAATTTTATCTATCAAAATTCGCAGATGGGCGTTGATACGCTCAAGCAACTAATTGCTATTTGTGAAGACGAAGAATTTAAAAAAATTCTGACAGCACAATATGACCAATATGAAGAAATCAATTGTGCCACTAAAAAAATGCTGATTGAAAATGGATATGATGAAAAAGGAATTGGCGCATTCGATAAGATTAAAACCTATTTAATAATTAACATGCAGACGCTAACCGATAAATCCGTCTCACACATATCGGAGATGCTCGTAATCGGCAGCAATATGGGCGTAATCAACGCAATAAAAAATATAAAAAACTATAACGATGCGGCTCCCAGCATCCTAAAGCTCATGGGAAAACTGCTTCAGTTTGAGGAAGAGAATATTCAGCAGCTGAAAAATTTTCTATAGCCATCAGGAACGCAGGGCACGCAACCCCGCGTTCTTTTTTATGGGGAAACAGCTTCTGCCTTATTACCTTTTATTCCTCTGCATAAATAATCGCCAGCTACAAATAATTTATTTAGAGGTGAGCTGAATGCAAAAGAAAAACACAATGAATGACGGCGTAAAAAATGCGAAAGAAAAACAGGGCTTAGACGAAACATTAAGAATGTCAAAGGGCACAAAAAAGCCGAAAAACACATCGAAATAAACCTTTCCACCACCCCTGTATGGGGTGTACATAAACGCACCGCAAGCGAGCTCATTGCTCACCATTTTCCCCTTCTGCATATCATATATAAGGGGTGAGCTAATATGTCCCAGTGTTCGTATGGAGATGATTTGGTTCTTATGGCGGCTACTTTAGCAATATCGTTGTCCCGGGACTTGGATATAGATGGCACCGGAGTTCTTGCGTGCTTTTTTGTCGCCCTTGGGGACAACTTGGCAACCCTTGCTGCCAAAAGACAAATCTGTGAGGACAAATCTTCTCTCTCTAAGCAAAGCTAATGTATGGTATCGTTAATAATAGTTTTAAGGCAGTGCCCTGAATCCGCCGCCCCAAACGGTGCTAGTGCAGAAATCCCTAATCTGCACCCTTGTCCCGATAGCTACAGCCGGAAAACTATTGTGTAATTGCAGCATGAATTCGACTGTTTTTTAGACTTTTCAACAAATTCACCTCTTTTCTTGATAAAGCGTTTTTACTGTGGTAATATTTGTTTATTGTATTTTTGTCGTTTATACAAGAATTGAGTTTTCTATTTCTTCTTTAGCCTGCCATAGCACAGAATTTTCTTTTCGCAAGTTGAAATAACCCAAAGGTTTGAATGCAAGGGGCTTGGTTGAACAGATGTTCAGCTTCAATGCCCCGTGGTGTTCAACCACAGCGACATGTTTAAGGCTTGCCAGACACTTCGGGAAACCAGCGCTGCTATCAAATTTACTAAAAGAGAAGGTAGAGGGAAAAAGACAGTGAAGAAAACAAAGAACAAGTCCGCAGCAAAACCTGAGGAAAAAATGTTTACTATACGGGTGGTGATAGTGCTCAGCGTTCTGGCGCTTGTCATTCCGATGTACTTTTCTGCCAGCGGATTAGGTCTTTATATGACCAAAAAGAGCGCCATGGAATCACTGGCGTCTGCGATGCCAATAGTGGCTCAAGCGACGGCTAAATCCGCAGCAAATGAGATTGGAAAATATGGGGTGCTGATCAAGGAAATAGCGGCAAATGAACAACTCATGTCCGCCCAAGATGCAAGAACCGACCCTGAAAAGAACGAGCTTTTAGAGTTCCTAAATGGGAAAAAAGCTGATTATAATCTTGCGGCCTGCGAGTTTTTCTTTATGGACGGCCTGTGCATAAATGATGGGAGAAACTATTCCTCAGATCCCTTTTTTATTGAGGCTGCTGCCGGGAACACTTATTTTTCCTCTCCGGAGAATTATGAGGATTTTAATGAAATGCTCATTGTATGCGCAACGCCTGTCATCAGCGGCTCTAAAATCATAGGCGTTCTGGCTCTATCCCAGCCCCAGAGCACCGTAAACATTATATCCGAAAGCTCCAATGTCAGCAAAAATGCAAATGTTCGCATTTTGGATGAAAGCGGCATTGTCATAGCTTCAAACGACAAAAGCGAGGTCGCCGAAAAGATAAACCTGTCAGGTCTTGTCTCGGGCGAAGCCGGGCAGGCAGAGAAGGCTGCACTTCTGCAAAAAGCAGGAAACGGCGAGTCTGGCTTTGGGGAGATTAAGCAGGGGGGCAGCAGCTATGTTGTTGCCTATGCGCCTATCTATAATACAGCTGGCTGGGCGGTTTTTCTGGAAGCGCCCGTCTCTGACTTTAACAAGACAATCGCTTCCTCTTTAACTGTTTTTCTGGCACTTACGATATTCTTTGTTCTCTTTGCCATTTGGGGGCTAAGGCGGGCTACGAGAAAAGTTTCTATCCCTGTAAGGGTCTGTGTGGATAGGATACAGCTCATGGAGCAGGGCGACTTTACAAGCCCGATTCCACCGATCATTACCTCCTCCCGCGAGCTTGTCGTGCTCAGAAGGTGTGTAGACAGTATGCGCGCTACTACAAACGCGATAATAGAGGACATGCGCCATGTGCTTGGTCAGATGGCGGATGGCAACTTCACGGCGGAGTCCAAGAATCCGGAAAAATACATAGGAGATTATGCGGCGCTTCTGGTTGCGGAAAACACTATAAGAGAGTACCTCGCAAAGACCTTAAATGATATTAATGGCATCGCCGAGCAGGTGTCGGCGGGAGCGGATCAGGTGTCCTCCGGTGCGCAGGCACTGGCACAGGGGGCAACTGAGCAGGCGAGCTCAGTCGAAGAGCTGTCGGCTACAATAAACGAAATTGCAGCTCAGGTTCACCGTAGCGCCGAGGAGGCCGAGAAAGCAAACGAATTGACCGGTCAGACCGGCGTAATCATGCATGGCAGCATCGAGAACATGTCCCAGGTAAGCGCTGCTATGGATGAGATATCCGAGACCTCGCAAAATATTAGCCGCGTCATAAAGGCCATAGACGACATTGCCTTCCAGACGAATATTCTGGCCCTCAACGCGGCGGTGGAAGCGGCCCGAGCGGG
>CAYXNK010000020.1:0-14138 GCA_964466395.1 uncultured Oscillospiraceae bacterium | reverse complement strand
AGGTGCAGGTGTGCGAGTCGCTGCCGACGAGGAAGCGGCCCGGGCGGGCGAAGCGGGCAAGGGCTTTGCGGTTGTTGCAGATGAGGTACGCAACCTTTCCCAAAAGTCCTCGGAGGCGGCAAAAAACACTACAACCTTAATCGAAAGCTCAATCGCAGCAGTAGAAAAGGGCGGAAAGCTTGTTTCCAAAGCCAGCGCGGAATTTGAGTCTGTGGCGGAAAAGACTGAGGAGGTCATCGGCAGGATAGGAACGATTTACGAGCAGGCCCGGCAGCAGGCTGAGGCTGTGGGCCACGTGTCCACAGGCATAGCGCAGGTGTCAAACGTGGTTCAGATGAACTCTGCAACCAGTGAGGAGTCGGCGGCGGCAAGCGAGGAGCTTTCCGGCCAGGCGGCGATACTCAAGAGCCTTGTGGGTCAGTTTCAGCTTTCTGAGTAAGGGCAGGGCGCGTCCGGATGAACCCTCTGTGAGTAAACTACGGTGTGATGCATAATTTTCCTGCTTTGGGGAAATCTATCTTTGAGGTGATAACAATGGCAAAGCAAGGCATGAAGCGCCCTGAGGTGACCCATGTCAAGCCCCGCAACGAGGAGCCCGCTGTTCCTGAGCTGCAGGGCGGTGCAAAGCACTCCAAAAAGAAGGCCAAGCCCATCACAGAACGCTAAACAAGAACCTTTGAGACCCCGCTTCGGCGGGGTCTTTTTATGTCCCCTCCTCTGTCGTACAAATCCGTATTTTCGGGCATAGAATGAGCTGGAATGGATTGACTTCGCGAAAAGGAGGTTTTTTCTTGCGAACAAAGCCCTATGACCGGGCAAGCGCCGTGGCCTATGCCCACAAATGGGCCTTCGGCCGCAACCCCCGGTATTACGATTTCCAGCACATCGGCGGTGACTGCACCAATTTCGCCTCCCAGGTGCTCTATGCCGGCTCCGGCGTGATGAACCCCACCCCCACCCTCGGCTGGTACTACTACAACTCCTACAACCGTGCCCCGGCCTGGACGGGCGTGAAATATTTGTACGGCTTTCTCACAAACAACCAAGGCCCCGGCCCCGTTGCCATAGAGACGGACCTTTCCCGCGTGGAACCGGGAGACATTATTCAGCTCTCCTTCGATGGTGTGACCTTTGGACATTCCCCCGTGGTCGTATCGGTGGGTTCACCCCCCTCACCCTCCAACATTCTTGTCGCTGCCCACACCTACGACGTTGACTACCATCATCTGAGTCAGTACTCCTATCAAAAAGCGCGGGTCTTGCATATCACCCATGTGAATGTATGAACCGAACGTTCGTTCAACCTTTTGTCCACTTATCCATAAAAATAGCGTTTTTTTGGTCTGAAACGGAACTCTTTCGCTCCGGTTTCCTGTGAAGATGCAAGCTCGGTTAAATCAAGTTATTGAACTTTTTTATAACACAACTTGCTTATTTCTATTTTTCTATTTGAACCGCTTCGCCCGCAAAACGCCATAATTTTCTCTGTCAGTCACATCACACCCTGAATATACCAGTACTTTCCTAGCCCAGCGCACCTTGCGTATCGGTATCGCATCCAAATTCATCACTTAGAGCAACGGAACGAATCACACGTTTTTTGCAAGATGTTTGGGTTTGACTTTCATTTTTAACTTGACAAAGCAACGTCGCCTTTGCTATAATACCATTAGGATGCTATGTTTCGGACGTTCCATACGTATGGACGTTGCAGTCTCGCCCTTTTGGGCGTATGTTGTGTTAGGTTGGGCTTTGGCCGGCATCCTTTCTTCTCGGCAGAAGCGCCCTGTTCGGGCCTTGTTCTGTCAGAACTGCCCCGGAGGGCGTAAATTGGAGGCTATCGTGAGAAAAGAATTAGAAAAGCTGAGGCTCCCTGCTTATTTAAACGACATTTTGAATAACTGCAAGAGCTTGACCCTTCCCAAGACAAAGGCCGAGCTTTACACCCTCTCCTTTGGCGCGCCTGAAAACGACATTTTTGACGTCTGCTACGCCGTGAAGGACAAAGGTCAGGTCTGCGAGGCACAGTTGACACGATGCAAAAACGGTGTGGTGGTGAACTACACCGAGGATTATATGCGCAGAAGAGACCCGGACTGCCTGCTGGTGGCTGACGAGTTCGAGACCGACAAGCCCCGCTTTCAGGAGCGATACCAAGGCGACTTCTCCAGCCTTCGCACCGAGACCTTTGCCTGGCTTCAGGAGCAGGACTTGATCGCAATGCCCTTCAAGGCGGGCGATGGCAACGGCTATGACGCCCTGCTCATCTCCCCCTTAAATGCAGCCTTCTTTGCCTTTGCCCTTGCCAATATGCAGGAGTTTTTGAGCATCGATAGCCTGCCCGAGAACTTTTCCGCAAGGGGTGTGGTGTTTCTTGCGCCACCCTTCCGGCATACTTATTTTGGCGGCCAGCAGATTGTGGTACACAACCGCCTGGAGGACGTCCACGAAATCTACTCTTATAACCTCTACCCCGGCCCCAGCGCCAAAAAGGGCATTTACGGCATGCTGCTCAACATTGGCGAGCAGGAGGGCTGGATTACAGCCCACGCCTCTGTAGTCAAGGTCATCACTCCCTATGACAACGAGATTGTCATCATGCACGAGGGCGCTTCTGGCAGCGGAAAGAGTGAGATGTTAGAGGACATTCACAGGGAGCTGGATGGCAGAATTGTCCTCTCGCGCAACATTCTGACCGACGAAAAAAGCTACATTAAAATTGACGAGAGCTGCGATCTCTGCCCGGTTACGGACGATATGGCACTCTGTCACCCAAACCTGCAAAATGGCAGCCGCAAGCTGGTGGTCAAGGATGCGGAATCGGGCTGGTTCCTGCGGGTTGACAACATCAAAAACTACGGCACAGCGCCCAAGCTGGAAAAAATCTTTACCCAGCCCACAGAGCCTTTGATTTTCCTGAATCTCCAGGGCGTTCCCAAGGCCACCTGCCTTGTCTGGGAGCACACCCTGGACTCCAACGGAAAGCCCTGCTCCAACCCCAGAGTCGTGCTTCCCCGGCACATGGTGCCCAAGATCATAAACGACCCCATTGAGGTGGACGTGCGGAGCTTCGGCGTAAGAACGCCGCCCTGCACCAGGGAAGCCCCCTCCTATGGCATCATCGGCATGTTCCACATGCTCCCCCCCGCCCTAGCCTGGCTCTGGCGGCTGGCTGCGCCGAGAGGCTATAAAAACCCCAGCATCACAGACTATCAGGGGCTTTGCAGCGAAGGCGTAGGCACCTATTGGCCCTTTGCTACCGGAAAAAAGGCAAAGCAGGCAAACCTCCTGCTGGAGCAGATTGTAGCTTCCCCCAACACCCGTTACTTACTGACACCCAACCAGCACATCGGCGCCTATGAGGTGGGCTTTATGCCTCAGTGGGTTGCCCGGGAGTACATCGCCCGTCGGGGCGGTGCAAAAATTAAGCCCGAGCACCTGGTTGAATCCAGATGCACCCTTTTGGGATATTCCCTAGACTCCCTGAAGCTGGACGGCCAGTATATGCGCAAGGAATTCCTGCAGCCCGAGCTGCAGAAGGATATGGGCACCGAGGTCTATGACCAGGGCGCCGCGATGCTCTATGACTTCTTCCGGGAGGAGCTGGGCAGCTATTCTGCCGACGAATTAAGCCCCCTGGCGCGGGAGATTATTGACGCCTTTATGAATCAGGCCAGCCTCCAGGACTATATCGCCCTCTTGCCCATGAAGTTCTAAAAACCATGGCACCTTCATGTAACCCTCTCCTCTTTTTATAACACTTCGTGTCCACACGTAGACCTTTTTCCCAAGAAGACCCGGCAGTCTCTCGACTGCCGGGTCTTGACTTATTCTGCCCCTCCATTGAAAATCCTTTGTTTTCCACGGCGTCTGTGGTAAAATGCAGGTATTAACAAACAATAAATCAGCGCAGGGAGGCCGCATGGGCACAGATTGGATTGACCTCTGTTTCGAGGTTGAGGCAGGCAAACGAAAGCAAGCCGAAGGCATTGCCGCCCGGTTCACAAAGGTGGGGCTCTATGTGGAGGACTACTCCGACATGGAGATGCTGCTGCCTCTTGTCGGCGGAGTGGACTATATTGACGAGGCACTTTCTGCAAAGGACAAAAGCCATTCCCGAATTCACGTCTATCTCTCCGCAACCGAGCAGGCAACAGAGGTTTCCGCCCAGCTCTCAGAGGCGCTCTTAGCGGCAGATGTGGACTTTTCCCTGACACTTTTGCGGCTGGAGGACGAGGATTGGGCAAACGGCTGGAAGAAATTCCATCCGCCCCAAAGGCTTGGCAGGCTTGTCATCTGCCCCTCCTGGGAGCGCTATGCCCCTGAGGACGGGGAGCAGGTGCTCACTCTTGACCCCGGGGACGCCTTCGGCTCCGGACGGGACGAGACCACAAGGGTTTGCCTCCAGCTTTTGCAGGAAAAGCTCACACCCGGCGACCGGGTGCTGGATATCGGCTGCGGCAGCGGGGTGCTCGCCTTATCCGCCCTTTTATTGGGCGCAGAGACCGCTGTGGGTGTGGATATTGAGCAAAAGGCCGTGCGTACGGCCTTGGAAAATGCTGAGATTAACGGCCTGTCCGGGCGCTTTTCGGCGTATTTGGGAAATCTATTGACAGACCCCGCCCTTAAAAAATATCTGGGCACAGGCTATGACTTGATTGCCGCGAACATCGTGGCAGATGTGCACCTGGCGATGGGGGCGGTTTATTTCGGCAAGCTGAAACCCTACGGCAGGCTGGTTTTGAGCGGGATACTCACCAGCCGGGCGGCGGAGGTGCTAACAGCAATTGAGAGCCTGGGTTTTCAATGTTCCGACAGCCGAGAAGAAAACGGCTGGACTGGTCTGTACTTCGTGCGGCAGGCATGAGAAGGAGGGGCGGCAATGAAGCTATACATGAAGCAGAAGGTCTTTTCCTGGCGAGACCAGTTCAAGGTCTGGGATGAGGCCAACAATGTACGCTACATCGTGGAGGGCGAGCTTTTCACCCTGGGCAAGCGGCTGCACGTCTATGACAGCCAAAGCAGGGAGCTTGCGTTTATCAAGGAAAAAATCTGGAGCTTTTTGCCCCGTTATTTTGTCTATATCGGCCAGACGCGGCAGGCCGAGATTGTTAAGAGGCTCTCCCTATTCCGCCCCAAGTATGAGGTCGCAGGCCCGGGTTGGGAAATCAGCGGCAATATTTGGTCTCACGACTATGAGATTCTGGAACAGGGCCGCCCCATTGTACGCATTCACAAAAAGTGGATGAGCTGGGGCGACAGCTATGAGCTGGACATTGACGACAGCCGCAATGAGCTGCTCACGTTGGCCGTTGTCCTTGCCATCGACTGTGTGATGGACGCTGAAGCTGCTGCGAGCTCTGCAAGCAACTAGGGCAACATCGTAAAAGCCGCCGGAGCTTCCGGCGGCTTTTACGATGTGCTCTGTGTTTTCTATTAATTGGCGCTTTAACCCAGAGCTACATCCAGCACCATCATGATGATAAAACCGCTCATAACCCCAAGGGTGCCGGCGTTGCTGTGCTCGCCCAGATTTGCCTCGGGAATCAGCTCCTCCACCACCACATAGAGCATGGCCCCAGCAGCAAAGGACAGCAACCAGGGCATATAGGGGGCGATAAAGCCCGCAATCAGAACGGTCAGAATCCCGAAAATCGGCTCTACCAAGCCGGAAAGGCTGCCCATCAAAAAGGCCTTGCCGGCGCTCTTGCCCTCCTGCCGCAGGGGCAGGGAAATCGCCGCGCCCTCGGGGAAGTTCTGAATGCCGATGCCGATGGCAAGGGCGATGGCCGCCGCATAAGCGCCCGCGCCGCCGCCCTGCTGGGCAGCCAGGGCAAAGGCAAGCCCTACGGCCATTCCCTCGGGAATGTTGTGCAGGGTTACAGCCATCACCAAAAGGGAGGTTCGTTTCATGGAGGAGGAAAGCCCCTCCCGGATATTGCCCTTCGGGTGCAAATGGGGAATCAGCTGATCCAGCCCAAATAAAAACAAAGCACCTAAAATCAGACCGCCCGCCGCCGGAATCCAGCCGATTCCGCCCTTGGCCGCCGCCGCCTCAATGGCCGGAATCAAAAGACTCCAGACCGAGGCCGCAATCATCACCCCGGCCGCAAAGCCGAGAAAAATCTTTTGTACAGCGCCACTCATGTTTTTCCCAACTAAAAACACCACCGCTGCTCCCAAAGTCGTCATGAGAAAGGTAAAGCCTGTTCCGGCTGCTGCCATCCATAAAGCTTCTCCCATGCGTTCACCTCTTTTTCTATTTCTCCACTATTTTGTTATATGCCGGTGGGCGCAGTTCTGTTAAAAAAGACCGCTCGCGGCATTGTCGATATAGGTAGAATACCATGCGCCGAGCAATTTTGCAACGTCCCCTGTCGCCCCACCTTGGGGGTGGGCATGGTCAAAAAAGGAAATGTTTTCGCCCCTTACCGTTTGATTTTTTTTCCCCTTTGTGGTATTCTGATAACAAGTTCAATCATGTGAAGGAGATGGTATCGGTGAAGCTGCAGGAATCGGCTGAGATGTATCTGGAAACCATCTTTATTTTAAAACAGAAGCACCCCCAGGTCAGATCCATTGACATCGTCGCCGAGCTTGATTATAAAAAATCCAGCGTCAGTGTTGCGATGAAAAAGCTGCGGGAAAACGGCTTCATCGAGATGGATGAGGATGGCTTTATCGCGCTGACAGACGCAGGTCGAAAAATTGCCGAGACCATGTATGAGCGGCACACCTTCATCTCCCGCTGGCTCATCGAGTTGGGCGTCAAGGAAGACATCGCCATTGAGGACGCCTGTCGCATGGAGCATGTCATCAGCCAGGAGAGTTTTGAGGCGATAAAACGCCATGTACAGGCAGGGCTTTAAAACCTTTTGAAAAACAGCACGGACTCTATCGAGTTCGCGCTGTTTTTTTCTGTTTTCACATTTAGGCTCTGTCCGCCAGTTCAAAGCGATAGATGGTTTCGGAGCGGGTAGTCTCTCCCTTTCGGAGAATCGGGCTGGGGAAATTGGGATTTTTTAAGGCGTTGGGGAATAACTGGGTCTCCAGGCAGACGGCATGGCGGCGATCATACTGCGCCCCGCTCTTGCCCCTTCGGGGACTCAGATGATTTGCAATGTAAAGCTGCACCCCGGGCAGGGTCGTAAAGGTGCGCATCCGGATTCCGGTTTCGGGGCAGAACAGGCTTGAGGCCTCTTTCAGTCCAGCCCCCTCCGCTAGCGCAAAGGTGTGGTCATAGCCGGAAACGAGCTTTAGCTGCTCATTCTCCGCATTCAGGTCACGGCCAATCTCCTTAGGCACTATAAAATCAAACACCGTGCCCTCCACAGGCAGGAGTCTGCCGGTGGTCAGGCTTTCATCATTGGTTTCCGCAAAACGGTCGGCCTGAAGCTGCAGGACATGTCCTAGGACAGAGCCCGTCCCCCCCAGATTAAAGTAGCTATGGTTTGTCAGGCTTACCACCGTGTCTGCGTCCGTTTGGGCCTCATAGGAAATTTTTAATTCGCAGTCCTCGGTCAGCTCATAGCGCACCCGCGTCAGAAGGTTGCCGGGGTAGTTTTCCTCACCGTCACGGGACAGGCGGGAGAGCACCAGCGCCGCCCCCTCGGCTTCCGCCTTCCAGACAAAGCTATCAAAGCCCCGGACGCCACCATGGAGCTGATTTTCCCCGTCATTTTTAGCAAGCTGCCGGACGGTTCCGTCCAGAATCAGCTCCGCTCCGGCAAGGCGTCCTGCCACTCTGCCGATGATTGCGCCCAGGTACCCGTCGTTTTCCTCATATTCCGAGACGCTGTCATAGCCCAACACCACATCCGTCAGCCCGCCCTGGGCGTTTGGCACGAACAGGGAGTGGACAATGCCGCCGTAATCCAAAATCACAGCTGCCGCGCCCTTTTTGTTTTCCAGGCGATAGGCGGTCACCGTCTCGCCGTCCCGGGTGTTTCCAAAAAAATATGTCTGCATTTTTCTTGCCTCCAAAAAGAATAACAGCGGTCAGACGCTCTCTGTTTCCTGTGCAGAAAGTCTCTGACCGCTGAAACTAATTTGTTCGAAAGACTCAGCGTCTGAACAGGCCGCGTTTTTTAGGACGCTCGTCTCCGCCTGCACGGTCGCGAAGCTTCTTGAAAAGCTGCTGCTGCGCGGGCAGGAGCGTGTGCTTGGGATAGTGCCGCCCATATAGTTTGGAGAGCGCCGCCGCCTGCACCGGAGAGAGGAAGGAAACCAGCTCCCCCGCCATCCCTTGAACGGCGATGAGCATCCAATAGGAAAGCTTATCATCCTCACGCTCCTTGGGCACGGTGAAGATATAGCGGAGAACCTCCTCCGCTGTCTCCCCATCTGGACGCAAATAGACAAGCTCTGTCAAAGCCTTTTCCAGCCTTTCGACAAAAACGCTGTGACAGGGGTCGGAGGATGGGTTTTTCCCAAATCCCATAAGGCCGTCCATGGGCTTCATGGAGGCGCGAAGCTTTCCAATATCCTCAAGGTATTTTTCATAGATGCCGGAGATTGCTTCAATTCCTGTTTCCATAACTTCCACCCCCACAGCCCCGCCTTACCGTCCGTCATTCGTCCGGCGACTCTTCCTCTCCATCCGATTCAGGGGAGTCCGGAAACACCGCGGCCTTTCTAATTTTGATAAATTCGCGCAGGGAGAATGCCGTGAAATACAGGGCGGCAGCAACAAAGGCGGCAAAAATCGCCCAACTTCCCCAGAGGGGGATGGGGCTTTCTCCGGCAAGGCCGCCGGAGAGAATCTGCCAGGCTAGGTAGCCAATATACCCCGAGACCGCCAGCCGGAACGCAAGGAATGTTCCGGCTCTGCCGACCATCACCATATCATAGCTTTTGCGTTTTTTCATGGGCATTCCTTTCACTAATCGAAGCTCTCCGCCATCAGCCGGAAGGCGGGCTTCATCGTGGGATACAGGCTGTGGAAGGTCTGATAACGCTTGTCATAGCGCAAAGCCAGCTGGGGGTCGGGCGCTACGGTACCGCTGATTTTTACAAGCTTTTCCGCCGCCTCGCCCACCGAGGCATATTCCCCGCAGGCAACGGCCGCCAGAATGGCGGCACCATAACCCGGGCCCTCCTCGCTTTCAATGGTATCCAGCTCTAGGTTCAAAACGTTCGCAATAACCTCGCGCCACAGGGGGCTCTTTGCCCCGCCGCCGCAAAGCTTGCTGCGCTTAACTTCAATGCCCAGACTGCGGGCAATCTCCAGAGAGTCGCGGATGCCGAAAGCAACGCCTTCCAGCACGGCAAGGGTCAGCTCCTCCCGGCCGGTGTCCATGGACAGACCGGCAAAAACGCCTCTCGCGTCGGAGTCGTTGTGGGGAGAACGCTCCCCCATCAGATAGGGCAGGAAGAACACCCGGTTGTTGCCCAGAAGCTCGCGGCTAATTCCCGTCTGCTCCCCGGCAAAGTCCGTGGTTTTTAAGATGTCCTCCATCCACCACTTGTTGCAGGAGGCGGCGGAGAGCATAACTCCCATCAGGTGATAGCCGCCGTCTGCGTGGTCGAAAGAGTGCAGAGCGTTGTTGCTATCCACGCTGAAGCTGTCGCTGCAGATGAAGATTGTGCCGGAGGTGCCCAGGGAAATGTTGCACTTGCCATCCCCCACCGTGGCGGTGCCGATGGCCGCTGCTGCGTTGTCCCCCGCACCGGCGGCAATTTTTACCCCTGCCGAGAGCCCCAGCTGAGCAGTGAGGTCGGGCTTTAGGGTGCCGACCGTCTCATAGCTTTCGAAAAGGCGGGGCATCCACTCCTCCTTCACGCCGCAAATTTCCAGCATTTCAGGGCTCCATCGCTTGTTTTTCACATCCAGCAGCAGCATGCCAGAGGCATCGGAATAGTCCGTGCAGTGGACGCCGGAGAGCATATAGCTGATATAGTCCTTGGGCAGCATGATCCTGCGAATTTGCGCGTAAAGCGCCGGTTCGTGCGCGCGCATCCAGAGCAGCTTGGGCGCTGTGAAGCCCGCAAAGGCAATGTTCGCCGTGCGGTCGGAGAGGGTCTGGCGGCCAATGGTCTCGTTCAGATATTCCGTTTCCGCCGCCGTTCTGCCGTCGTTCCAGAGGATGGCGGGGCGCAACACTTTGTCCTGCTCGTCCAGGGCCACAAGGCCGTGCATCTGCCCGGCAACAGCGATGCCGGCGATTTGGCTCTTGTCGCTGCCCTCGGTGAGCTCCTGAATTCCCGCAAGGGTTTCTGTCAGCCAGTCGGCTGGATTTTGCTCCGACCAGCCCGGATTGGGATAGGAGATGGGGTAGCTGCGGGAGACAATTTTATGAATGGTGCCTGCGCCGTCCATCAAAAGGAGCTTGACGGCGGAGGTGCCCAAATCGATTCCAATATAAAGCACTTTTTTCCTCCTGGTTCCTATGCTGTTTTCAGGAGAAAAGCTGGTTAAGAGGGAAAAGATTCCCTCTTAAATCATGCTTTTCCTGTCTTTTTGTTGGATACAACGTCAAACACAACGGCGATAAGAAGGACGGCGCCCTTAACAACATACTGCCAGTTGTTGTCCAAGCCGAAGATGGACATTCCCTGGTTGATGACGCCAAGCAAAATTGCGCCGATGATGACACCGGATACAGATCCGGAGCCGCCGTAAGCCGATGCGCCGCCGATGAAGCAGGAGCCTATGGCGTCCATCTCATAGGACGTGCCCGTGTCTCCGTTCACTGAGCCAATGCGGGCTGCCACCAGGAGACCGGAGAAACCGGCCAGGATGCTCATTGACAGATAGGCCAGAAAATAGACCTTCTTGGTGTTGATGCCCGAGAGCTTTGTGGCCTTCTCGTTGCCGCCAACGGCATAGAAATACCGGCCTGTGGCGGTTTTGGAGGTGATGAAGGCATAGAGCAACACTACCAAGAGAATCCAAAGGAGCATGACCGGAATGCCCTTATAGTGGGCAAGCTGCCAGGTATAGGCGATAATCAGAGCATCAATCACCAGCACCTGGGCAAAGGCCGCAATCGGAGATTTGAGCTTATAGCCCTTTTTGGCTTTATGGGAGCGGCTGATAATGGTCGCGGCCAGAAGCCCCACCGCCACCAGGATTCCCGCAATCAGCGCAGACCAGTAAACGCCGCTCTTGTCAATGCCGGGAACTGTGACATAGGAGGAGAACAGGTTCAGGAAGGTCTGGTTGGAAACGGAAACAGTCTTGGAGGAGAGGAGAACGCGGCCAAGACCGCGGAACAGGAACATTCCCGAAAGGGTAGTGATGAAGGGGGGAATGTGTACATAGCCAATCCAGAAGCCCTGCCAAGCGCCGATTAAGGCGGCAACGGCCAGGCAAACCAGAATAGTCAGGTAGGGGTTAAAGTCAAGCTTCCCCATAAGCTGCGCCGCAATGGCCGCAACGAGGCAGAGGGTTGAGCCGACGGAAAGGTCAATGTTGCCGCCTGTCAGGATGCATAGCAGCATACCGCAGGCCATGACAAGGACATAGGCGTTTTGCAGCAGAAGGTTTGAAATGTTCTGGGCGTATAGAAGCCTGCCGCCGGTCAGGATTGAGAAAAATACGAATACCACCACAAGGGCAATAGTCATGGAGTATTTTTTTACTAAGCTTGATGCTTTCATTGTTTTATGCTCCCTTGCTCTCGTCTTTTGCTTGCTGTTTATCCGATTTGAGGATGGCGCTCATGATCTTTTCCTGGCTTGCCTCCTCAATCGGCATCTCAGCCACCACTTCTCCCTCGTTCATGACGTAAATCCTGTCGCACATGCCGAGAAGCTCCGGCAGCTCCGAGGAAATCATCACAACGGATTTTCCCTCGGCGACAAGGTCGTTCATAATAGAGTATATCTCATACTTTGCGCCAACGTCAATTCCTCTAGTGGGCTCGTCCAGAATCAATACGTCGGGGTCTGCGAACATCCACTTGGAAAGTAGCACCTTCTGCTGGTTTCCGCCGGAGAGGTTGTTGACAAACTGGAGAATAGAGGGAGTTTTTATCTGCAGCTTTTCCCGGTATTCCTCAGCGACCTTGTTTTCCAGGTTCGTATCAATCACGCCCCTGCGGCAGACCTTTTCCAGTCTGGCCAGGGTGTTGTTACGGGCGATGGAGTCCACAAGAACCAAGCCGTTTACCTTTCTGTCCTCAGTGACATAGGCAAGACCGGCTTCAATGGCATCCCGCTCGCTTTTGAGCTTGACCTCGCGCCCGTTTATTTTCAGGCTGCCGTTTACCGCGCTGCCATAGCTCTTGCCGAAAATGGACATAGCAAGCTCTGTGCGTCCCGCACCTTGCAGGCCCGAAATTCCAACAATTTCACCCTTTTTCACATGCAAGGATACCTTATTGACCACACGCTTTTCCGTATAAATCGGGTGGTTTACGCTCCAATTTGTGACCTCCAGGCCAATCTCCTCGCTGATTTTACGCTCCCGGGCGGGATAACGGTCTGTCAGCGCTCTGCCCACCATGCCGCGGATGATGCGATCCTCGTCCACCTGGTGGTCTGCGTTGTCTATGGTCTCGATGGTTGAACCGTCACGCAGAACGGTAATCTTATCGGCCGCATAGGCAACCTCGGAAAGCTTGTGGGAGATGATAATGGATGTCATGCCCTGCTCTTTGAACGCAATCAGCATGTCCAGAAGCATTTTTGAGTCCTCGACGTTTAGGGATGAGGTGGGTTCATCCAGTATCAGGAGCTTTACGTCCTTTGAGAGCGCCTTTGCAATCTCAACGAGCTGCTGCTTTCCTGTTCCGATGTCCTTAATCAATGTGGTCGCAGACTCCTTTAAGCCCACGCGCGCCATGTGCTTTTCCGCCTCGCTGAAGGTCACGTCCCAGTCAATGCCGAAACGGCCCCGGCGCTCATTGCCCAGGAACATGTTCTCACCGATGGAAAGCTCCGGAATCAGAGCCAACTCCTGGTGGATAATGACAATGCCCAGCTTCTCACTGTCGCGCACGGTTTTAAAGGCGCAGTTTCGACCGTCGTAGATAATTTTTCCTTCATATTCTCCATGGGGAATCGTGCCGCTCAGAACGTTCATGAGCGTTGACTTTCCCGCGCCGTTTTCCCCGACCAAGGCATGGATTTCGCCCCGTGCAACCTCAAGGTTGACGTTATCCAGAGCGCGCACGCCGGGATACAGCTTCGTAATGTCTTTCATGACCAAAATGTTATCTGCCAAAGGAATGCCCCCTTATACTTACCGCAGTTAAAAGCCTTGCGTTTTTAACTTGCCGCATTCCATGCGGCTGCTCGCACCATATCGAATTTGTAGATGATTATGGAAAAATGGGCGGGGACATTGCCCCGCCCATCTCATGCATACTTGCGAAATATGTTTGGGCTTTATTGCCTGTTTTGCTTAGCCGGCCGCCTTGGGATAGCCGTCAGCGCCCATTGTGTAGTAACCGGTATCGACAAGCTCCTTCTGGATGCCGTCCTTGTCAACGATTGTGGGGACAAGGAGGTAGGAGGGAACGATGCCCTTGTTGTTGTCATAGGTCTCGATGTCATAGGTGCAGTCGAAGGTCCAGCCGGAAGCGGTGATCAGGCCGCCGTCGGGGGTCTCGCCCTTAAGGATTGCAACTGCGAGGTCAACGGCAACAACAGCTTCGTTGGCAACGGCCTTGTAAACGGTCATGGACTGCTTGCCATCGATGATGTTTGCAAGGTTCGCTTCGTCGCCGTCCTGTCCGGTGATAATGACGGTGTTGGCACCTGCATAGTCAGTGCCGATGGCCTGTGTCACGCCCAGAGCGGTGGAGTCGTTGGAGCAGAGAGCCACGTCCAGAACAGTGCCGTCAGAGTAGTAGGAGGCCAGGATGTTCTGCATACGGTCCATGGCGGTTTCGGTGCTCCAGCTGGCGGTTGCAACTTCTTCAAACTTCATCTGGCCGGAAACAACCTTCAGGATGCCAGCGTCGATGTAGGGCTTCAGGGTGTCAAATGCGCCACCGAAGAAGAAGCCTGCGTTGTTGTCGGCGGGGTCGCCGGCGGTGAATTCTATGTTGTAGGTCTTGGAGGTGTCAGCCAGGTCAAGGCCAAGGGTATCGACGACATACTGTCCCTGAAGGGTGCCGACTGTGTAGTTATCAAAGGAGACGTAGTAGGAAACTGCGTCGGTGTTCATGATCAGACGGTCATAGGAAATA
>CAYXNK010000019.1:0-19480 GCA_964466395.1 uncultured Oscillospiraceae bacterium | reverse complement strand
TCGGTCAGAGAAGGACTGCTGCTCCTGGGCTGGGAGTGTCCCGGCCTGTTTGACCCCCTGCCTTTTGTATGCAAATAAAAAGTAAGAAAAGGAAAAACCATGAAAATTACCGGTGCAATTTTTGATATGGACGGAACTCTGACAGACTCCATGCACATCTGGGAGGACATTCCGAGAAAATATTTACTCTCCTGCGGCCTTGAGCCGAGGCCCGAGTTGATGGAGGAGATCAGTGGGATGTCAATCCGCCGGGTTTCCGATTACTTCCGCAGCGCCTATGGCTTAGACAAGACCATTCCCCAGATTTACGAGGGCATAGACGCCATTGTGGAGCCTCTTTACCATGAAGTTTTAGAGCCGAAGCCCGGGGTGTTTCTCCTTCTGGATAGACTCAAGGCGCAGGGCGTTCGGATGTGTGTAGCCTCTGCAACAGATATGCATCTGGTGGAAATGGTGCTGGAGCAGACGGGCCTTAGACCCTATTTTTCCGCCATCTTTACCTGCAACTCCGTGGGCGCTGGTAAGGAGCTACCCTTGATTTATGAAAAGGCGCTGGAGCACCTGGGCACAGACAAGGAGGAGACCCTTGTGTTTGAGGACGCCTATTATGCCGCCGCAACAGCCAAGAAGGCGGGCTTCCCTTTAGTTGGCGTCTCCGATTTTTACGCGGAGCGGCACAGAGACAAGATTAAGACCATGGCGGACTGGTACATTGAGGACTACAGAACCGATTACACCCAGTTTTAAATGTAAAAACGCCCCTCGAGCGAGGGGCGTTTTTAATCAATCCGGCAGGGGAGGTCCCTCTCTGGAAAGCTTATAGGAACATGAGTTTTTTGACAACGGCGTGGAGCACGTCGTTTTTATAGGACTCAATCTCACCCTTATCCACAAGGGCGGTCAGCACAGGGTCAAAGGGGAGCTTGCAGACGGTTTGGATGTTGTACTTTTCCGCAATCTCATCAATATGGCTCTCTCCGAAGAGGCTGTGTTTTTCGTTGCAGTGGGGGCAGATGGTATAGCTCATGTTTTCCACAAGAGCTAAAACGGGTATATTCATCTTGGAGGCCATCTTGACCGCCTTTTCCACAATCATACCCACCAGCTCCTGCGGGGTTGTGACCACAATCAAGCCGTCAATGGGCAGGGATTGGAACACCGTTAAGGCGACGTCGCCGGTGCCGGGCGGCATGTCGATAAACAGGAAGTCCTCGTTGTGCCAGATGACGTCCGTCCAGAACTGCTTGACAGCGCCGCCAATGACAGGGCCGCGCCAAATAATGGGGTCTGTGGCGTCCGGCAGCAGGAAGTTGATGGACATGAGGTCAATTCCTGTTTTGCTCTGGATGGGGTACATTCCAGCTTCGTCCGCCATAGGAGGGCCGGAAACGCCAAAGGCGCGGGGGATGGAGGGGCCTGTGATGTCGGCGTCCATGATGGCGGATTTATAGCCCAAGCCATTCATGAAAACAGCAAGCAACGAGGTGACCAGGGATTTTCCAACGCCGCCCTTTCCGCTGACAACGCCAATGACCTTCCTAATTCTGGAAAGCTCATGGGGCGGCTCTGTGGGGTGATAGTCTTTTGCACGCTTGATTGTGATCTTGGGCAATTCTTGACTCGGGTTTGAGCCGACTGTATCTTCACTCATATCGAATCCATTTCCTTTCAAAACAGTATTTATTAATTATATCTCATTTGCCATGAATGTCAATAAGCCACCGATTTATGATTCAAAAAGTACAGAAAAATGCACACTTTCCCCTTTGGATTTTGCACATATTCAGGGGCTTTCTATTGAATCTTTGAAATAAGGGTGGTATAATAACTAAAATAGTTATTATACAGATTTAGACGCATATACCACGACGGTGCTTTGCACCGGTGGTATAATAAAACGTAAGTCTCAATTACAACGACTATGACTCAGGATGAGAACAGAAATTGCTGAAGATGGCAATATTACCAATGTATGCTATTTCGATTCATATTTCAAATCGGGGCCTTTCCAGAAAAGGCTCCCTTCTGGAGGCAAACTGTGAAAAAAGAACGAATTTCAAACAATGTGATTAGGCGCTTGCCCATGTATCTGCGCAAGTTGGACGATTTGCTCTATCACGGGGTAGATAGAATATCCTCGGGTGAGCTTGGCAAGCAAATGGGCTTTACGCCCTCCCAAATTAGACAGGACTTTAGCTGCTTTGGTGAATTCGGGCAGCAGGGCTATGGCTATCGCGTTTCAGACCTCCGTGAGCATGTGGCCAGAATTCTTGGCATGAATAAAGGCTTTACCGTGGCGGTTGTCGGCGTTGGCAACCTTGGTCATGCCCTAATGGAAAACTTCGGCTTCGAGGAGCAGGGCTTTTCAATGGTCGCTGCATTTGATACCAGCCCTGACATTATTGGCAGTGAGGTCTCCGGTATCCCGGTCTATGACGCCGAAAACTTGTCCGACTGGCTCAAGCGCAACCCTACAGACATCATTGTTCTGACCGTTCCTCGTAGAATTGCGCGCAAAACAGCCGAGCTGGTTGCAGACTGTGGCGTGAAGGGCATTTGGAACTTTACAAATATTGATTTGGAGTTAGACAGACCCCAGGTCCGTGTGGAAAACATTCATTTCTCCGATAGCCTGCTAACCCTTGGCTATTACCTTTCTGAGCAGAGCGCCCAGGAGAAAGACAGATAGAACGTGGAGGCTGTTGTGATACAAAAGCGAATCTTATCTCTTGTTTTGACACTGGTGCTGCTGTGCAGCCTTGACTTTGCCCTTGCGGCAGACGATCCGGGAAGCGTAAAGAACCCTTTAGTTTCTAAAAGCTACGTTGACACCACCTTTCAGAACGCCGTCATGACTGGCGCCCTGCAGAATCTTTCTGATTCCATGCGGGTCTTAGAATACAAGCTCTCCCAAGCGGGGCAGACAAAGTCCGGCGTGGCCTATGCCACGGCGATGCCGAAGGCCAGGGTTTCTTTGGCTCCCGGCGCGGGTTTTTCGATTGCATTTGGCTATGGAAGGCTTTCCGCCTCCTCGGGCACGGTGCTTGACCTGACAGAGGGAACCGTTGTTGCCGCAGGAGAGACGCTCAAAAGCGGACACCGTTACCTTGCCGCCGAAAACACTAATGCCACCGCCACTGCCGTTACCGGCATGAAGCTTGCGCTCTATGGTAGCGTCGGCGTTCAGTCCGGCGGAGGGCTGAGTTTTGTGGACGTTCCGGACACGGTTTGGCATTTTCCCAATGTGGCCTATGCCGCAACTAATAAGCTGGTAAATGGGCGCAGCGCAACGGCCTATGAGCCGGAGGCAAACCTATCCATTGCTGAGGCCATCAAGCTTGCCGCCTGCATGCATCAGCTCCACCACCAGGGCAGCGTCAGCCTGCAGAACCACACAGACCCTGTTATTTGGTATCAGACCTATGTGGACTATGCCGCGCAAATCGGAATTGTCTCAAAAACCTATCCTGATTATAACGCCGCTATCACAAGAAGTGAGTTTGTCGCGGTGTTCTATAACGCTTTGCCCAGCGCGGAGTACCCCGCAGTGAACACCGTCGGAGACGACAAAATTCCCGACGTCAGGCTCGCCGACACAAACGCCCAGCAGATTTATGCGTTCTACCGGGCGGGTCTTGTCAATGGCTCTGACGCGTCGGGCAATTTCCTCCCGACGAGCAATATCAAACGCAGTGAGGTTGCAACAATTGTGACCCGTATGTTTGAAAAGGACGCGCGGGTTTCAATCAAGCTATAAGAACAGACCTGTTTTCAAGTTTTTGCGGCCCTTCGGAAGCCCTTTCACCGAATTGGCCGCATCGCTAAGACAGAGGTGATACTGATGTTTGATACTTTTATGACAAATGATACAATTGCCGCGATTGCCACGGGTAATGTGGTATCCGCCATCGGTATCATCAGACTTTCCGGCCCCCAGGCAATCACCCTTGCTGAGGCAGTTTTCACGCCCCTCTCCGGTAAGGCTCTTAGTGCGCATCCCCAGCGGAGCCTGGTTTACGGGGTTTTGCGGGACGGGGAAGGGGAGAGCCTGGATTGCTGTCTCTGCACCTTCAGCCGCGCCCCCAAAAGCTACACGGGTGAGGACACGGCAGAGCTGCAATGCCATGGTTCGCCGGTGGTACTCCGCCTTGCCTTGGAGGCGATTTTTGAAAAGGGTGCGCGTCAGGCCACTGCAGGGGAGTTCACCAAGCGTGCCTTCCTAAATGATAGGCTGGATCTCACTCAGGCCGAGGCTGTGATTGATTTGATTGATGCGGAGAGCGCAGAGGCGGCGAAGAATGCCGCCGGCCAGCTGGGCGGCGCAATCCTGCAAAAAACTGAGGGAATTTACAACAAACTGGTTGACATAATATCCCACTACCACGCGGTTTTGGACTATCCGGATGAGGATATTGACGAGTTTCGGATGGAGGCTTATGTCGGAACTCTGGAGCAGGCGAGGGGAGACATGGAACGCTTGTGCCAGACCTTTGAACGTGGCAGGATCATGAAAAGCGGGGTCAAGGCTGCCATTATCGGTCGGCCAAACGCGGGAAAGTCCTCGCTTATGAACGCCCTTTTGGGTTATGAGCGCGCCATTGTTACGGACATTCCTGGTACGACCCGGGATACCATTGAGGAATCTCTGACCCTCGGTGGGGTTAAACTAAGGCTGTCGGACACAGCAGGACTGCGGGGAACCTCTGATCCGGTGGAACAGATTGGCGTAGACCGGGCGGTTTCCGCCGCCTCGACGTCGGAGCTTGTACTGGCGGTTTTTGACGGCTCAGAGCCGCTGGCCCCGGAAGATTTTGAGGCAATTGCCGCCGCTAGAAGCGCAAAGCAGGCCATCGCCGTTATCAATAAAGCGGATCTCCCGCAAAAAATTGAGCTATCCATGCTTTCGGAGGCCTTTACCTCCGTCTGCCAGGTTTCAGCGTTGGACAAAACTGGGCTCGAAGCCCTGGACGATGTGGTTGCCGCGCTGTTTCCTGTGCCCACGGCACCGGCGGGGGAAATTCTCACAAACTCCCGCCATGCGGAGGCAGTGGGAAGGGCAGTCGTATCCCTGGAGGCGGCAGCCTCGGGAATCCGCCTGCAGGCCACGCCGGACATTATCCTTACGGAGGTTGAGCAGGCGCTCTCCGCCCTTGGCGAGCTCTCAGGGCGGACGATTCGGGAGGATGTGACCCGGCGGATATTTGAGCGGTTCTGTGTTGGGAAATAACCGCCGATTTTCTTTGCTTATATAAAATTTTTATATATGTTCCCAGATTCAAAAGGAGGAAAAATATGAGTAATAAGTATGTATATCTTTTTTCAGAAGGCAAGGGCAGCATGCGTGACCTTCTGGGCGGCAAGGGCGCAAACCTTGCGGAAATGACACTGCTCGGCCTGCCGGTTCCTCAGGGCTTTACGGTATCTACGGAAGCCTGCACCAGATACTATGACGACGGAGAGACGATTTCAACTGAAATTCAGGATGAAATCATGACATACGTTGCAAAGCTTGAAGAGATGACCGGAAAGAAATTCGGCGATAACATCAACCCCCTGCTGGTTTCCGTTCGCTCCGGTTCCCGCGCCTCCATGCCGGGTATGATGGACACCATCTTAAACCTGGGTCTCAATGAGGAGGTCGTTGCGGTTATCGCAGACAAGTCCGGCAACCCCCGCTGGGCCTATGACTGCTATAGACGTTTTATTCAGATGTACTCCGACGTGGTTATGGAAGTCGGTAAGAAGTACTTTGAAGAGCTGATTGACAAACTGAAGGAAGAGCGCGGCATTACCGAGGACACCGACATGACAGCGGATGACCTCAAGCTTCTTTCCCAGCAGTTTAAGGCAGAATACAAGAAAAAAATTGGCGATGACTTCCCCTCTGACCCGAAGGAGCAGCTCATGGGCGCCGTAAAGGCCGTGTTCCGTTCCTGGCACAACAACCGCGCGATTGTCTACCGCCGTATGAACGACATCCCCGGTTCCTGGGGTACTGCCGTTAACATCCAGGAAATGGTATTCGGCAACCTGGGTGACACCTCCGGCACCGGCGTTGCCTTTACCCGTAACCCCGCAACCGGTGAGAAGCACCTGTTTGGCGAGTTCCTGATGAACGCCCAGGGCGAGGACGTTGTAGCCGGTATTCGCACCCCCCAGACCATCGACCAGCTCAAGGAAGTTATGCCTGCTGCCTACGATGAGTTTGTTAAGATCTGCGATATTCTTGAGCGCCATTATCGGGATATGCAGGATATGGAATTCACCATTGAGGACACAAAGCTCTTCATGCTCCAGACCAGAAACGGTAAGCGCACAGCCGCTGCCGCTCTGAAGATTGCCTGTGATTTGGTTGATGAGGGACTCATCGACGAGAAGTCCGCAGTCAAGATGATTGACCCCAAGCAGCTTGACGCACTCCTGCATCCCCAGTTTGACGCCGCTGCCCTGAAGAAGTCAGCAGTTATCGGCACCGGCCTTGCAGCCAGCCCCGGCGCTGCCTGCGGCAAGGTTGTCTTTAACGCAGAGGATGCAAAGGCATGGGCAGAGAAGGGTGAGAAGGTGATTCTTGTCCGTCTCGAAACATCCCCCGAAGACATCGAGGGCATGGTTGCTGCACAAGGCATCCTCACCGTCCGCGGCGGTATGACATCTCACGCTGCTGTTGTTGCCCGCGGAATGGGAACCTGCTGCGTAGCAGGCTGTGGTGCCATCAAGATGGACGAGGAAAACAAAAAGTTTGAGCTGGGTGGCAAGACCTATAGCGAGGGCGACTGGATCAGCCTGGACGGCTCCACCGGCAACATCTACGGCGAAGCCGTGCAGACCACCGATGCCTCTATTGGCAGCGAGTTCAGCCGTCTGATGGCTTGGGCAGATGTCTACAGAACCATGAAGGTTCGCACCAATGCCGACACCCCCCGTGACGCCAAACAGGCAAAAGGTTTTGGTGCTGAGGGCATCGGCCTTTGCCGCACCGAGCATATGTTCTTTGAGGCAGACCGTATCTCCGCAATCCGTGAGATGATTTGCTCAGACTCCGTTGAGCAGCGCGAAAAGGCTCTGGCCAAACTTGAGCCCATACAGCAGTCCGATTTCGAGGGCATCTATGAGGCCATGGAAGGCAGCCCCGTTACCATTCGCTATTTGGATCCCCCCCTCCACGAATTCCTGCCCACTGACGAGCACGACATTGAGGCTCTGGCCAAGGAACTGGACAAGACCGTCGCGGAGATTAAGGCCATTATTGCCTCCCTCCATGAGTTTAACCCCATGATGGGCCACCGGGGCTGCCGCCTGGCCGTCACCTATCCTGAAATTGCCGTGATGCAGACCAAGGCCGTGATTAAAGCCGCCATCAACGTGAAGGCAAAGCATCCCGACTGGGAGATGGTTCCCGAGATTATGATTCCTCTGGTGGGCGAAGTCCGCGAACTGCAGTTCGTCAAGAAGATTGTTGTCGAGACCGCCGACGCACTGATTAAGGAAGCCGGCTCCGACCTCGTATACAAGGTTGGCACTATGATTGAAATTCCTCGTGCCTGCTTAACAGCAGATGACGTCGCTAAGGAAGCGGATTTCTTCTCCTTTGGTACCAACGACCTGACCCAGATGACCTACGGCTTCAGCCGCGATGACGCCGCAAAGTTCCTGGACGCTTACTACCAGAAGAAGATTCTGGAGTCCGATCCATTCGGCCGTCTGGATCAGACCGGCGTAGGCAAGCTCGTGGAAATGGCAGTTCAGCTCGGGCGTACCGCAAAGCCGAACCTGAAAATTGGCATCTGCGGCGAGCATGGCGGCGACCCGTCCTCCGTAGAGTTCTGCCACAGAATCGGCCTGGACTACGTTTCTTGCTCTCCCTACCGCGTTCCCATCGCCAGGCTCGCAGCAGCCCAGGCAGCACTGAAAGACGAAAAATAATAGGACTCATATTCAGAAACCCAGGGTGCATAAAACGTACCCTGGGTTTCTGATGTAGAAAAGGAAGAAGGCAGTAGAGAGCGGGTTTAAGGGAAAGGAATAAATGAGAGCATAGACTGGTTTACATAAGTCTACCCTAAATTAAACAAAATAAAAATTTTGTTTAATTTAGGGTAGACTTAGCTGGTTGGGGCAGGTATAATGAATACAGAAACACCGTGGGATGCTTGGAGTTGGAGCGGCGTCCTGTGGAATGGATGTTTTTCCGTCAATTCTTGATTTCATTGCAAAGGAGCGGCTGATATGGATTACCGCAGCGAATCTCCGCAGATTCTTCGTGATTTTCTCATCTATCACGAGACGATTAAGGCGCACTCACCAAAAACTGTTGACGAATATTTTTTAGACTTACGAACCTTTTTTCGCTTTTTAAAAATCAATCGGGGGCTTGTGCCGGCTTCGACAGAATTCGATCAAATTTCCATCCGAGACATTGACCTGAACTTTGTGGCCTCGGTGAACCTTGCGGAGGTCTATGACTATCTGGCTTTTCTTGCCCGTGACCGGGTGGTCAACCAGCGCAGCCACTACAAGGAATACGGCCTGTCACCCACCACCCGTGCCAGGAAAATTGCTTGCATTAAAAGTTTTTACAAATATCTGACCCTAAAGGCCCGGTTGTTGCCGGAAAATCCTCTTGCCGGCCTGGATACGCCCAAAACACAAAAAACCCTCCCACGCTACCTAAGTTTGGAGGAAAGCCGACGCCTGCTCAATGCCGTGGAAGGAAAAAACAGGGAGCGCGACTTTTGTATTCTGATGATTTTTTTGAACTGTGGTCTGCGGATTTCCGAAATTGTTGATCTGAATCTGACGGACTATCGACATGACAGCCTACGAGTTGTGGGAAAGGGTAATAAGGAGCGTGTTGTGTACCTGAATGATGCCTGCCAAAAGGCCGTCGGGGACTGGCTGGCAGTGCGCGCCCTACGCTGTCCACCGAAAGAGCCTGCGCTTTTCCTCTCTCTGCGTAAGACCCGCATTTCGCGTGAAATGGTGCACAGCATGGTAAAGACCAACCTGTTGCGCGCGGGACTGGACGCTTCCCAGCTCTCCTCGCACACGCTACGGCATACGGCGGCAACTCTGATGCTGAAAAACGGCGTAGATGTCCGCACCCTGCAGGAGGTTCTGGGTCATGATCATTTGAACACGACACAGATTTACACCCATGTGGACAGCGCGGAGTTGCGGATTGCGGCACAGGCGAATCCGCTGGCTTCCTTTAAGCCTGAGGAGAAATGAACCCGAAAATTTACCTCCGATCGGGCTGTATCTCAGTGCGAAATAATTTATGTCAACTGTTGCAATCAAGACCTGTTTCCTGTAGAATATAGGCATTATACAGCGTTCGGAGGAATTCGTTAGATGGTCTTTTCGAGCATACTATTTATGTTTGTCTATCTGCCTGTGGTTATGGCCGTTTACTACATCGTACCCTGGAAATGGCGCAATCCCTGGCTTTTTGCCGTTAACCTGGTTTTCTACGGCTGGGGCGAGCCGGTTTACATCGCCCTGATGATGGGTTCCATCATCGTCAACTACATCACAGGAATCTACGTTGGAAAATACAGAGATGACGACAAGCCAAAGGCAAAGAAAATTCTTATTGTAAACATCATCATTAACCTGGCCATGCTGATGTTTTTCAAGTATTACGATATGTTCGCCAATACACTGAACCAAATTCCCGGCCTGGACTTTATCCAGCCTCTGCACGTTGCCTTGCCCATCGGCATTTCCTTCTACACCTTCCAGACGATGTCATACCCCATCGATATTTATCGGAAGGACGGCGATGTTCAGAAGAACTTTATCAGCTTTGGAACCTTTGTCGCACTCTTCCCCCAGTTGATTGCAGGCCCTATTGTCCGGTATAAGGACGTTGCCTCCCAGCTGAATTTCCGCTCTAAATCGCCGGAGCAATTTGCCAGCGGAATCCGGCGTTTTACCGTGGGCTTGGCGAAAAAGGTGCTCATCGCCAACAATATTGGCGCCCTCTGGGATTACTATTCCGTGCTGTCGGCGACAGAACTGACCTTAGCCGGCTCCTGGATTGGCATTTTGGCCTTTTCCCTGCAGCTTTACTTTGACTTTTCCGGCTACAGCGATATGGCAATCGGACTGGGGCGGATGCTGGGCTTTGAATTCCTTGAAAACTTTGATTACCCCTACATCTCCCGCAGTGTTACGGAATTTTGGCGGCGCTGGCACATGAGTCTGGGCACCTGGTTCCGGGACTATGTGTACATCCCTTTGGGCGGTAACCGCAAGGGGAAATATCGCCAGCTGCTCAATATCACCATCGTTTGGGGTCTCACCGGAATGTGGCACGGCGCAAATTGGACCTTTGTACTATGGGGCCTCTATTATGCGCTTTTCCTGATTTTTGAAAAGCTCTATTGGCTCCGCGTGCTCAAACGCGCGCCACGCTTTGTCGGCCATGTCTATACGCTTTTTGTCGCAATCTGCGGCTGGGTCGTGTTTCAGCTGCCGTCCCTGGAAAAGAGCTTTATCTATTATAAAGCCATGTTTGGCCTGGGCAAGGCCGGGACTTATGTACCCGCAGACGGTTATTACGCAGCCTCCTTTGCCGCTGTTTTCGTTGTTGCCATCATTGCTTGCACGCCCTGGGCGAAGAATCTGTACTACAAGCTGCCCAACAAGATTCAGGCGGGGATTACGCCTGTCCTTGTTACCATTGTTCTATTGGTGTGTACAGCCTATCTGGTGGATGCGACCTATAACCCCTTTCTGTATTTCCAGTTTTAGAGGTAACGCATATGACTTCAAAAATTTCAACATGGATTTTAATTATCGTGTTTAATACCTTTATCGCCGCTTTTTTTCTGCTATTTGTCCTTATACCGGATAAAACCTTCTCTGAGCAGGAAAACAGAGAGCTGGCCCAGCTGCCGAAGTTTACACTACAGGCGTTGGCCGAAAAGAAGTTTACAACAAAGTTTGAGAGCTACACCACCGACCAGTTCCCCTTCCGGGACACCTGGACGTCGGCAAAGGCAGCGACTGAGCTCGCTATTGGTAAAAAGGAGAACAAGGGCGTTTACCTCTGTAATGGCGATACACTGCTGGAAAAATATGAACGCCCCGCCCAGGCGAAGCTGGACGAAAACATTGCCCACGTAAAGCGCTTCGCGGAAGCGCTGGATAAGCCGGTCTATTTTGCCCTGGTGCCCAGCAGCTCCGAGCTCCACCGGGACATTGTGCCGAAAAATGCGCCCAACGACAGCCAAAAGGCAGTGATTGTCGACAGCTACGCAGGCTCCGGCGCGCGAAATATTGATATCTTGGACAGCCTTTCTGCCCATGGCGACGAATATATCTACTACCGCACCGACCACCATTGGACGAGCCTGGGTGCCTATTACGGCTATGTGGCGTTGATGGAAGGCATGGGCTATACCCCCTCTCCCCTCTCTGAATTTTCCCCTAAAACCGTAACCGAGACCTTTTACGGCACGGTATACTCCAAGTCTGGCATGAGTTGGGTGGAGCCTGATTCGATTGACATTTTCGCAGAGCAGGCCGCAGGCACAGAGGTCATCAACTACATGGAAAACGAGCCCCGGGTAAGCGCCATGTATGACTTTGCCTTCCTGGAGAAAAAGGATAAATATGCCATGTTCATCGGCGGAAACACCCCGCTGCTCACAATTCATACAGACAAGACCGAGGCTCCCAAAATTCTCATCCTGCGGGATAGCTATATGGACTCCCTCCTCCCCTTCTTACAGGAACATTTTTCCGAAATTCACGTGATGGATCTCCGATATTACAAGACCCAGCTGATGAATTCCTCCGTCTCCGACTACGTTCATGAAAATAACATTGACGAGGTTTTAATCTGTTATAGCCTCGCCACATTCGGAACGGATACGAATATTTTCCTGCTCGGGTAAATAAAAACAGGCCGCAGTTCAGTTTTTTGAACCATGGCCTGTTTTTGATTTTGTTTATCGAATGTCGGTTCCTCCGAAAATGCTAAGGGAGCGGATGTAAACCGTGGGAACGTTTTCACCGCCCTGGGACTCAAACCGGTTTTCTAAGCCGCCGAAAATAGGGGTGCTGTTGACCAGAAGACGGACGTATTTGGGCAGATAAATGTCTGTGCCGCCGAACACGGAATAGGCGTTAATCACGCAATCCCGCTTAATTAGGGCGTTTTGCAGCTTCAGGTCAATGCCTCCGAAGATGGCAAAGGTATTGGCGCCCCGGAAGTCAATGCCGTCAAATTTTGGGGAGTTGCCGCCGAACACAGCAAAGTAATTTTCGCCGCTATTGCCGGAGAACACGCCGTTGTTGCTCTCCTTCTTTAGACGAATTGGTCGGCGGAGCATAATGCTCAGGCCAAACACGATCAAAACAAAGGGAATGATGAGCTTGTAACCCAGTCCGTCCTTGAGCACATCCTGCTGAGCAAGCAACAGAAGAACGCCTATGCCGGCCAAAGTTGAGTTAAACATATTAAAGCCGCTGTTTATGATGGAGATGGTGCAGGGAATGATCAGAAATAGCGTCCACCAACCGTCTAAAGAGACCTTATAGTTTTCAAAATAGCCCATGGCCTGAGCACCGAAGAATAGACCCAAAATAATTACAAGAATACCCAGAATAATTGATGTCACACTTTTTTTCATGCCTCATACTCCCGTTCTTTTGTAGTGCAAACAAGCGGCAAACACGAAAGAAATGTTCGCCGCCTGTAGCAGTCTGCCAAGGGTCTAATTCTCGGATTCCCAGTTGTGCCAGACATTCTGCACATCATCGTTATCCTCGAACATATCGAGCATCTTGGTCATGTTTTTGATATCGTCCTCAGACTTGAGGGTGATATAGTTTTGGGGTACCATCTCAACCTCTGCCGAAAGGAAGTGATAGCCCTGTTCCTCCAAAGCGGTTGCCACCTTCTGGAAATCGTCGGGGGCGGTGTAAACGGCAAAGCTCTCGCCATCCGCCACGCAGTCGTCAGCGCCGGCATCCAGGCTTGCCATCATCACGGTGTCCTCGTCGAGCTTGTTGCCCTCGTTATCAATGATAATAACGCCTTTGCGGTCAAAGGACCAGGAGACGCAGCCAGAAGCACCCAAATTGCCGCTGTATTTATCGAAATAATGGCGTATTTCGGAGGCGGTGCGGTTGCGGTTATCTGTCATGGTTTCCACAATGACGGCAATGCCACAGGGGCCATAGCCCTCATAAGTGATGCTCTCGAAGTTGGCGGAATCTCCGGCTCCGAGTCCCTTGTCAATCGCGCGCTTGATGTTGTCGTTGGGCATGTTGGCGGCCTTTGCCTTGGTGATGACTGCCGCCAGGCGAGAGTTGTTTGCGGGGTCTCCGCTTCCGCCCTCTTTAACGGCGACAATCATTTCCCGGGCAATTTTTGTGAAGACTTTTCCACGTTTTGCGTCTGCCGCGCCCTTAGTTTTCTGAATATTATGCCATTTTGAATGACCTGACATGTTAACAGCTCCTCTTGTAATTTGCAGCCATTATTTTATCACAGATTCAAAAAGGGCGCAAGTCTTTTCAAAAATCCTTTGTTTTTCAGGTCTTCGACCGGGGAATCAGCAGGGGTCTGTTGTTCACATGGAACTCATCTCCCTTTGTGTTGGCTTTTTCAATCATCTCAACGGTTGAGCCGTATCTTTTGGCAAGACTCCAGACATCCGTTTCCTGTGGAGCACAGAGGACAACGAGGGTCGGACGGTTTTCCGGGCGCTTCGCCTCATCCTCATTGTTTAACTCAAGGGCGGAAATTGCGGAAATTTCCATATGCTCCGTTATGCGATAGATGAGTTCGAGATCCACGCAGACCTCGGCATTTTGGGGTGCGCCGACGATTGCGGGCCTCTCGCAGCAGACGGCGCAGATGCGCAGACTCTGATTCGCTGCAAGATTTATACGCTCCTCGGCCGTCAGCTTGACGGAAAGCGCCACAAGCTCTCCGCCCTCTGTCCTGCCAATACCGCCCACATCCAAAGTCACAGCAAGCTTATTTCCCTCTACTGTAGTGCAGACCTCGCTTAGCTCCACATACATCAGCTCGCTGGGGGTGAGCCTTGCCTGAAGCCGCCCCCGGAGATTGAGCATTAGGCTACACTCGGGCAGGAGTCGTTCCAGCTTTAGGTCTGTTGTTTCAACTTCAAGGGGATAGCAGTTGCTGTAGGCGTCTGCGATGTAGCAGGCTGTCTTGGCCTCCGCCGTCACCACCTGGGCAAGAAGCTGCAGGGTGGCGGCGCAGAGGAAGCCATTCTCCTTCTCGCTGCTCACAGTGAACTCCGCGTTTCGCAGAAGAATGGAGACGATGTTTGTCATGTTCTCGCCATAGGTATCCACCTCAATAATCTGTGAGAACTGGGTGGCAAACAGGCAGCTGAACAGACTGCTGTCCTCCTCGTTTAAAAAGACGGCGCGGGTCTGAGCCAAAGCCTTGACAACCACCTTGTTGCCCACGGACTTGACGTCCTGAACACAAATTTCCGTTGCGGCGCTGAGCATTTTTGCATTCTGCTCTTGACCTGGAGGAAGGCGATATTCATCGGAAATCATGAAGCTCTTTTCCCGTACACCGAGAATCAGGCTGTGCTCCAACTTTTTTCTCTGGATGTGGACAGGAAGTGTACAGCCCTCTGATAAGTTGTCCGAGAGCATGAACTGCCCCTGAACAAAGACCTGGAGATGGGCAGAGATATTGGCACGGAACAGAAGTTTTCTCGGGTTGAGCAGGCGGACGTCCAGGCCACAAAGCTCATAACGGCCCACGACCTTTGAATTTTCGTCGGCGCCGGGGACGGGAAGCGTAAGCTCAAAGGGGATTGTCACCATGTGGTACTGAATTTCTCCGGTTTCCTCCGCCCCATAGACCAGGGTTGCCTCAAGGGTTGCGGAAATTTGCAGCTCATTTTGCCTTGCTTTTTGGGATGAGAGCAAATACTGTCCCCGGACATCGAGAATTGTGCCCACATCTGCGCAATAGTCGGGGATGACAAGCTCCAGGGTCTCCTCTTTAGAAATCGTGTTGTCGTATATTGCCTTTAAGCAATCGCTTTCAACATGATGAAGCGCAGCACGCATAAAATCAGTCCTTTCATTCCTGTTTCAGTTAACAGTATGAAGGGGGACGAACTATTATGCACATTTCCCCGAGACACTCAGTGAAAGAACTTTCTTAAAAACACTCGAATAAACTTAGGCGGGCAGATAACCCTGACCTTCATATATAATCCCTCCAAATCCTTTCTTGCCTCGCCTCAGCGCAGCACACACAGGCCGAGATAGATTAGCAAGGCACCAAAAATAAACCACCAAAACGAGGTGGGCAGAATTAAAGCTAGTAGAACAAACACGCCCATCAGAGCAACGAGACAGCCGATTCGGTATCTTGGCCTGCCATTTTTTCGCATTTCAATCCCCTCCCGAAGGCAACAAAAACCCCCTCTGCGTTTTGTACCACGGTACATTATACGCAAAGGGGATTGTTTTTGTGAAAAAAGCACTATTTCAGCTCCCAATCTTTAATTTGGGCGGCAATTCCGTAAAGTCTTGCATAACTTTCGTGCCGGGAAGGGCTAATTTTACCGTTTGCGACCGCCGCAAGCACGGCGCAACCCGGTTCCTTGAGGTGGGCGCAGTCGTCAAAGCGGCAATGGCAAAGATAGGGGGCGAACTCTCCAAAGCAATGCTGCAGGCGCTCCTTGGGAATGTGCTCTGTGCGCTCCATGTCAAAGGAGGAGAAGCCGGGGGTGTCGGCAATATAGGTGCCCTCACCCAAGGAAAAAAGCTCCACATGCCTTGTTGTGTGTCTGCCGCGTCCCAGCTTTACGCTGACCTCACCGACCTGGATTTGCAGGGCGTCTGAAATGGTGTTAAGCAGGCTGGACTTGCCCACACCGGAGTTTCCCGTAAAGGCACAGACCTTTCCGCGGATGGCCTCCTTGAGCGCACAGCTGCCCTCCCCTGTCTCAGCGCTGGTGCGGATGAGGGTGTAGGGCGTTTGGGTATAGATGGCATAGAGCTTATCCCCGGGATCAAGGTCTGCCTTGTTGATGCAGATAATTACCTCACAGTCCGCGTTTTCCGCAAGGGCTGTGACCCTATCAATCAGAAAAGGGTCTGTCACCGGGTTCACGGCAGAGGCCAGAACCACCATACAATCCAAATTTGCAACCGCGGGGCGGGCAAAGCTGTTCCTGCGGGGGTGAATTTTTGTGATGGTGCCCTTGTAGCCCGGCTCGGGTGAGAAGTCTGCCAGATCGCCTACCAGAGGGGAAATGCCATCTAAGCGAAACTTTCCCCTGGCGCGGCACTCCACCAAGCCGTCCTCGGCGTTGATATAATAAAAACCGCTAAGCGCTTTGACAATTCGTCCGACAGCCATTAGACACCGCCTACAATCTCAGTGGAGGGAGGCGGCGTTGGCTCTGACGGCGGAGTTGGAAGCTCCTCGGGAGAGGGCTCGGGTGTGGGAGTAGGCCTCGGTCCCTTGGAGACCTTCAGATAAACCACCGTACGCTCTGCCACCGATTCGCCAGCCTCGATACTCTGCCAGATGATGGTACCCGCGACGGAGTTATCCTCTACCTCACTGACGCTGCCCAGTTCCAGATTCATAGCTGTGAGCTTGGTTAGCGCATCATTGCGGCCCTTCCCCACTAGGGATGGCATGATAACTTGGGTCAACTCCGGCCCACCGCTCACCTTTACAATTACGGTGGAGCCAGCGGGGGCCTGCCCGCCTGCCTCGGGGATGGTTCCCACTACGTAGCCAACGGTGATGGTATCTGACTGAACGACTTCCTTTTCCACGATGAAGCCAAGCTGCTCTAGGGAGAGCTTTGCCTCCATGAACTCATAGTTCACCCGGTCGGGAATCTCAGTCATCAGAACGCCGGTGCTCACCCGCAGCTCAATATTCACGCCGCCGTTGCCCATGGCAACACTGCGGCCGGCCTCAGGTTTTTGGCTGAGCACCTGACCCTCCGGCGCTTCCGGGTCAATGGTATAGACGATATGGAAATTGAAGCTGCCTTTATAGTCATCCTCATTGATGATATCATTGCTGTTCTGACCCACGAAGTCCGGCACCTCAACCCGTTCGGTGTCGGAGAAGATATCACTGAGCCAGAAATTCCAAAGAAAGGTGACAAGGGCAATCATGAAGAAGCCCAACATGGCAATGCCTGAAAGAATACTGACGGTTCTATTTCTTTCTCGCCTGCGGGAATAGCTCTCTCGCTTTTGGGCGATGATAGGCTGCTTTTTCGGGCTGGCGGCAACGAGGGCTGCATTTTTCCGGCTGGAGTGCTTTTCCGCGCGGAGAGGCGCAAGCCCCAGAAGCGCTTGGGATTTGCGAAAAGCCTCAACATCCAGAAGCAGCTGCTCCGCGGACTGATAGCGGGCGTGCAGCTCCGGCACCATAGCCTTGAGACAAATGTCCTGGAGGCTTGGGGGTATCTCGGGGTTGAGCTCGCTGGGGGGAATTAAAAGCCCGCCCATGTGCTGCACCGCAATGCCCTCAATGGTGTCTCCCTCATAGGGGAGCTTGCCGGTTAACATCTCATACATAACGATGCCCAGGGAATATATGTCCGAGCGGGCGTCAACAGGCTCGCCCCGAGCCTGCTCGGGACTGATGTAGTGGATGGAGCCCATGGTCTCTGCAGGGTCTGTTACGCTCTCATTCTGCAGATAGGCAATACCAAAGTCCGCCACCTTGACGGTGCCGTCTTTGACGACCATAATGTTTTGAGGCTTGATGTCTCTGTGGACAATGCCCTTGCTGTGGGCGTGGCTTAAGGCCCTTGCAATCTGCGCGGTAAAATGCAGCGCCTCCTTCCAACTCAAGGCGCCCTTTTTCTGCATGTACTGCTTGAGGGTGATGCCGTCAAGCAGTTCCATGATAATATATTGGCAGTTGGGGTCGCGGCTGTAATCGTAAACCGAGACAATATTTGGGTGGGAAAGCATAGCAACCGCCTGAGATTCCGCCTTAAAGTGCTCCCGGAATTCTGTATTGTCCGCAAATTCATCCTTGAGCACTTTCACGGCCACATAGCGATTGAGCCGGTGACACAATGCCTTATAGACCACCGCCATTCCGCCGGAACCTATAATCTCCAATATCTCATATCGGTTGTCGAGCATTTGCCCCAGATAACGATCCATGCAATTTTCCATGATTCATCCTCCATCATATGAGGTAGCATTCTCTACGTGGCTGTCAGCGCCCTGGGTTTCTCACAGCCCCGTATTATTTGCGCAGAAGCCCAACAGTGACATTGTCGGGGGCGCCCCGGGAAAGGGCGGCATCCAGCAAATCCTGCCCCATTTGGGGGAGGTTTTTTTGTTTGCTGATAATCTCCAGGATTTCAGCATCGGTCAAGGTATTGCTCAGGCCGTCAGAGCAGAGGAGAAGCAGGTCGCTTTTTTTGAATTCCGGTATAAAGACATCGACTTCAACCAGCTCGTCGGCGCCCAAGGCGCGGGTGATGACGTTCTTCCTGGGGTGGTTTTTTGCTTGTTCCCGGGTGATAGAGCCACGGTCAACCATTTCCTCCACAAGGGAATGATCCCGGGTGAGCTGGGAAATGGCGCCGTCTGAAATCAGGTAGGCGCGGCTGTCGCCCACGTTTACAATGCAGCAGCTGCGCCCTTTCACTACGACGGCTACAAGAGTTGTACCCATGCCCTCGCAGCGAACATCCGACTGGGCACGCTCAAAAACACTGTCATTTGCGTGAGTCGCGGCGGCAGCGACATAATAGCAGAGCTGCTCCTGATTTTTTCTGTCTGAAAGGAGGGCAATGCTCTCCGACATAAAGGCGTCTAGGGCAATTTCACTAGCAAGCTGCCCTGCCTTTGCGCCACCCATTCCGTCGCAGAGCGCAAGGATTGAAAAGGACGGCGAGGCATGCTTATAATACCGCACGCTGTCCTGATTTTCCCGGCGCACTTTTCCGACGTCGGTAACGGTGAAAGCTTTCATGGAATCCTCCTAACACAGACTGGCAGAAGTCTTCTTAGTCTGGTCTGTTTTGCTCCTTTGCCGCAAGACGCTTCCTCCTGAGCTGCCCACAGGAGGCGTCCACATCGCCGCCGAGCCTTCGGCGGACTGTGACGTTTACGCCGCTGTCCTCCAAAACCTTCACAAAGGCTTTGAGGACTTCCGGCTTTGAGGGAGAAAAAGCCCTCTCTTCCACATGATTGAGTGGAATCAGATTCACATGTGCTTGGCAGCTTTTCGCTTGCTCGGCCAAGAGCCTTGCATGGTGTGGGCTGTCGTTGACCTCATCAATCATGGCATATTCAAAGGAAATCCGCCTGCCGGTGCGGGCATAATAGCGCCGGCAGCTGTCAATTAAAGCATCCACTCCCCTGCCACGGTTGGCGGGCATGAGCCGGGAGCGAGTCTCGTCATCCGGTGCGTGGAGGGAGATGGATAAGGTTAATTGTAAATTAAGTTCCGCCAGCTTGTCAA
>CAYXNK010000018.1:0-20365 GCA_964466395.1 uncultured Oscillospiraceae bacterium | reverse complement strand
TGCCCAGGAAATGGAAGTCCAGGTTCACAAGCTTGTCCGAAATATCCTGGAACTGCCCAAAATACTGGTGAACCAAATCGGCCAGGGGAATTTCGGAATAGGCGTTTGCGCGTTCCGGGCGAATATAGTGCCCCATCTCCACAAGCCGCGCCGTAATCTGCTCCACCTGCTCGGCGCTCAGGCCCATAAGCTTTGTCAGGGGCTGGCGGATAACGCTGTAAAGGGCAATCAGGATGGGGAAGGGCAAAAGGCTCCAGACACAGCCGGACATGGGGTTGATCTTCTCTTCCTTATAAAGCCTTGCAACCTCCTCTTGATATTTCTGCTTGTTGCCCTCGTGCTTCTTCTCAAGCTCCTTGAGCAGTGGGCTCAGGCGGCTGGTGCGCATCATGCTGCGCTTGCTCTTCATCTGGAAGGGCAAAAGAATAATCTTTATGGCAAGGGCAAATAAAATGATGGAAAAACCATAGTTTTTTGTGACCTCGTATAGGGTCAGCAAAAGCCATGAAAACGGGTAGGTAATAAAATCCATCGGGTCTCTCCTGTCAAAAATTTCCGGTCAGGGAACCGGGTCGTAAAAATCGTGCTTTCCCTTGTGAAAGGGGTGGCATTTGCTGATGCGCTTTAAGGCAAGCCAACTGCCCTTTGCCGCGCCGTATTTTTTCAAGGCCTCAAGCGCGTATTGGGAGCAGGTGGGAACAAATCTACAGCTGGGCGGTGTCAGCGGAGAAATGCGTTTTTGGTAGAATCGGACGATAAGAATCAGAAGCTTTTTCAAATTAATCACCGTCTCGCACAGAGTCCTGTAAGAGCCCCAGTCGCCGGCAACAGCTTAAAAAAGAGCGTTCCAGCTCCGCATAGCTCACAAAAGGACTTTTTTGCCTGGCAACAAGCACCAGCTCAAGTCCCCGGGGCAAACGCGCTTCATTCAGCCTGTAAATCTCACGCAGCCGCCTTTTGACGCGGTTGCGGCAGACTGCATTGCCGATTTTCGTGCTGACGGTAAGCCCCAAAAGATTCGTCTGGCTGCCGGTTTTGCGCATGTAGACGACAAGTGCCGGCGTCGCCGCGCTCTTGCCCTTTGCGTAAAGACGGCGGAACTCATGATTTTTCTTCATAGATGTGGAAAATTCCAAGGCCCACTATCCTTTCGTCACAAGCTTCGGGAGCGAAAACACCTAAAGGGCGGAAAATTCCGCCCTGAAAAATCGGTATTGCAGGCCAAACCCCGCGCAAAGAAGCGAATTCCCGAAGCAGGTTTGCAGCATGGAATCAATAAGAGAGTCTTGCTCTGCCCTTTGCTCTGCGATGTGCAAGAATCTTACGGCCGCTGCTTGTGGACATTCTCTTGCGGAAGCCGTGCTCCTTCTTGCGCGTGCGCTTTTTGGGCTGATAGGTACGAAGCATTTCGTACACCTTCCTTTCGTAGTATGGTACTCAACAACGGTCACACGCACGCCCTCCCTAGTGGGAACACCGCGCATAGCGTCCATCCGGACCGCAGTAGTTGATAAATTTTGTCTTGCGGCGGTGCGTAAAGACGCCTCCGCAAAGCCGACCAAATACTAATGGAATATTGGCCTGAAAACTAAGCCATTATACAGTATTGGTAATTGCCGTGTCAACAGGAATTTACGAGGGGGTTCTTTTCTCTCCCCTTACCGCAGCCTTTCCATCTCCTCGGCCAACCGGGGGTTCCTCAAGAGATACCGCATGGCGGGCAGTCCCAAAGCAAAGAGAACAACAGCCTCGCCAAAGCCCACCTGCGCGCCGAACAGCACCGTCATGGACAAGAGGCTGGCCTCCACGCCCTCGGCCTTCACGGCATAGGCAATCACAACGCCGATGATCGGCGCATTAAATAAAACCGGCATCAGACAGGCCAACAAACACGGTCCCCAGCCCACATTGCCCGTTCGCCGCGCGCGAATTCCGATTGCCGCCGTGCATAGAGAGGCAAGCAGGGTAGCAAGCGAGCCGAACACCACGTCCATCCAGCCCAGGCCCGGTCCCAAAAGATTTGCGAGAACACAGCCCACAGTCAGCCCCGCTGCGGAAATGGGCAAAAAGAACGGCAGGATGCAAAGAATCTCCGAAATCCGGAACTGAATTGGCCCATAGGAAATGGGCGCCAGTGCTAGGGTCAGGGCGGCATACAGCCCGCCGACGGCAGCAGCCGCCACAAGGCGTCTTATTTTGTTTGTACTCATAATCATGACCTCTCTATTTTTCCTCTGCCGGAGCAGGGACTTTTTTCATTTCCTCACGTTTTTTTGCCTCTGCCAAACTAAAGGCGCAGCCGCAGTAGCCCTGACGATACAGCCCCTGCTGCCTCGAAAGCTCTGTTGCCCGCTTGTAGCCCTCTCGCTTTTTAAAATCCGAGGGCAGCCAGGACACTCCGAACTCCCGCTCCAGAGCGAGGCCAATCTCGTTAATCCGTTCCGCGTCCTTGTGAGGACTGACCGTCAGGGTGGTGCAAAAGTAGTCGAAGCCCCGCTCTGCGGCCAAACGCGCTGTCTCCCGCAGCCGCAGCCGGAAGCAACGGGTACAGCGCGCCCCGCCCTCCGGCTCCTGCTCCATGCCCCGCGCCGCCTCCACAAAGGCCTCTCCCTCATAGGGACAGTCTAAAGCCGCCACTTGGCCCCCATAGCCCGAAACCACCCTTTTCAGCCAAAACAACCGCTTTTCATACTCCTCCGCCGGCTGAATGTTTGGATTATAAAACAAAACTGTCAAAGCAAAGTGACGGCTCAAATACTCCAAAACGTAGGTGCTGCAAGGCCCACAGCAGCATTGCAGCAAGAGGCTCTTGCTCTCCCCACCCACGGAGCCGATGACAGCATCCGACAAAAACTGATAATTTTTTCCCATAGCCTTCCAATCGCTCTTTCCTTTTTTTAGATATTTGTGACAATTTTGTTGTTGACGGAAAAACAATAAATATAATACTATATTATCTGTGTTTTGCAAATTTATTTACATATCTTGGAGCGACTATGAAAAAGAAAAAACTTTTCTCTACTGTTCTGGCAATACTTATCCTTCTCTCTTTGCCTACCCGGGCGCTTGCCGTCCAGTGGGAGGACTTCACCGATGTACAGGACCACTGGGCAGCGGAAACCCTGAAAAAAGCCTTTGCCGATGGCCTTGTCACAGGCATGAATGACACGGAGCTTTCTCCAGACTCTCCCATCACAGCCGCCCAGATGATCACCATCCTCACCCGGGTGCTGGGTGCAACAGAAAAGGCGGACGTCTCCGGACTCAATCTCCCCGCCGATGCCTGGTATGCCGAGGCGGCGGCCAAGGCCCTCCATCTGGGCCTGATTTCCACACAAACCGGCAATCTGGACGCCCCCATGATCCGGCAGGACGCCCTCGCCATGATGTCCGGGGCCTTCGGCCTGGTCTCCCCCGCGCCCGAAGGCGCCTACCTTGTGGATTCCTATTCCGATGCCGCCCTGGTGCGCGCTGCAAACCGGGCCCCGCTGGAAGGCCTGCTCTCCCGCAAGCTGGTAGAGGGCTTCGCGGGCAGTCTAAATGCAAACGGCAATATCACCCGCGCGGAGTTTGTGACCGTTTTGTACCGGACGGTACAAAACTACATGAGTCCCAACGAGACCCTCCCCTCTGAGGGCGGCGTCATGGTCAAGGGTAGCCTCAGCCTCTCCAACATAACGCTAAAAAACACGCTCTGGCTGGACTGCTCCGCCCAATCTGCCTCCTTCTTCAATGTAACGGCCCCTTCCTCAGAGGTGATTATCCGCGCACACAAGCTAAGCTCCCTCTCCGTTCAGGGGTCGAGCAATATTGGACAGCTCACCATCGACAGCGGCTCCTATGACCTCAGCTTTGCCCCTGCGGGTGATGCAAAAATCGGCGCCCTGACGCTGGGCGGGCACGGCTCGGCCAAGCTCTCCGGGAAAAACATCCAGGACGTCCACGTCACCGGCACAGGCAGCACCGCAAGCCTCGACGGTACATACGAGCACCTCTTCCTCACGGGCAGCGGAAACACCGTGACGCTCTCCCCCGGCACAACCATCAGAACTATCTTTGTATCAGGTGAGGGCAACACCCTGCTCCAGGCCGCAGGCTCCGAGAGCGCCGCCCTTCCGATGAGCATCGCCTTAAGCGGCAGTCGCAACAGCATCGCCTTCACCGCCAAGGGCGAGGGTCAGACTTCCTTTTCCGTGCAGGGCAGCGGTCACAAGCTCACGGCCGAGCTTCTCGCCATTGACACGTTAAATGTCAGCAGCGCCGGCGCAGCTCTGGAACTGACAGCCCGGGGCGAGATCAACCGCGTGGAGGTAAGCGGCAGCGAAAACAATCTCAAGCTCCAGGCCGCCCTCGCCATCGGCGATAACCCAAGCACTGATTTTGGCGGCAAGCTCAACGATGTCTCCCTGATCAGCGACACTGCCATCAGTGCCCCCTCCTCGGGAGAGGCCGGCAGCCTGAGCCTTCAGGCCCCCTCCATTAAAAGCCTTCCCATCACTGGTGCCTACGTCAGTCTCCGCGTCAAGGATGGCTCAAAAGCCGAAGCAATCTCCCTCGGCGGAACCGGAAACGCCCTCACAACCGAGCAGGGGGCGGAGTTTAACAGTCTGCAGCTCGCCGGCACAGGAAACGTTCTTGTGGCGGACGGCAGCGTTGGAAGCATCGAAATCACCGGCCCCAAGGCCAGAATAAGCGGCGCGGGTCGCGCAAAAAGCATCACCATCAACGCCTACGGCACCGACGTCACCCTGGCTGCCGACAGTCTCGTGGACAACAAGGGTAACATCAGTCCGGAGGAGGTCCTGAAGCTTGTTACCACCGGCTATAAGGGCAATTTCACCCTTGAATGGGCCCAGGAAAACGACTATGAGGACTATGTGAAGGAGGCCTGGATTAACGCCAGAGGCCACAGCAGCAAAACAGATTACCTGATTTGGATTAGCCTCTCCATGCAGCGGGTCAACATCTTTAAGGGCAGCGCAGGCGGCTGGGAGCTGTTTCGCGAGAGCATCGTCGGCTCGGGCGCACCCAGGTCCCCCACCCCCGTGGGCGTCTGGACAACGACCTATAAGCAGGCCGCCGGTTGGACAACCTCCAGCTATACCTGCAAGCCCGTTGTGGGCTTCCGCCAGGGCACGGGCTATGCCTTCCACTCCCGCCTTTATTACCCCAATTCCTCAAAGCTCAAAGACCCCGGCATCGGCTACCCCATCAGCGCCGGTTGCATCCGTATGTATGACGAGGACATCCAATACATCTTCGATAACATTCCCAACGACACCACCGTTGTGGTATACTAAGTTCTAAAGAATCCCATTACAGAATCACCGGAGGGCAACATGGAAAAAAGAACCGGCAAGGACGACTATTACCTGAGTATCGCAGACTCAGTTTTGAACCGCTCCACCTGCCTGCGCAGAAAATACGGCGCAATCATCGTACGGGCGGACGAGATTATCTCCACCGGCTACAACGGCGCACCCCGCGGCCGCAAAAACTGCAGTGACCTGGGCTTCTGCACCCGGGAGCACCTGAACATCCCCGCCGGCGAGCGCTATGAGCTCTGCCGCAGTGTGCATGCCGAGCAGAATGCCATCATCTCCTGCTCCCGGCGGGATATGATGGGCTCCTCCATCTACCTTATGGGGCGGGACGCAAAAACAAACGCAATCATCACCGCAGAACCCTGCACCCTTTGTCGCCGCTTCATCATCAACGCCGGCATTGAGCGCCTAATCTGCCGCACTGTGGACGGTGGGATCAAGGTCACCGACATCTCAGACTGGATTGAAAACGACGACTCCCTCCCCGAAATCCAAAAATAAGCATCAAACAGACCGTGGAAGGTGATATGCTCCCTTCCACGGTCTGTTTGATGCTTATTTCCCCAACTGCTGGGTTTTCTGATAGGCCTCATACACCGCCATGGCAACTGCGTGGCGAAATCCGCCCCGCTCCAAGGCCTCAACGCCCACAATCGTTGATCCTCCGGGAGAACAGACCTCGTCCTTGAGCTGGCCGGGGTGCTTGCCGGTCTCCAACACCATGGTCGCCGCGCCCACAAGAGCCTGGGCGGCAAACTGCTGCGCCTTGTCCCGGGGCAGGCCGGCCATCACGCCGCCGTCGGCTAAGGCCTCAATGAACATGTAGATATACGCCGGGGAGGAACTGAACACAGGGGTTGCAGGGTCAATGTAGCCCTCGTCAATTACCATCGTCTCCCCCCCTGGCGCTAGCGCCGCCCGCAGGAGAGACAGAATCTCGGGCAAAACCCGCTCGTCGGGGGAAACCAGTGTCAGTCCCTTGCCCACCGCAACAGGCGTATTGGGCAAAAGCCGAATTACCGGCAAGAAAAGCCCCTCCGCCTCCAAAATCTCCTGGAGCTGCATCTTTGTCACCCCCGCTGCAATGGAGGCAAGCACCTGGGCGTTGCCGCGCTCCCGCGCCGCCCGCAGGCCGGGGCAAAGACCCCGAAGCACAGGCTCGATGAGGTTTGGCTTCACGCAGAGCACCACAAACTGTGCGGCAGCAACCGCCTCCTCGGCAGTTTCCGCCACCTGACAACCTGTTTTTTCCGCCAGCGCCGCCACCTTTTCGGTATCCCTGTCATAGACAAAAACCCCCTGGGGAGATCCAGCCTTGCAAACAGCGGAAATCACAGCGCCGCCCATATTTCCCGCGCCAATAAACGCAAATGTGTTGTTCATCTGTTCTTTCTCCTTTTTGGAACGCCGCCGGAGGCTTCCCCGGCGGCGTTTTATATCAAAAGTTTATTCTTTCTTCCCGAAAAATTCCGCAAAGTAGTCCCGCTCCGCCTGGAGCTCTGCCTCCTGCTCCGGATTGGGCGCCGGCTTTTCCGAGGCAACCCTTCGACCCGCTCCGCTCGCCGTCATTGCCTTTTCCCGCCGGGGGCTCTGCTCCCGCAGCCGGGGCGTTTCCTCTGCCCGCACCCTTCTCGCAGCGCCGCGCTCCCGCACCCGCTGCAGATAGTCCTTCTTAGACCGATGATACCGCACCAGCAGGAAAATATACAGTGCCAGCAAGGCCGCCAGAATCACAATCGCAAGAATGACAATCGGGCTCTTTAAGGTTTGGATAATCTTGGATTTAATGAGCAGGGAATAGCTCACATCTACAGAGGAGGCGGCAACCAGCTTGGAGCTGCCGTAAACAATCCCATCCCGGGAGATACTAATTTCACCCAGCACGGTTCCGGCCTCCATGGGTGCGACAAGCTCCTCGCCCGTCTGCCTGCTGTAGATGGTCAGCTGCTGCTCAAAGCCGGACTTGTCTTCATCCTTGGGCATCAGCGCCTTCACCGTCGTTTGGGGGCAGAGGGAGACAAAGTCTGCGTCCCTGCCCATTTTAATCGGCAAATCCTCAACCAATTCCCGGGTCTCAAGAATGTTGCGGTAGTCAAAATTCTCAAAGACCCACTGATACAGCACCTTGGAATCTAAAAAGTTTGTGAGGTTCTTTCTGGAATCCGGCGAGGAGGAGCTGCCCCCCAGCACAACGGCAATCAGGGAAACCCCGTCCTTCTCGGCGGAGGAGACGAGGCAATAGCCCGCGTCCTTTGTGTGTCCTGTCTTAATTCCCTTGGCATACTCATAAAAATAGCTGCCGTAAAACTCGGAGTCCTTGTTAATCAGGCCGTTTGTATTGCTCAGTTGCCGCTCTCCCGCAACATTGGTGGCGGGAATGGTTTTCTGAATGGTGTTTGCAATCTCCATAAATAGGGGATGGGAAAAGGCCTCCACGGAAATCAGCCCCAAATCCCGGGCGGTGGTATAGTGGTTTTCGTCAGGCAGGCCGTGGGTGTTTGCAAAGTTCGTCCCCGTGCAGCCCAGCTGGGCAGCTCTCCCATTCATCAGCGCCACAAAGCTTGCCACGTCGCCGCTAATATGCTCGGCAATCACATTGCAGGCCTCATTGGCGGAGGAGAGCATCGCGCAGTACAGAAGATCCTCCAGACTCATGGTCTCCCCGGGGACAATCCCCGCTGTGCTTCCGTCATCTGTCAACCCCTGCATGATATTTGTGCTGGCCGTCACCCTGTCCTCCAGCGCAACTTGCCCCGCCTCCAACGCCTCAACAGCCAGAAGCGCCGTCATGATCTTCGTGGTGCTGGCGGGAAAGGCCTTGTCATCGGGACTTTTGGCATAGAGCACATTCCCGGTAACGGTGTCAATGAGGACAGCCGCCCGAGAAGAAACCGGGGGGTCGTTGACCGCCGAAGCAGGGCTTGTCAAAAAGGCGGCCAAGGCCAGACTCAAAATCAAAATATACGGCATAATATGTATCTTTTTCATATGCATCTCCGGGGAAATATGTTATGATGGCTGTGATACAGCCATTCACTGTCGAAACGCTTAGCATCGCTTGCTTCTTCGGCAAAGGGGTCATCGCCTGTAAGCGACGCAGGATAACATGCGCACTGCGCCTGTGGCATAATAACGAATATCCAAATTCAAATAAAAACCCACTGCTTTACCCAACACCCCATAATTATACGGGCATTTCCCCTTAAAATCAACACCAATTATCGGAAACCAAAGGAGAATCCGCCTTGAAACTCAATAAAGCCGAGGTCGCCTCCCTGGTTTTAACCGGGATTTTCGTCCTATCCACGGCCTTCACGCTCTTGTTTTCCTCCGGCGGGCAGGCGGCTCTCACCATAGACCTCTCCCATCCCCCGGAGACCACCGCTCCCGTATTTCCCACAGTAGAGCCCCCTGCTCCGCCCATCAATATCAACACCGCAACGGCGGAGGAACTGGTGACCCTTTCTGGCATCGGAGAGGCGCTCGCCCTGCGCATCCTCGCCTATCGCGAGGAAAATGGCTCCTTTTCCGATGTCAGCGAGCTGATGCAGGTCTCCGGTATTGGAGCGGTCACCTTCGAGGGTCTAAAAGCCCAAATCACCACAGGAACCTAAGGAAGGAGACAGAAAAATATGCGAATTCTTGTTGTTGACGACGAAAAGACCCTGGTAAAGGGCATTAAATTCAATCTGGAAAACGAGGGCTATGAGGTGGACGTGGGCTACGACGGCCAAACCGCCGTGGACAAGGCCAAGGTGGAGAAATACGACCTCATTCTGTTAGACCTCATGATGCCCCGCTTGGACGGACTGGAGGCCTGTATGCAAATCCGCGCCTTTTCCACCGTCCCAATCATCATGCTCACCGCCAAAAGTGAGGACACGGACAAGCTCATTGGCTTTGAATACGGGGCGGACGACTACATCACAAAGCCCTTTAACATCCTGGAGCTCAAGGCTCGGGTGCGCGCCCTGCTGCGCCGTTCCGCCATTCAGGGCGCAGAAGACAAGGCCGACAGCCTGACTTTGGGCCACATCACCATCGACAGCGCCCGCCGTCTCGCCAAGAAGGGCGACCAGCCCGTGGAGCTAACTGCAAAGGAATTTAATCTGGCAGAGCTTTTAATGCGTAACTCCGGCAAGGTCTATAGCCGCGAGCGCCTTTTAGACCTCATCTGGGGCATTGACTACCAGGGCGATGTGCGCACCGTTGACGTACACATCCGCAGGCTGCGTGAGAAGCTGGAGCTTGACCCCGCAGACCCCAAGTCCTTCAACACCAAGTGGGGCGTGGGCTATTATTTCGCGGAAAGCTAAGGCAACACCGCGCAAAGGGAAGTGCGGAATTGCCTGAATAGCCTTTGCGAAAGGCAGTCTGGACATTTTCCCCATTTTGCAATACAATATCTTATCCCCTGCACAGGAGAAGAAAGATGAAACGGTTATCCGGCACAAACGCCCTGACAAACAGCGTTCAGCTCAAATTCGCCGCGACCTTTCTCATTCTGATTGCGGGACTTTTGGTTATGCTGAACATCTACCCCACCATCGTCTCCCGTGACCTGATTTTCACAACCAAGCAGACCGCCCTGCAAACCCAGGCAGGAGTCATTTCCTCCTCCCTCTCGGCAGCCGACCGGCTGACCAGCGACACGGTGGAGGAGGTCATGGGGCTGATTGACATCCGCTCCCTGACCCGCATCATCGTCACAGACGAGCGGGCAAAAATCCTCTACGACACGGCGGAGCTGGGCGCAGGCCAGGGTAGCTATGCTCTGTTTTCTGAAATTGAGCGCGCCCTCCGGGGCGATATTATCTGTTACTCGGTGTATGACGGCAAGGCCTTTTGCACCCGCGAGGCCATGCCCATCAAAAACGGCAGCCTCACCGTGGGCGCCGTTTATCTCTATGAATACGACAGCGCCCAGGCAGAACTGATAATCAGCATCCAAAAGAACCTGCGCAACATCACCTTCGTCCTGGGGCTTGTGGCCATCATCCTGATGTTCATCTTCAGCCGCGCCTTGACGCGGCGCATCACAGCCCTTGTCCACGCCACCCGAACCGTGTCCGAGGGCAACTACGACACCCGCATCGTCACAGCGGGAAACGACGAGCTCTCCCAGCTGGGTCGCGAGTTTAACAGCCTGACCCAGCGCCTCAAGGACACCGAGGAACTGCGACGCCGCTTTGTCTCCGACGCCTCCCACGAGCTGAAAACCCCCCTGGCCTCCATCCGCCTGCTGTCCGACAGCATCGTAAACGCCGACAACATGGATATGGGCACTCTGCGGGAATTTGTCACGGATATCGGAAATGAGGCAGAGCGCCTCTCCCGCACAACGGAAAAGCTTTTGAGCCTCTCCAAGCTGGACAGCGGCACTCCCATGAGCCGGGAACGGCTGGATATCCGCCTTGTGGCCGAGAAAACCCTCCACCTTCTTGCGCCCTTGGCTCGAGAGCACCAGATCATTCTGGAAACCGACCTGCACAAGGGCTGCCTGATTTACGGCAGTGAGGATCTCGTCTACCGCATCATCTTTAACCTGGCGGAAAACAGCATCAAATACAACCTACCCGGGGGGCGGGTTAAAATCCTGCTCTACCGGAGGGGCGACCGCATTCTCCTCACCGTGGAGGACACGGGCATCGGCATCCCCGAGGAGGATCTGCCCCACATTTTCTCCCGCTTTTATCGGGTGGACAAGGCCAGAAGCCGGGACGCCGGCGGCAGCGGCCTGGGTCTTTCGATTGTCTATGACGCCATCGGCTTCCACAACGGCGAGGTTCGTGTGGAAAATCGTGCCCAGGGCGGAACCCGCTTTGTGGTCAGCTTCCCCGTCTACCGGGAACAGGACAGCGGCTCCGCTTCCAATGAAGGCTAGGGCCACACCGCCCATTCTATGAGGTACTCTATGAAAAAGCGTCTCATCTTCATCCTGCTTGCCCTCTGCCTTCTGGTCTCCGGCTGTGAGAAAGCCCCGCGGACGGCAGGCGCCGCCGAGGGCATCCGGGTCTACCGTCAGCTCCCCGAGGGCGCAGCCTCCGGCAGCGGCCTCCTAGAGTCTGAGCTTCTCCCCGAGACGCCGGGAGAGGAGGCGCTCTCCGCGGCAATCGCCGCTCTGGAAGAGGCCCCCACACAGCCAAATCTGCAAAATCCCCTGCCACCCGGCCTTAAAATTCTCGATGCCGAACAGAGTGGCAGCCATGTGTGGGTCTCCCTGGACACCGCCTATCTGGATCTCCCGGAGCTGCAAAAAACCCTGATTTCCGCCTGCATCACCCTCACCCTCTGCTCCCTTGAGGGCGTGGACTTCGTCAGCATCGGCGTGGGCGGCGAACCCCTGGAAACACGTCTGTCCTCAGAGGACTTCCTGCTCTTTGACACCGTCATCAGCGCAGGACGCGCCCAAACTCGCATCTACTTCCCCAAGCAGGACGGGGGCAGCTTGGGTGCGGAATACAAAACCATCAATATTGGCGGTGAAAACTCTGTGGAGCGCGAAATTTTAGATGCGCTCTTCGGCGGCCCCACACACGCAGAGCTGCGGAGACCCTTTCCCGATGGAACCGTCGTCCTGTCTGTTTACACCATAAACGGAACCTGCTCTGTGAGCCTCTCCGGCTTGGACAGGGAAGGCCTTGAGATGGGCGCAAAGGACGCGGAGCTCGCCGTCTATGCCGTCGTCAACTCCCTGGCCTCCCTCGCCGGCATCAAAAACGTTCAAATCCTGATTGACGGCCAGCCGGCGCAAAACCTCTGGGGTTTCAATATCTCTGCCCCCCTTCAAAAAAACGAAGAAATTATCGGCTCCTCCCCAGAACGGGGATAGAGCGCGACCCCTATAGATTGTTTTAATTTCGGCATGATACGGGCGGCTTTGCCCGGCATCAAGGTCTGTGAAGGAAAGGATTCAAGAAGTTATGAGCAAAATCGGAACCAAATGCGTGCAGGCGGGCTATGCCCCGAAAAACGGAGAGCCCCGCCAAATACCCATCATTCAGAGCACCACCTTTAAATACGACTCCTCGGCAGAGATGGCAAAGCTCTTTGATTTAGAGGCAGCGGGTTATTTCTACAGCCGCCTCCAGAATCCCACAAACGATCATGTGGCCGCCCGCATCTGCGCCCTGGAGGGCGGTTCCGCCGCCATGCTCACATCCTCCGGACAGTCTGCAAACTTCTTTGCAATCTTCAACATATGCAACGCCGGCGACCATGTAGTCTGCTCCTCCGCCATCTACGGCGGCACCTATAACCTCTTTAACGTCACTATGCGGAAAATGGGTCTGGACTTTACCTTCGTCTCTCCTGATTGCACAGATGAGGAGCTTTCCGCCGCCTTCCGCCCCAGCACAAGGGTTGTTTTCGGTGAGACCATCTCAAATCCCAGCCTTGCAATTTTAGACATAGAGCGCTTTGCCAAGGCCGCCCATGACCACGGTGTGCCTCTGATTTTGGACAACACCTTCCCAACCCCTGTAAACTGCCGTCCCTTTGAATGGGGCGCGGATATCATCACCCACTCCACCACAAAATATATGGATGGGCATGCCTCCGGCGTGGGCGGCGCAATTGTAGACTCCGGCCGCTTCAACTGGCTGGCCTATGCCGATAAATTCCCCGGCCTCACCCAGCCGGACGAGAGCTATCACGGCATCGTTTATGCAGAAAAGTTCGGGATCGAGGGCGCCTATATCACAAAAGCAACCGCCCAGCTCATGCGCGATTTGGGCGCAACTCCCTCCCCTCAGAACTCTTATGTACTAAACCTCGGCCTGGAGTCCCTGCACCTGCGCATGGCGCGCCATTGTGAAAATGCCCAGGCTGTTGCGGAATATCTAGCGCGCCACGAAAAAATTTCCTGGGTCAACTACTGTGGCCTGCCTTCCAGCCCCTATTATTCTCTGGCGCAGAAATATCTTCCCAACGGCTCCTGCGGCGTCATTTCCTTCGGCGTCAAGGGCGGCATCCAGGCGGCCGAAACCTTTATGGAGGGCTTGAAGCTTGCGATGATTGCCACCCACGTGGCAGACGCTCACACCTGCGTCCTCCACCCGGCAAACACCACCCACCGACAGCTCTCCGAAGCCGATTTGCGCAGTGGCGGCATCTCCCCCGATCTGATCCGCCTCTCTGTGGGCATTGAGGACTTAGACGACATTATTGCAGATCTAGAGCAGGCTCTTTACGCAATCCAATAAAACAAAGAAAAGGAGGGCTTCCCTTGCCGAAAGCACCAATCCCCGACCTGCTGCTCAAAAGCATCTATGAGCTAAATCGCGAGCAGCTTCGTGAGCAGGGCATTACCCTTTTGCTCATGGACTTGGATAACACCCTGGACCGCTACAACGCCCACCTGCCCACAGTTTCCCTGCGAAACTGGATTGATAGGCTGAAGGCAGCCGGCATTGAGCCCTTCATCTACTCCAACAGCAAGGATGGCAGGGCAAAGCGCTTTGCAGACTCCTTGAGCATCGGCTTTGTTCAGCACGCCCGGAAGCCGAGAGCAGGTCGCCTGCTCAAGCTGCTCAAGGAAAAAAACACATCCCCGGAGCAGGCCGCCATCATCGGTGACCAAATCTACACGGACATTCTCTGCGGCGCACGAGCAGGTATTCTGACCATCGCCGTCCGCCCTATCGACATGCACACAAACCCCTTTCACGCCCTGCGCTTTGCTCTTGAGTATCCCTTTCGCGCAGTGGGAAAAAAACGTGTCAAATCATCAGCAAAGAAGGATTGAATATGGCAAACATCGATAAAATCAGACGGGCAATGCTTGAAAAAGGGCTTCCCGCCCTTTGGCTCTACGACGAATTGGACAGGCTTTATGCCACCGGCTTCCACACCAGCGCCGGCGCTGTGCTCATCCTCTCGGACAAGGCCTATTTCATTACGGACTCCCGCTACATTGAGGCGGCAGAAAAGCAGGTGGAGGGCGCTGAGGTTCTCCTCTGCACCAGCGATAACAAGGAGTCTGCGATTCTCAAGCGGATCCTCGGGGAAAACGGCATCGACAGTCTCGCTGTCCAGGAGGGCAGCCTGAGCTACGCTGACTATATTCGTCTCCAGGAGAGCCTTGGTGTGACCTTCCTGCCCGGACAAAAAATTACAAGCAGTCTGCGGGAAATCAAGGAGCGCTATGAGGTCGAACACATGATTGCCGCCCAGCGGATTGCGGAAAAAGCCCTAGATTACGTGCTCGGTCTTATTTCCCCGGGGATGACAGAGCTTTCCCTTGCAGCGGAGCTTGAATATCAGATGAAGAAAAATGGCGCCGAGGGCTTGGCCTTTGAAACCATCTGCGTTGCCGGCGCGAACTCCTCTCTGCCCCATGGCGTCCCCTCAGACTACAAGCTCCAAAAGGGCGATTTTGTGACCATGGACTTCGGCTGCAAATACAAGGGCTACTGCTCCGACATGACAAGAACCGTCGCCGTTGGCTCGGTTTCCGACGAAATGCGCCGGGTGTATGACACCGTTCTCGCCGCCCAGGAAGCGGGAGAGGCAGCCTGCCACCCCGGTGTTATCGGCAAGGACATGGACATGGCCGCTCGCCGGGTGATTGAGGACGCAGGCTTTGGAAAATACTTCGGTCACGGCCTGGGACACAGCGTCGGCCTCCTGATTCACGAATCCCCCAACGCCAATCCCACAGGCGACAGGCCCCTGCCCGTGGGCACTGTTGTCACAAACGAGCCGGGCATTTATCTGCCAGGAAAATTTGGCGTTCGCATCGAGGATATGCTGTACATCACGGAAGATGGCTGCGAAAATCTCACGAAGGCGCCTAAAAACCTGATTATTGTTTAAAAGTTGCGGTTTTTGAATAAAACAACCTTGTCAAAAGGTTAGAATTAGTGTAGAATATCTTGGCTAAGAACCCCTTGAAAGACTTTGTTTTTCACACGACTTCAAATCTCTATACAGGAGGAACATATATGATATCAGCAGGCGAGTTTAGAAACGGCGCTACCTTTGAGATGGACGGAAAGGTCTTGCAGGTCATCGAGTTCCAGCACGTAAAGCCCGGAAAAGGCGCGGCCTTTGTCCGCACTAAGATGCGGAACGTCATCACCGGCGGCGTAACCGAAACATCCTTCAACCCCACCGAAAAGTTTGAAAGCGCCCATGTGGATCGCAAGAGCATGGAGTTTAGTTACGCAGACGGCGACATTTTCTATTTCATGGATTCGGAGAGCTATGAGCTTGTTCCCATCGACAAGAGCATCCTTTCAGATGGCTTCCGTTTTGTTAAGGAAAACATGGTTTGCACCGTATCCTCCTATAAGGACAAGGTTTTTTCCGTTGAAGCGCCGAACTTTGTCGAGTTAACCATCACAGAAACCGACCCCGGCTTCGCGGGAAACACCGCAACCAACGCCCAAAAACCCGCCACTCTGGAAACAGGCGCCGAAATCAAGGTGCCCCTCTTTATCGAGCCGGGTGAAGTCATCCGCATCGACACGCGCACAGGTGAATATCTGGAGCGTGCAAAGGGCTAAGCCCAATCAGACGTGCCGGCGGCGGTGCGCCCCGGCAACAACACAAGAATTATAGGAGATTTTAACATGACAACATCAGAAAGAGTTGCTTACCTGAAGGGTCTTGCTGAAGGCCTCGGCCTGGATAAGGAAAACAAGCAGGACAGACTGATTGCCGCCATCATTGACGTTCTCGAGGATGTGGCTCTGGATCTTGAGGATCTGGAAGCCGCCACCCTCGACCTGGGCGAAGAGCTGGACGCCATTTCTGACGACCTGACCTCCGTCGAAGAGCTGGTCTACGACGAATATGAGGACTACGACGAAGACGATTACGAGGATTGCTGCTGCGGTCACGACCATGACCACCATCATCACGACCACGGCGACAGCTGCTGCGGTGGCGGAGACCACGGTGACAGCTGCTGTGGCGGCGGAGACCACGGCGACAGCTGCTGTGGCGGCGGAGACCACGACCATCACCACGGCGATAGCTGCTGCTGCGGCCACGACGAGCCGGTTTTTTATGAGGTAACCTGCCCCGCCTGCGAGAACACCATCACCATTGACGAGGACGTTTTGGCCCTCGGCAAAATCGACTGCCCCAACTGCGGCGAAGCCCTTGAGTTTGATATGGACAGCATCGACGACGAGGATGCTCCCTCTGCGGAGTAGGCCCCATCACGCCGTGATTCTAAGGGTTGTTCCGCCGTGGACAGCCCTTGATTTATATCGCAAAAAACGACAAATAAAAGCCATTTTGTTATAAGTCTGCCAATATTTTTGACCTACTTGTGGAGGTGCGCATCATGTTATTTTTAAGAGCCTGTGACAAAGACGACATTCCCAACGCGGCGCAGATTCTCTGCAGAGTGTATGCTGAGCCGCCCTTTAATGAAAATTGGCCGCTTGACCGCGCTGAAAAGCGCATTGCCTCTTATTACTCTGGCTCAAATTCCAGAGCCTATGCCCTGATTGTCGAGACCCAGGTCATCGGCTATCTTTTCGGCAGAATTATCACCGGTGCAAAGTACAACAAATTCTATGTAGACGAAATTTTTGTCCATCCCAATTACCAGCGGAAGGGCAGCGGTAGCATGGCGCTGAATGCTCTCCATGATGAGCTGAATAAGGACTGCATCTCAAAAATCGAGCTTCACGCCCTGCGCGAGGATGCGAGCTTTTACGAGAAAAACGGCTTCTCCCGCTCAAACTATGTCAATATGGAACGGCTGGTACAAGCACCCTGCAAAGAAAACTGAACCTGCAAAATGAAAAGCGGGGGCTGACGCAAAAGGAATCGTTTCGATTCCCACGCGTCAGCCCACTTGACCAGTCCCACCAGCATATTGAAAATGGTCTCCGCCAAATAGCTCCAGCCCATCGTGGGCGCCTGCTATATGGGAATTGGTCTTCTGTTTCTGCTTTATGGCTTCTATCGGGGCGGCGGCCGGACAGAGATGTCAATAGTGCAGCGATGATAGCTTCGACATAGACTGTGCATACGCAAAAAATCCGGACCTCTGCATACGAGCAAAGGTCCGGCCTTCATCGCATTTCTTCTGTTGTTAAAAAGGGCGCCGACGATTTTTCGTGTTTTATTGCCTTCCGTATAAATTCAAAGCCCCGCACAGTCCGAAAACACGATGGGGCTGTAGCAAAAACGCCCCAAAGACTTTGGCTAAAAGTCTTTGGGGCAAAATCGTATTCATATTCCGAAATGTACGATAAATTTCCCCGCTTCCCACGCTTCATGGATTAAATCAACCAGGGGTAGATATTCCTTTTCGCTCTGGGATGTTAGAATTCCTAAAAGTGTAGGCATCGATTCAGGCGGTATCAGTGTAATCCCGCAAAAGGCAAGCCCCTTACCCGGCTTCCTCAGGGTATGCCAATAGCAATCCACGCTGTCCAAATCCTCCAGAATCGGCTCAATCAAATCATTATCAACGGCAACAACATTATCATATTTTTGGGGCTCATAGCGGTCGAATCTCTTCCGCTGTGTTGGTGCCTTTCGCATTATTCCAAATTCATGCCTTGGCATGCGCTGCACTCCTTCTGTTTTTTTGCAAACAGAGCTTTGCTCACCCCAGGCTATGCCCCCAAACACCGACCATAAGCGCAGCCCCATCGGGCAGATCCATCACCTGAATGTATTGGGGAGTTCCCTCCTGATCTCCATGGAAATAAACCGGGATGTACGGAGAATAACAGTCCGCCAGCGGCTCTCCGGCCGGGCCCTCAAGGTCGTCCCCGCGGAATTCCACTCCCTTCCTGCGGATGGTGAAGCCATCGTAGCCCCAGTAATCCGCCAGCTTTCCGCAAAACTCGCCCACAGTTATGGTTGGATTGAAAATGTCGTCAAAGTTCCCATAGTAATACAACACCTTGTCGTCCGGCTGCATCATAAGCTGCTTATCTGGCACAGGCTCCGCATCCTCATCCGCCCAGGCCTGTATGGTGAGATTGATAATCTTTCCCGTAATCGTGTCGACACATACGCTGGTTGAACATTTTCCACCGTTGTCCCGAATGTAGTAAATTGGGTTTAAAATACGGTGGGGCCAGTCATCGGTTTGGAAGCTCCCCTCCTCATCTTTCCAGATCATTAAATTCTCGCCGTCCAGCCTCACATCGGCAGTCAGAATGCCCATGTCCTTCCAGACCTGAAACTCCCGTCGCGCAACAGCAAGAGCCTGGCTCTCACTGGTAATATAGCTTCCAACAGCCAGAGCACCCGCCATCAGCAGGACGGCAAGAGCCGCCGCAATAAGCGTAATTTTAATCGTCCTACCCACGTGCTTCTTATTTGATTTTTCTTCTGAACGAATCTTTTCCATCGTAAGCTGCCTAATCCTTCCCGGGGAAACGCGAGCCGTCTCCCGCAAATCGGCCGTTTCGCCAGTGTAATGTTCAAAAATGTCAGTTATTTTGATATTCAAAGAAACGGCCTCCTTCCAAAATCGCCTTTTTCAATTTTTCCCTGCCGGATTTGAGAATGGTCTTTATGGTTTCTCGATTAATCCCGGTCTCCCGGGAGATGTCCGCCGTGGTCTGATAGAGGTAATAATGCCGGACGAACACGTCCCTGTCCCGCTCATTGAGCGCGTTTAACGCAACGTTTAGCGCCTCGGCCTCTTCCACCCGGGTCAGGCGCTCGTCCAAATCGTAGCCTCCGGGCAGAGTGAGAACATTGTCATCCAGCGGCTCACAGAGCTGCAGTTCCCGAAGCTTATTCTTGGCTCTGGATCGGGCAATGGAGGCCAAATAAGCCTTGAGGTTTTCAGGCGCAAAAGACTCCCGGCTTTTCCACAGAGTCAGAAACACGTCCGAGCATACCTCCTCCACATCGGAGGGGCTCATGGATGTAACAATGATATTCATAACAATTGTGGCAATATATCCGGAATAACGGTCCATTATTTTCTCCAATGCCCTCTCGTCTCCGGCCTTGAGCCCGCGGGCATTTTTCATATCATCCTTGTCTCTGATGGCGAATCACCCCGATTTATGAATGCATTCATCAATAATAACACAGAAAACCAACCCTTGGGTCGGATTCTCCGGAAAAATATATGTTTTTGCTCAGGAGCACCGTAATCGTCAAAACAACCGGCACCTTGCGGCAGGTGGCATATAGTGGGAGAATGCTCTATGAATAAAGCGGCCTACGTGGGCAAATCGCCCGGGCTTACTGAAAAGAATAGAGCGGTTTCATGGGTATTGGAAAACAGCAGCAAGGCGCTGGTTGTTTTGACGGTTGCGCTAGGGGCAGCGAGATTTTACACCCTTGGGCGGGAATACTTTACAGTAGTTCTTCAGCCGGAAAGCGACTGTAGTAGACTTTGGCTAACGTATCGTAGATGCGAACATGGCCAAGAAGGATAATCGTCCAGGATTTCCCCTGTATCGCTTTCTACTACCTCTGCCGTTTGCCCTGCCCAGTCCACCTCCATTATTTTGCCAGGCTTCCGGCTGATGTGCATTATTGAGCGTCACGACTTTGAGCTAGTACAGCGCATCCGGAATCCGGACACGAGAACAGCTCTATATAAAAGCTCCGTGTATCTGCGCAGTTTTGGACGAAAAGAAACAGACCGAAGCGCATGAGCGCCCCGGTCGGGACAAAAAAAATAGTCACAAGGGAACTCAAGTCCCTTATGACTATTCAGTTTGTCACACACGGCCGAAATAGATATCATTGCATTTGGGGGAGGTTGCTTAAGAAAATCTTCTATCGCTATTGAAAATCACCCCATTGTTACCACAACACTTCTTAATCTATGTTTAAAATGCGAGAACTTCATCTATGCCAGTTGCGATCAAACACATAGAACCTACCATCTTTGTCGTATAGTTCAGTTTCTTCGTCAACACAAGTCATACAGTCATCACTACGGCTAACATCCCCAAATTTTCCTCGAAAGATTATTTTTTTTAAATCAGCACAGTCATTAAAAACATAATTACCCATTTCCGCTACACCTTCTGGCACAGTAACTGAAGTAATTCCAGTGCTTTCCGAAAAAACGTCATTTTCAATCACCTTCA
>CAYXNK010000017.1:0-20572 GCA_964466395.1 uncultured Oscillospiraceae bacterium | reverse complement strand
TATAGAGCTTATAGATGATATCGTTTCCGCCTCTGTTGATAATATCCTCCATCTTTGTCCAATGGAAATGCATCGGGGAAACCTGGCCCTCATCGCACATCATAATCTTTTCCGCATAGGTCTTCGTATATTTGGGGTTTTTAACGTTGCCGTTGCGAATAGTAATCAAGGCCAGTCCGAGCTCGTCGAAATTGCCCAGTCCGTAGTCTGTGACGTCCCAGCCCAGCATATTATCACGGATTTCATCATATTCATGGCCTTTTGTCTCCCACTCTTCCGGGGTGAAGGACAGGAAGGGCGGCAGAGCGAAACTATGTTTTTCCATCAGGGCTTCAAACTTCTTAATAACAGCATTAATTTCTGAACGTTTCATTATAATTGGCCTCCTCATTTTTTAATAGTTCATCTCGTTCTAACTGAGCTCTTTTGATTTCTTCTTCGTTGCTGAGTATTTCAAAAGACAGATGAAAGGTCTCCGAAGAAAAGGGCGCCATGGTGTGCATTGTTCCCTGCTCTTCGTGGTGTTTCCTGCCATACACGCTGGAATTGGACGGCTCCAGACCAATCACGTAATCCCCATCCCTCATGGACATCCATTCCATGAAGTAGGGCTGGGCCCTCCTGTCAAAGCATAGCTTCAGACCGAAGCCAAGCTCGTCGTTTACAATTGCGGCAAAGCTCTTGCCCTCTGCATTCTCCGCGAGCTCGTGGAGAAAAACATATTCGGTTTCTCCCTTTTGGGGCGCTGTGACCGTATGCCAGCAGTCTAAGTGATCTTGTGACCAGGCCTCCCGGCCTTTCACACTCTTTGACGGCAAAATTAATCGAGTACCCGGGCGCAGAAACGGATAGCCAAAGTTACAATGGTACATCAGCATCATCTCCGCGGGCTCGCTTGACTGGTTTTCTACGATATCGGTAACCTCCAGCTTGCCGGAACCACAGATAGAGCGGATTGTGCGGCGCAAAACAAGGTTTGAACCAAAAAGCTCCGCCTCACGCAGCTCTCCGCTGACCTGAAGCACATAATCTTCCCCCTCCCAGAAGGCGTCGGCACACAGATGCTCACAGGGTGTCGTGCGAATTCTTCCATGCATGGGGTATTCCACACCCTTTGTTTCACAGGGGCCGCAGATGTTCTGTAGGCCGCAAGTGAAAAACAAGCCGCCCATAATGCTTCGCAGGGCCTCCTGCCCATGGGTATCAAAGGGGTTTCTGCCATTGAGGCCCGGCTTAGCGGTAAAGGAAAGATTCATCCCCTTGTATTCCAGGTACGCGACGTCGAGGCCCTTGTCCGCCATCACGAGAAACCGCAGATCCTCATTTTTAACCTCCACAGCCCTCAGGTTGTCGGCTCGTCCCTCTTTTACGGTTATCTCTCGGGTGTAGGCGATCTGCTGCATACTCCCTGTCAGTCTAATTGCGTTTTCCTTATCCATATCCTACTCCAGATTGGCATGGTGCTGCCAAAGCTCTTTCATGTCGAGATTGCGCTGCTCAATAATCATCTTGGCAACAATATCGCCCAGCAGCAAAAGTGTCTGCTCAAACAAACTGGTCATGGGCTGTCTGGAGTCAATTTCGTCCTCCAAATAGAATTTGGTGCGCACAGGAATTCGTACCATCAGACAGGCAATGTCCTTGAGTTCGCTGTTTGGGTTGGAACCGATATGGACAATTTTTGCCCCACGTTGATGGGCGATTTGAGCGATTCCCGCCGGGAAAAAGGTTGTTCCTGAACCAGAGCCTACAATCAACACATCGTCCTTGGTAATGGCAGGCTCTGTGATCTCCCCCACAAGGTGGGTATCAATCCCCAAATGGGCCCAGCGCTTGGCAATCGCCTGGAGAGACAGCATAACCCGCCCGACCCCGACTAAAAACACTTTTCGGGAACCGAGTACAAGGTCAATCAGCTGTTTAACTTCCTCTTCCCGAATCGCAGCCAGAGATACACTCAATTCGCTGAGCACCAAATCTCGGATTTCACCGTAATGAGGCTCTTTCATGATTTTATCCTCCAATAACCGTCTTGCGCAGTTCGAATAATTTCTGAACACTTTCCGAAATGTTGTCCCGCTGTATGCAGGTGCTCCCGGCAACAAAAATATCCACAATGCCCTTGCCGTAATCCTCAATATTTTGCGGCGACACACGCCCGTCTATTTCTATTTTTGTTTCAAGCTTGCGGGCTGTTATCATGCTTCGCAGCTCACGAATTTTGCGGTTGGCATATACCACCTGCTGTTCCGCCTTGCTGCTTGCATAGCCCGGATTAATGAGCATCAAAAGCACGGTGTCACACTTTTCCAGCACATAATCAAGGGTGGCAAGGGATGTGGCGGGGCGGAGTGCCACACCTGTCCTTACGCCCCGGGCGCGGATCATGTTCAGCCGGTTGTCAATATGGGGCTCACACTCCCCATGGAACACCAGCTGCTGTACGCCGATATCCAGCAATTCGTCCACAAAGTAGTCGTGTGAATTTGCCATCAGATGCACATCAAATTCTAAGGAGGTCTTTTTTCTCAGCTGGCGGATGACATCGAGGCCGATGGGCATGCTGGGACTGAAATAACCGTCCAGCAAATCTACGTGTAGCAACTCAATGCCCGCATTCTCTAGCGAGGAAACCTGCGTTTCCAAATTACACAGGTCCAGGGTTATGAGGGACGGTGAAATGATGCACGGTTTATTCCATATTTCTTTTTTCATTTCCAACCTCCAAAATGGCTTCAATCTCGTCTATCGTAGGCAAAGACTCCATTGCGCCTTTTTTCTGAACGCACAGCCAACCCGCTACATTGCCGTGTTCCAGCGCCTTCTGTAAAAGCGGCTCCGAAATATCCTTTACCGTTTTCACATTGCTACGCAGCAGGCAAGATAGGAACCCGCCCCAAAAGGCGTCGCCGGCGCCTGTAGCATCAATACACTGCGCCTTTCTTCCAGGCACGGTCAATTGTTTGCCGTTCCAATAGCAGCGAGCCCCGGCGGGGCCGAGGGATTCCACAACCACGGCAATACCATAAGCCTTTCCCGCCCCGGACGGCTCCACGCCTAGCATATCCCTTTCCTCTTCAGACAACTTCAAAAAGTCCACTAAGGGCAATATATCCTGCACCGCTTTGCTGCAGGCTGCACGGTCGTCATTCCACATAAGATTGCGGTAGTTTATGTCAAAGCTGACAAGCTTTCCGTTTTTTTTGGCACATTCCATGGCATAGACCGTGGCGTCCGACGCCGGCGCTTTGGATAGCGAGCAGGAACCTGCATGCACCATATCTGCCTGAGCAACGTTGCCGCGATCAATATCCTCCTTGCTCAAAAACTGATCCGCCCCCGGCTTCCTCGCAAATGTAAAGCTGCGGTCGTTGTCTTGATTCAAGGTGACAAAGGCCATTGTGGTAATGGCCTCATCTAAAAGTTCCGGTCTAAGGACGGCCACATTGTTGTCCTCAAGTGTTTTTAGTAAAAATCTGCCAAAATCATCGTTGCCAAGGCAGCCGCAAAAGCCGGCATCCAGGGCGTTTCGTGCGGCGGCAACCGCCACATTGGCAGGTGCGCCGCCCGGTTTGCGGATATATACGCCCTCTCCTTCACCCGGTATAAAGTCAATCACCATTTCCCCGACACATGCTATATTCATAATTACTGATACTCCCAGTTTAGAAAATGCCGAACCAACTGAATAGTCAGCCCGGCATTCTTAATTTACATTTTCGATAGCTGCATTTTTTGATGGAGGTAAGCCATCAACGCATCCTGTACGGGAATTGCCATGTCCAGAATAATGTGTTTTGGATCATTCTTGAAGGCTTCGGCATATTTCACCACAGTCTCGAAATAAAGCCCCAGGAATTCCGTGCCCACGTTAAATTTGTTGATGCCCATTGAAAAGGCCTTTTCCAGCTGGTCATCGGGAATTCCAGAGCCGCCGTGGAGAACGAGCGGAGTATCTGTTGCAGCATTAATCTGCTGCAGACGATCTAAATCCAGCTTTGGGGTCTTGTTATAGTAGCCGTGTGCGCTGCCAATGGCAACAGCCACAGAATCACAGCCTGTCTCGCTGCAGAACTTCCTTGCGGTTTCAGGACTGGTATACATATCGGCATTGCTTTGGTCGCTTTCATTGTCGGCAAACCCAACCCATCCAAGCTCCGCTTCCACTTCGACGCCCTTGGCATGGGCATAGTCTACAACCATCTTTGTGTTCTTTACATTCTCTTCTACTGGTAGCATGGAGCCGTCATACATAATGGAGGTAAATCCGCTGTCAATGGCGTCTTTAATGTATTCAAAGTCACTGCAGTGGTCCATGTGTAATGCAACAGGAACCTTGACCTTCTTTGCTTCGGAAATAACCATGGCTGCAAATGCCGCGGGTGTTGTCCAACGGAAATCTATACAGTGGCCGGGATACAGCATAACGATTACCGGTTTTTGTAGCTTCTCCGCTGTAGCGATGACGGAATGCGCCGTATTGAAATCGAGACAGTTAAATGCCATGGCGGAGGTCTGTGCCTGATCGGCCATTTTTAGTATATCGCTTACTTTTACAAATGCCATTTTAATAACCTCTTCACTTATTGATTGATACAGAAAGATGAGATTCCCTCATACAAACCTTTGAAAATAATAGATGTGGATACTGCGCCCGGATCGGGATAGCCAAGTGCCTTGTCACGGAAATTCTTAGCCCTGCCGATGTTAGGTCGCATTTGCTTCGTCGCCTCTGCACCGCGGCAGGCGCCCTCCCATGCACATTTAAGAAGCCCTACAATGTCAGTCGTATCTGCCTGATCCATGGCATCTACTGCGTACAAAAGCGCATCCAGCATGGTACGGTCATTGGGTTTTGTACGGCCGCGTCTTGCTATGCTCTGGGCGCTCAATCTAAAATAGCTGCGCATGGTATCGGCATCCATGGATATTAGATTTAGGCCCTCCGGCGAGACCAAAGCATCATGCCCGCCGATGAATAGCGTGCCAAAAATAACGCCGGACGCACCTCCCATCGCTTTGACCAACGTCATTCCGGTTGCAATTGTCAAATCGTACAACGATAGAAAGCTTTGCGCTTTCAGCACCTGCTGAAGCTCGGTAAAACCATCACGCATACCATAGCCATGGTCTCCATCTCCGATTATCGAATCGAGTTCTGTGAGCATTGGCTCGCTTTCAATGATTAGCTGGCATACGTGCAGAAGGGCGGTTTGAAGAATTTGGGTGCTAATCTCTTTCATATCTCTTCCAGTTTCGGCTCTTGCGTCGGCAGACGTTCTTCTGCAAAAATTACGTCCACGCTATCACCAAGCATTTCATAAGAAAAATCCATTTCCCGACGGTCTGTAATTAGGCAATCCGGCTTGGCAATCTTCGCAAGATAGGTTTTTCCAATTTTTGTATGGTCTGCCAGCAAAATGCTGCAGTTAGATGATTCAATCATATGAGTTTTAATATCGGCATCCACGTATCGGGGCGTTGAAAACCCATATGTCTCATCAATACCGTTAATCCCGATAAAGCATTTATCAACGCGGATATCCCGAATAAAACGGCACGCAACAGAGCCTTCGCTGGTTTGATGCTCATAATTGACATCGCCGCCAACAACCTGCACGGTGCAATTGCTGCTTTTGGACAATTCTTGAATTGCCATCAGCGATGTTGTAATAACGCGCAAATGGCTCTTCGTTCCGCTGGCAATCAACTTGATCAACTCGTGTACAGTGCTTGACGTGTCCATAAGCAGTGTATCATAGTCATCTATCATGTCATATGCGACCCGAGCTATTTGTTGCTTTAGTTCAGAGTCTTTATATGACAGTTCCGAAGACGTGACCGCCTTCCCCACGAAGTATGCGGACATAGCCCCTCCGTGGGTTCGGATGATGCGTTTCTGTTTTTGTAATTCTTCCAGATCGCGGCGAATTGTTGCCTCCGAAATTTCCAATTCATTGCTCAAATCGGTTACCTTTACGGAGCGTCGCTGTGTTACAATGTCACATATTTTTTGTTGTCTTTCTTCAGGAAACATTGCTCACCACTCCTATATTGCAAAGCAATCAGATTGTAAAACAGAGTCCATGCGTTGCGCGGTATCCCGATTCATGCAAAGAACACTAAAATCGAATCCATAAACATCCATAATGTTCGAGAAAGGCGCTACCCTCAATTGCTCCACAGTCTTGACAAGAGAAAGCTCTTTATTGATCAGGTTTGCCATAATATATCCGTCGGCATAGCTGGTCAGACGAAGTCGGTTAACCAGCAGGAAGAGCGTCTCGTCCTCTTTGGGCGCCAAGTCCTCCAAGAGCATTTCAGAAGCCTCCCGGGCCGCACGCTCCATGCTCATGTGCATTTCAACTCTCATCGGGGGTTCGCCGGAGAAGCCTGCCCCGTACGCAATTTCTGTTCGCGTCTCATTCATATGCAGGCTCAGCGTTCCCAAGCGGGTGTTCGCATAGCGCAGGAGCTCCGCTGCCTGGGACAACTCCATCCCCGCCTTGGCATACGCGCCTGCCAGCTTTATGAGAAGGGCGATTCCGGAACGCCCGCTGCGATGCTCCCGCGGCTCTTGGAGCGCGGAGGCAATATCGTCGTTTGAAACCACCGATTCGACACGAATCCCTTCCATTTCAAGTAGTTCCTTTGCCATATCGTTGTTCAGATAATCGCCGGCAAAGTTGTTATATAGCAGCAAAACACCGTTTTCTCTGCCGAGCAGCTTCCCCGCTTCGTAAATGGCATAGGCATTGGGGGCTGAAAAGGGCCCACCGATAGCGGCAGCGTCTGCAAGGCCTTCCCCAACATAGCCGGGGAACAGTGGGCCATTGCCCGCACCTCCGCTTACAATAACAGCGAAATGCTCCGGTGTTGGCTTCCTTTTAATTAAAACACCTGCATTTTTTTGGGTATATCCCTCCTGCCACAAATCGGGCCGTGAGCGAATCATCCCTTCAAAGCAGTCTTTTGCGAAAATGTCCAGACGATCAGTTTTCCAAATCATAATAATCAATTACTTTTTTGTTTCTGCATCATGTCCATCACTACCGCAAGCAGAATAATGACTCCGAGAACAACCTTCTGCCAGTAAGAGTCAATGTGCATCAGATTCATACCATTGTTAATGATGGCAACAACAGCGCAGCCCAATATTGCCCTGGCCACGGAGCCGCTGCCGCCCAAGAGCGAGGTTCCACCCATAACTGTTGATGCAATTGCAAACATCTCATAGCTTTCGGCAGCACCGGGTTGACCGTTCTGCAGCTTTGAGGAGTTCAAAACACCGCCAACAGCCGCCATCGCACCGCAAATCACATAACATAAGAAGATGATCTTCTGGGTGTTGATGCCGCTGAGGTGCGCAACGTTTCTGTTCGAGCCGGTAGCATATACATGGCGCCCGAATACGGTCTTGCTGAGTAAAATATGCATGATTATAACGAAAACAATAACCACAATGGTGATGATCGGAAGCCATCCGGTGGGCTTTGCTTCCGTTTTGAACAAACGCGCCGAGCCAAGCCAGGAGTAAACGGAGGTGAGGCCGGACACGGAGGTACCACCGGATACTATGTAGCTGAGGCCACGGGCTATTGTTAGCGATGCCAGCGTGGCAATCATGGGGACAACCTTAAATTTGGTAACCATTAAACCGTTGAATGCACCGAAGATTACGCCCACAGACATACCCACGCTCAACTGTACAACAACCATTGTAAATAAAGATACATCGGCCGGAAGCGCACGGCAGGCCAACGCGGCTACAACGCCTGACAAGGCCGCAACGGAGCCGATAGAGATATCAATGCCGCCAAGAATAATAACATAGGTGATCCCTATGGTCAGCATGGCGTTAATCGCCATTTGTGTGGTCAGATTTATCAGGTTTGAGGGCTTCAAAAAAGCACTGTTGCCAAAGGCAAACCCCACACTAAGCAGGACAAGGACAATAACAATTGCATTCTTCTTTGAGAAGGCGCCAATCCTATCACCAATGCCGACTTTCATTGTTCCTTCGATCTTTTCCATGAATCCGAACTTCCTTTCATAGCGCTCGCCGCTTAGGCATTTGCTAATTTTATGATGTTTTGCTCGTTGATGTCTGCACCGGTCAATTCTCCCTTTAAACCGCCCTCGTGCATTACCAAAATGCGGTCACTGATGCCAATAACCTCAGTCATTTCAGAGGAAATCATGATGATGCAGCCGCCTTTCGCCACAAAATCATTCATAAGTGTATAAAATTCGGATTTCGCATTGACGTCTATTCCGCGCGTAGGCTCGTCCAGAATTAAAATATCGGAGTCGGCGATCAGCCACTTGCCTAATATGGCCTTTTGCTGGTTACCGCCGGATAAATTACCAATTATTGTCTCGATGGAAGGCGTTTTAATCATGAGTTTTGCTTTCATCTGCTCCGCCGCCTGTCCTTCCCAGGGTTTATTGGCAAAGACGAATTTTTTCTTATGCATTGGAATGCTTGGGAGCACAATGTTGTCCTTTACACTCTTGTTCAGCATAAGACCGGTGAGCCTTCGATCCTCGGTAACCATACCGATGCGTTGTGCAATCGCGTCCCTGGGGCTTTTGAAATGGACCTCTTTCCCCCGAACAAACACCTTTCCGGCATCTTTGGCCCGAGCGCCAAAAATCGTTTCCATCATCTCGGTGCGTCCCGAACCGATAAGCCCATAAATTCCGAGGATTTCCCCGGCATATGCGGTAAAGCTAATGTCTTTGAATTCTTTTTTTCGCGCCAATGCTTCTACGCGGACCATTTCTTCTCCGCGTGTATGGTGCTGGCGATTATAGTAATCTCGGATTTCTCGTCCAACCATGCTGGCAACAAGCTCAGCCTCGCTGCTGTCCTTCACCAGTTCTGTCTTGATCAAACGGCCGTCCATGAGCACTGTGGCTCTGTCACACACCTCAAAAATTTCAGCCATGCGGTGGGAAATATAAATGATGGTCACTTGATCGTCGCGCAGTTTTTTGATCTGCGCAAACAGCGCCGCAATTTCAAATTCGGACAGAGATGATGTGGGCTCGTCCATGATGACGACTCGCGCCTTTCTGTTGATAACCTTTGCAATTTCGGCCATCTGTTGTTGCGCGGCTGTCAAATTTCGGGCGACATCGGTGGCTTTGATAGTTTTGCCAACCCCCATGCCATCAAGAATTCCTTGAGAAAGCTCATTCATTAATGCTCTGTCTAAGAACTTGCCCTTCCTGGGCTCTGCCCCCAAAAATATGTTTTCTGCAACGGTTAAATCCGGAGCAATGCTTAATTCCTGATGGATAACGGCAATTTTGTGCTCGATTGCATCATGCGGAGATGTAAACTTGACTTCCTGTCCGTCAAGAAGCACCTGTCCTTCCGACGGCGTGTAGACTCCTGACAAAATTTTAATCAGAGTAGATTTTCCTGCACCGTTCTCTCCCAGCAGCGCATGTACCTCACCGGGATAAAAGTCCATGGTAACGCCTGTCAGCGCTTTGACGCCAGGGAAGGTTTTGGAGATATTGACCGCCTGTAATGTAGGTTCCATTGCAAACTCCTCGGTTCTTGTCAGTTCAATTTGCTTTAGGAAGTGCCCGGACGAAGGCCCAGACACTTCCTGTGTGCTTTTTTGTGCTCTATGTGCAGAGCTTATTTCGCCTTCGCATTAGAAGCATCCACCAGGTAAGGGGCAATCAGAATGGTGGTGTCATCAACGGTCTTTTCTGTGCAATATTTAACCATCTGCTCAGCAATGTTGTAGCCGATCTTGTAGGGGTCCTGTGCAACGTCTGCAATCCAGATCTTGCCGTTTTCGGGATCAAGAATCGCTTCGTGTGCTTCGGGGTTGGCGTCAAAGCCGACCATAACTGTTTTGGCACCGGCAGCCTTGATTGCGGCAAGAGCGCCAACGCAAGCGGGGTCACCAACAGTGAAGATTGCGGCCATATCGGGATACTGAATCAGAGCGTCGTTCATGAGGGATTCAGCTGTGGAAGCATCGCCCTTGTAGTTGCCAAGGTTGACGATGGTAAGGTTGTACTTTTCCTTGTACTCGTTGACAACGCTAAACCAACCATCTTCACGGTCAATGCAGGACTGGGGCTCCGGATAACCAATGATGCCGATCGTAGCGCCGTCGGTCAAGCTGTTGTCTTCAAGATACTTAATGACGGCTTCGCCGCCAACAACGCCGCCCTGATAGTTATCGGTGCCGACAAAGCTCTTGATGACATCGGTCTCGGAGGAGGTGCAGTCAAATGCGAACATGGGAACGCCCTCGGCGTCAGCAGCTTCGATGGCAGGGGTGCTGCCGGTGGGATCGTTAACGGAAAGGGAAATTGCATCGCAGCCGTCAACTACCAAGGTTTCAATACGCTCGGAAGCAACTGCGCCGTCCAGATTGGATTCCAGAACAACTGCTTCAAATCCAAGATCTGCGGCAGCTGCTTTGATTCCATCTTCAATGGCGACATAAAACGCGTGCTCACGAGAGCCAAGGACGAAGCCCAGCTTCAGATCAGAAGCGGTCTTTCCTGGCGCTTCGGGGGGGGTGCTAGCATCGGTCGCGGGTGTGGGATCCGTTTTCTCGGGGCTGGAGCAGCCTGCCAACATGCCGGCAACCATGATAGCAGCAAGAAGCAATGCGAGATACTTTTTCATTTTTTGACCTCCATAAAATATATTGATTAGCAGCTTAAGCTGTAAATCACAAATAATCTGCAAAGTCTTCCTTATTTCGTATATCTGTTCATTTTGCTCGTCCTTTTTCGCTCATCTGTTTTCGTTTATATTTTATTTGTTTGAAAAGTTATGCTTGATTGCTTTCGTTTATAATGCTAAAATAGCATTACACACGCAATGTGTCAAGAATTCTGTAGTTTTTCTTTTGCGATTTGGTTATGTTGGTTGTTTTAGACTTCTGTTTTTGAACAATCCATATAATAGATCGATCAAATTCGAAAAGGAGCGCATCAACAATGTATGATATCATAACAGTCGGCGAAATATTAGTTGAGGTTTTGGCTAAGGAAGTCGGACAAGAATTGAGTGAGCCCGGTGTGCTTCTGGGTCCCTATCCTAGCGGCGCACCTGCCATCTGTATTGACCAGGCTGGCAAAATGGGCGTTCGCGCAGCCATAATTGCAAAAATTGGAAAGGATGATTTCGGCCTATTAAATCTGCAAAGACTGCAGCATGACGGTGTTGACACATCCGGTGTGGTGGAAACCGCTAATAATTCAACAGGCGTTGCCTTCAACACCTATTTCTCCGATGGAAGCAGAAAGTTCCTGTTTCACTTTTCTCATGCCGCCTGCGGGGAACTCAGTGTTGAGGACATTAACGACGAGGCAATCAAAAGTTCCCGTTACTTACATATCATGGGCTGCTCCATAACCGGAAGTCCCTCGATGGGCGAGGCGATTATGCACGCAGTAAGGGTGGCTGTGGAAAACGGCGTTAAGATTAGCTTTGACCCAAACATTCGTCCTGAACTTCTGCAGGGGAAGGTTATGGATTACTATCGAGAGATTATTGAGGCCACTGATGTTCTGCTTACCGGCAAAAGCGAGCTAAAGCTCTTGTTTGGCGAGGACATTGAAACTGCCATCCGTGAGCTTTTAGCAAAAAAAGACAGGCTGATCGTCATTAAGGATGGTTCTCGGGGTACACGGCTTTACTGCCGGTCCGAGGCATTTTTCGTCGGTACTTATCCCGCAACGGAGCTAGACCCCACCGGGGCGGGGGATTGCTTTGACGCCACCTTCCTTTCCATGGTTTGCATGGGCGCCGAGTTGCGCACAGCGGTTCACTACGCCAACGCGGCAGGTGCGTTTGCCGTGGGCAAGGTCGGCCCCATGGAAGGCAATACGTTCAAGGCCGAGTTGGATGAATATCTGAGGTCTGCCACTCCGGCTGCGGAGACAACCCTTCCTCTTCTATAATTCCGGACTACTTTACTTTAGAAAGTGAGCGTGTAATCATGCACCCATTGAAGGCCATTTTTAGCGGTCAGGTTCCAAATCAGTCGGGCATATTCTCCGTGTGTACGGCAAATCCCCTGGCGCTGCGCGCAGCCATGCTGCATGCAAAGCGCCACAACTACTATATAGCAATTGAGGCCACCGCAAATCAGGTCAACCAATTTGGCGGATACACCGGCATGAGCCCCAACGACTATGTGTCCATGATTGAAGCCATCCGCAAGCAGGTCGGTCTGCGCAAGGAGCAGGTTGTGTTAGGCGGTGATCATTTGGGTCCCCTCACATGGCAAAATCTACATGAAAAAGAGGCCATGGAACACTCCAAGGCCCTTGTTTCCGCCTTCACACTAGCGGGTTTTACGAAAATTCATTTGGACACAAGTATGCGTGTTGCAGACGATGACCAAACTGCTCCGCTGGATGTGCGCGTATGCGCTAAGCGGGGTGCAGTTTTGGCAAACTGCGTGAAAACATCCTATGAGGCTCTGTGCAAGGAAAATCCGGACGCAATCCGCCCTGTGCTTGTTATCGGCAGCGAGGTGCCCATTCCCGGCGGAAGCCAGGAGCATGAAGATTCCATCTCTCCCACAGCCCCGGGGGAATTTCAGAGGCAGTTCCGCATTTTTAAGGAAGAGTTTGAAAAGGCTCATGCCCCATTTGAGGATGTGGTTGCTTTTGTTGTTCAACCCGGCGTCGAATTTGGAGATGATTTTGTCTTTCAATATGATTCGGAAAACGCGGCCAACCTATGCCGTGCCCTGAAGGAGGCTGGGCCACTGGTCTTTGAGGGGCATTCCACCGATTATCAGGATACACAACGTTTAACAAACATGGTCCGTGATGGCATACGCATTTTGAAAGTCGGCCCGGCGCTGACCTTCGCCTTGCGTGAGGTGCTGTTCTTGCTCGAGGAATGCGAAGCGATTTTGGTCAATGACCCCACTCGGCGCTCCGGCATCAAGGCCGCAATTCTGAAAGAGATGGATGCCGATGACAAGTATTGGAAGAAATACTATCAGGGCACGGAGGAAGAAGTTGCTTTCAAAAAGCTGTATAGCTATTCTGATCGCTGCCGTTACTATCTGCCTGCTTCTTCGGTGACATCCGCCATTGACCGCTTGCTTGAAAACACCGGGAATGTGCCCGTGGCGCTCATCAGCCAGTATTTTCCCCGTCAATATGAAAGGGTCATTCGTGGAGAGTTGGGACGCGACGGTTTGTCCATCATTCTCGATCGCATTGGTGACTGGTACGACAGTTATGCCACTGCCTGCGGAATTGCATTGTAAACTGGAAGGAGTATCCTCAAAATGGCTATTGTTTTTGGCAAGGAGTATACAAAAAAGCAGCTTTTGGATTGCATGGGCAATTTGGGTGTTGTGGCGGGCATTCGCACAATCGAATATCAAGACGGCTATGCAAAAGGACTCCGCGGTTATGAGGTTGTAAGCGGTGCCATTCGCTTTACCGCATACATTGATAAATGCCTGGATATCGGAGAATTGTATTATAATGGTATGCCAATGCATTATCATGCCCGTCCCGGCATTATGAACGGCAATTGGTTCTATGATGGAAAAAACGCGCCCAGAAGCATCATGTGCGGAATGATGTTCACCTGCGGCCTATCCAACGTCGGCCCAAGCCAGGACATGGAAAACGGGCAGATGCAGCCTCAGCATGGGTTTATCCGCAATACCCCGGCGGAACTCTGCGGCGCGCGCACGTATTGGGTGGGCGACGACTATTATTTGGAACTTTCAGGCACCATGCGTGAGTCTGGTTTGTTCGGCACGAATTTGGTTCTGCGCCGAACCATCACCACCAAACTGGGTGAAACCGCCATTTATATCCACGATGAAATTGAAAACGAAAGCTCCACAGACGGCGTGCCTTTTATGGTCATGTACCATTGCAACGTCGGCTTTCCGCTGCTTGATGCTTGTAGCCACTTGATTATCAATCCTATTGAATCCGGCGATCGCGACGAAGTTGCCCGTTTGGGCCGTCAAAGTGAGTCTCCCCTTGCATTCGGCCTACCTGAGGCGCACTATGCGGAGCAGGTGTTTTATAACAAGCTTCTCGCCGATGAAAACCATATGTGCCATGCAACGATGGTAAATCCCGAGCGGCGTATCGCATTAACCATATCCTATAGTGATCGGGAGCTTCCAAATTTAATCCATTGGAAGTGTAAGGATGCTGGCAACTATGTAACCGGTATCGAGCCCTCTAACTGCTATCCCGAGGGTGTTAATAAAGAGCAGGAATATGGCACGCTTCGCCGTCTTGCAGCGAATGAGGTCGTGTCCAATGACCTTTGCATCCGTGTTTGCAGCGGTGATGAGGCTGGCCTCTTTGTAAAATAGGTGTTTTACTCACAATCAGTAAGATTAATTGTCTCTTTTTATTTTAATGTCTGCTGAACAAATGCGATTCGCGAATCGCATTTGTTCAGCAGACATTATTTTAGCGATAATAATCCAGAGACACAAGGTCTGTAATAATCGCGGCGGCGCTACCGCTGTTTAGGGCCTTAAAGCTGCCCTCGGTTCCGCCGGGAACCTTGACAATGTATTCCGGCTTATTTTTAAGGGACTTGTTATTCTCCACAAGCTCCCCGAAATAGCTGCTTTCGCTCAGGGTCAGGGTCTTGCCCCGTAGGCTGCCCACGCTTCTGATCTTGGAGCCTGCCAGGGAGGCCAGGACAATCGTGGTCTTGGCATAGACCGGGGATTGATGCAGCTTTGTGCTGTCCTCCTCTAGGGCATATCCGCCCCAAACACAGTCTACATTGCCGGAATTCAGCTCTACCACGGCCTTGGAAATGTCAATGGGAATAAACTTCACCCGCCAGCCCAGGAGCTTTCCGGCCTCTTTTGCCAGGTCAATGTCAAAGCCCACGGCGCTCTGTCCCGATTTTCCCGAAAAGGGCAGGCGCGACTCGTCGTAGCCCACGAGAAATACCCGGGGCTCTGGCTGGGCCTCTAGGTTTTCCACCGCCTTTTCGTCACCCTCCAGCAGGGACACATCCTCCCCGAACCAGGAATAGGAAATCTCTCCAAACTTGCCTGTGGCCTTCATGACCTGCATGGCGGCAATCACTGCGTCCCCTGCCTTATCCTCGGGGCGAAAGGCCACACAGAGCTCCTGCTCCCCCAAAACGGCTGCCACCCTATATTTATCATTTCCGCCCTTTGCACAGGCGGAAAAGGAAAGAAGCAAAGCTGCTGCCAGCGCAAACGCGGTGATTTTTGTTCTCTTTTTCATGTGCACCACCGAGAAGTGTATTTTGATTGCGGTCGTCAGTCTGTATCATAGCTTATCACGGGGGACAATTCAAGAACAAGTTGTAAACTCGGCATGAAAAAGAAAAAAGAGACATGGCGTCTCTTTTTTTAGACTTATTGTTCCTCGGAATAGCGGGCTAAAAACTGCTTGGTGCGCTCCTCTCGGGGGTGCCCCAGCACCTCCTCGGGGTGTCCCTCCTCCACAATCAAGCCCTCGTCCATAAAGATAACCTTGTCTGCAACGGCTCTGGCGAAGGCCATTTCGTGGGTCACGATGACCATCGTCGTGCGCTCTTGGGCGAGGTCTTTAATCACACGCAGCACCTCCCCTGTCAGCTCGGGGTCTAAGGCGCTGGTGGGCTCGTCAAAGCAGAGGATGTCGGGCTTTAGGGACAGGGCGCGGGCAATGGCAACCCGCTGCTGCTGTCCGCCGGAGAGTTGGTGGGGGTAATAGTCCAGCTTGTCGGCAAGACCCATGTTTGTGAGGTTTTTCCGCACCTCCGCGTCAATCTCCACGAGGATAGCCTTTCGGTTTGCCCGGTAGTCCTCCCGCTGCTTGGCCAAAAGCCCCGAGGCCAGGCGAACATTTTCCAAAACCGTGTACTGGGGAAAGAGGTTAAAGCTCTGGAACACCAGGCCGAAGTGGAGTCGTTTTTTCCGAATCTCGCGCTCTTTCTGGGTTCTTGGGTCGGCGGCATCAAAGATGATGTTGCCGTCTACAAGAATCTGTCCGGCGTCCGGCTGTTCCAAAAAGTTTAGGCAGCGCAGCAACGTTGTCTTTCCGCTGCCCGAGGAGCCGATGATGGCAACCGCCTCGCCCCGGTTCATGGAAAAGTCAATATCCTTTAAGACCTCTAGGGAGCCAAAGCTCTTTTTGAGGTTTTTTACTTCTAAGATTGACATTTTTTGCTTCCTCCCTTATCTGAAATAGCCCAGCTTGCGCTCAATATGGCCCAAGAGAAGCGTGAGAACGCCCACCGCCGCAAGGAAGAAGAGGGCTGTTGAAAACAGCGGCCAGATCAGTGACTTGGAGGAGGCAAATTCCCCGGCGATAAAAATAATTTCGGGATTTGAGATAACGCGAGCCAGCGAAGTGTCCTTCACCAGGGTGATGACCTCGTTGCCCACTGGGGGTATAATGCGCTTAATTACCTGCAGCAGCGTAATCTTAAAGAAGATTTGGCTTTTGGTCATGCCCAGAACCTGCCCGGCTTCCTTCTGTCCCACGGGAATGCTCTCGATGCCGCCCCTGTATATCTCGGAGAAGTAACAGGCGTAGTTAATGATAAAGGCTACGGCACAGGCGGCAAATCGGCTCGCATAGCCGGAGCCCCAAAAGTTCTGTGCGTCCATGATTAGACCCGGGCCATAAAAAATAATTATAATCTGAAGCATAAGGGGCGTGCCGCGAATGATCCAAACAAAGGTTTTCGTCAGCCAGGCCAGAGGGCGAAAGCGGCTCATGGAGCCGAAGGCAACCACCAGTCCCAGGGGCAGTCCCAGGGCAAGCGTCAGGACAAAAAGTCTGACGTTTATCATAAATCCATCCAGAAGTTGGATATAAATTGCAGATGTGTCCATGTTTTACCTCGTTAATAGCGCTTAAGTTCTGCTCGGCGTTTGGAAAAAAGAGCTAGTGCATCACCGAACAAAGAGCGGCTAGCGCCAAAAGCGCAGCCTTGCTTGCATCTTTTCCATCATACTTAAAAAATCTGACGGTGCAGTCCCGTGCTTCCCTTTGTGCAGTGTTTCCCTATAAACGGCGTTCAAGGCGGGAAGAGACTTCCCGCCCTCAAACGCTATTTGCGTTATATTACTTTGTCAGCGCCGGTGCAAGGCTCAGCCCATATTTTTCGGCAAGCGCCGTCAGGCTTCCGTCTGCCACCAGCTCCAGAATCGCGGCGTTAACCTTCTCTGTGAAATCAGAGCCCTTTCGGAAGGCGATGCCGTATTCCTCGGCTGCAAGCTCCAGGTTTTCAATCATCATAAGGTCTGCATAGTCTGTGCCCTCGCCCACCATGCTCTTGGCCAGCGTCCAGTCCAGGACTGCTGCGTCCGCCGTGCCGGACTTGACCTCCATGAGGCAGTCTGTCTGCTTGGCCATGCCGATATACTCGGCCTTTGTGAGGTTTTCATCGGGCTTCTCACCCTTGACCTGAGACTCGCCCGCACTGCCGACTTCGGCGACTACGGCCTTGCCCACAAGGTCTGCTGTGGAGGTGATTCCACTCTTGTCCTTGACCACGATGACCTGGGCGTTTTTCAGATAAGGCAGGCTGATGCTCATGTTTGCAGCCCTATCGGCATTAATTGTCATGCCGTTCCAGATGCAGTCAATGGTTTTTGCACTCAGCTCAATTTCCTTGGTGTCCCAGTTGATGACCGTGAATTCCGGCTCAAGTCCCAGCTTTTCGCACACGAGCTTTGCAAACTCGGTGTCAAAGCCTGTGAGCTCGCCGTTTTCGTCCTTATAGTTCATCGGCTCATAGAGGGTGATTCCGACAATGAGCTCTCCCTTATCAAGTATGTATGCCATGTCGGAGTCTGTGGTCTCCCCGCCCTGGCCAGGTGTGGGGGTGTCGCTTTCCCCAGGGTTTGGCTCGGCAGCCGGAGCGCCGCAGCCGGTAAACAGTCCCAGGCAGAGCAGAGCCGCCAGAAGTAATACAAGAGTTCTATTTTGCTTTTTCATTTTCATCCTCCAAAAATCCAGTTTCGTTCTGCTGCTTATTCTACCACGTTAGCGAAATAAAGCAAGCCCTAATTTGCAATCCATCTGTGCATTATTTGCACAGATGGAAGTCCTTGGGCCACACATCTCTGCTCTCTGGTTTTTTTACATTTTGTTAATCCATTTGCATAGTTTTTTGATATACTGTATGATAATAGCAAAAGCAGCCCTCCCAAGGGGTGGCTGCATGCAGCCAGTAGGAAGGACGTGTTTCCATGTCTAAAAAAGCACTTATTATTGAGGACGACGCGAACATTGCGGAACTTTTGCGTCTTTATTTGGAAAAGGACGGCTTTGACGTGATTCGCGCCGCCGACGGCGGCACAGGGGCGCGTCTGGCGCTCAGTGAAAATCCGGACGTCATTCTTCTGGACATCATGCTGCCCGTTATGGACGGCTGGCAGGTCTGCCGAAAGATTCGGGAGACCTCAAGGGTGCCCATCATCATGCTCACAGCCAAGGGTGAGACCTTCGACAAGGTAAACGGCCTGGACATAGGCGCCGACGACTATGTGGTCAAGCCCTTTGAGGTCAAGGAGCTTTTGGCCCGCATTCACGCCGTCATGCGCCGCACGGAGCCGGAGGAAAAGTCCGGTGAAAAAAAGCTGTCCTTTGACAGGCTCACGATTAATTTAGACTCCTATGAGTTGACGGTGGATGGCAAACGTGTGGAAACTCCGCCCAAGGAGATGGAACTTTTATTCCACCTGGCCTCCTCCCCCAACAGAGTCTATACCCGAAACCAGCTTCTGGACGAGGTCTGGGGCTTTGATTATTTCGGTGACTCTCGCACCGTGGACGTGCACATTAAGCGCCTGCGGGAAAAGCTGGAGGGGGTCTCTGATCAGTGGACACTCAAGACCGTCTGGGGCGTGGGCTACAAATTTGAACTGGCTGAGCGTGCATAGCCATGCCTGAAAAGAGATTCTGTCGAAAGGAACGGGCAGCCCTTTGAAGAGCGTATATTTTAAAAACTTTGTCATGACTGCCATGATGGTCGTCATCAGCTTTTTCATCCTGGGCACATCAATTGTGCTTCTTGCCCGCAGCTTCGCCCTTCAGCAAAAAAGGGATAGCATTGCCGTCAGCGCAACTGAGGTCTCCAAAGCAGCCTCTGCCTTTTATGGGGAGAGCCGTGACTTAAACGCCTGGTATATGCGGCTGATTCTAAGCTCCCTTTCCAAGAGCACGGGAAACCACATCTTCATCACCGATATCAGCGGATTTGTGGTGACAAGCTCTGATATGGAGATTATCTCCCCCTATATCGGCCGGCAGGTCAATGTCCGCGTCATGGAGGAGCTGTATCAAAAGGGCAGCTTCCACCAGATGACAAATCTGGAGAGCATCTACAATGACAGACCCTATTACGTTGTCGCCCTGCCCATTACCGCCGGCGTGGAGAGCTCCCCTGTTGCCTATGTCTTTGTGGGCTCGGACTTCACGGAGCTTGTAGATACCTGGGGCACTACCTCAGCGGTCTTTTTATTCACCGCCCTTATTGTGATGATTCTCGCTCTGATTCTCTCATTTTACACCTCCAAGCGCCAATCCGGCCCCCTTTTGGAGATGGCCGCCGCTGCCCGGCGCTTTGCTCACGGCGATTTTTCCGCCCGGGTCTCAGACGACGGCAGATCCGACGAGCTCGGAGAGCTTACGGAGTCCTTCAATATGATGGCGGAGTCTCTTGAAAACTCCGAGCAGCTCAGCTCTGAGTTTGTCGCAAATATCTCCCATGAGCTAAAAACCCCCATGACCACCATCGCAGGCTTCGCAGACGGGCTGCTGGACGGCACGATTCCCCGGGAGGACCAGGACAAGTATTTAGAGTGCATTTCCATTGAGACGAAACGGCTTTCCCGCCTTGTGCGCCAAATGCTGCAAATGAGCAAGATTCAGGAGGTGGACACCCCCGCCCTGCTTGCCAGAAGCTTTGACCTCTCTGAGGTCATCATCCGCACCCTTCTGACCTTTGAGGGAAAGATTATGGAGCACGGCTTGGATGTGGACGCCCAACTCCCCGAGGAGAGCATCATCGTTCGGGGCGATGAGGACTCCATTACCCAGGTGGTCTATAATCTTTTGGACAACGCCATCAAGTTTGCAGAGCCCAGCTCCGTGATTTGCATCGCTCTTTGGAGGCAGACCTGCAAAGCCTATGTCTCCATTAAAAATCAGGGCGAAACCATCCTGCCCCAGGAGCTGCCCTTCATCTTTGACCGCTTCCACAAGACCGACAAGTCCCGCAGCCTGGACAGAGACGGCGTGGGTCTCGGCCTGTCCATCGTCAAAACCATCCTGAATAACCACAACGAGGACATTACGGCAACTAGTCGGGACGGAATCACGGAATTTGTCTTTACCATGCGGTTAAAGGGTGGCTAAACGATAAGTTGTAAAAAAATCTCATCGTTCATAATCTTTTCACATTGTATTCACACGGAGTACAAAAGTATATTTTAAGATAGAGTCAAGCTTAAGGAGTTATCTAAATTGAATGCCAACTCAATTCACTCCAATTAAGTTTATTTTCTCCCCTCTATAATATAATCCTCTCTCAACAGTT
>CAYXNK010000016.1:5724-20642 GCA_964466395.1 uncultured Oscillospiraceae bacterium | reverse complement strand
TTTGTGCCGTGGCTGTGGGTGCCGTAGCCGTCTGTTTCGCTGAGCACCTCGGCTGTCATTTTCGCGTATTCGGGCTTCATGCCCTCCTTTTCCAACGCAGCCGCACAAAAGGCCTTTAAATCTTCAAGCTTAATCTTTGCCATAGTCAAAAGCATTCCTTTCGCTGATATCTCGGTACAGGGCAGCGGCGGATAGCCGCTGCCTGTGTGTCAAACTAATTACCTTATACGCCCCAGTAAGCGGAGAAGCCGCCGTCTATGGGGACAACCGCGCCGTTTACAAAGGAGGCAGCGGGCGAGCAGAGCCACATCAGGGGACCACACATTTCCTCGGGCTCGCCGTAGCGGTTCATTGGGGTCTTGGCCAGAACCTTCTCGCCTCTGGGAGTGGGGCTGCCGTCCTCATTCGTCATCAGGAAGCGGTTCTGCTCGGTGAGCAAGAAGCCCGGAGCAATGGCGTTGACGCGAATGTCAAAGCTGTAGTTCTGGTTGAAGTGCACCGCCATCCACTGGGTAAAGTTTGCAACTGCCGCCTTGGCGCCGCTGTAGGCAACCGTGTTGGTCAGGGGTAGGTAGCTCGTCATGGAGGCGATGTTAATCACGTTGCCGCGGCCCTTTTTCACCAGCTCCTTGCCGAAGGCTTGGGTGGTGAGGATGGCGCCTGTGACGTTTAGGTCAAAGACCCAGCGCAGGGCATCGGGGTCCAGCTGGAAGAAATCCGTGTCGGGTCCCGTTGTGGCGGCCTTCTTGTTGCCGCCCGCGCCGTTAATCAGAATGTCAATGGTGCCGAAGGCATCCACGACGGTTTGTCTGGCCTCGTCCAGGCTGGCGGGATCAAGAACATCCACCTTCACGGCAATGGCCTCGCCGCCGGCGGCGATAATTTCATCGGCCACCCGCTGGGCGTTTTCCTTCATAATGTCCAGGAGCGCAACCTTAACGCCCTGCTTGGCAAGCTCCTTGCCCATGACGCCGCAAATTACACCGCCGGCGCCTGTAATGACGGCGACCTGACCTTTTAATTCAAAATCCATTTTTTAATCCTCCGTCCTATACTTTTTCGCCGGTATTGACCATCTCAATGTTGCCGTTGGGGCAACGGTTATAGCACATGCCGCAGGCCACACATTCCTCGGGCAGGATGAAGAGCTCGTCCCGGGCGACAATCTGGGGGGCAAAGTCTGTGCAGATGGTTTTGCAGAGCTGGCAGCCCTCGCCGCAGCCGCAGCCCAGGCAACGCTTGCCCTCGGCAATGGCCTCCTCGTCGGAGCAGATGGAAGTCTCTTTTTCCGAGACCTCAAAGGGCAGGGTACCCACCCGCTCTAACACCTTTTGGCGCTTTGCGGGGACGACGCCCTCCACGGGCTGTAAAACGGCTTTCTCTCCCGCAAGGAAGCTGTCCACAGAAACGGCAAGCTTTGCACCCTCGGCGGCAGCGGCAATCACATTGACGCCGCCGGCAAGGCCGGCTTTCGCCACAAAGACGGCGGGATTTTCAGAAGTCGGAGCGGTCTGGGCTGGGAAGGCATAGACCGCTTGACAGGGCAGGCTTGCGGTCATGAGGCTCTGCCCCTCCAAAGAAAGGGAGGCCTCTGTCACAGCCCGGGGCCTCATATCTTCAAGGACAGTAAGGTTTTTTGCTTTTTCCAGAAGCTTCCTGACAGCGGACTGCTTCCGGTTTAAGCGGCCCACGAGATAGACCTGATCGGCGCCGGACTCGGTGGCGAAGATAGCCACCTGCAGCGCCTTTAGGCCGTCTCCCAAAATGGCGATGCGCCTGCCCAAAAGGGTTTCCTTCTCTCTTGCAAGCAGCTTGACGCTCTTCACAAGGGCAGCGCCGGGCAAATCCCCGGGCAGCGCGGGGGTGAGCGCCTCAGCAAAGGCCAGAAGGACGGCCTCAAAGCCTTCGCTCAGGAGGGATTCTGCCGTAAAGTCCCTGCCGAAGGCGGAGTTTGTTTTAATCTCGACACCCATGGCGGCAAGCTTTGCGGAAAGCTCGTCCAACACGGTTGCAGGAAGCTGACCGGCTGTTGTGAGCCTGCGGAGTGCCCCGCCGACTTTCTCTTCTTTTTCAAAGAGGGTCACGGTGTAGCCGGCAGAGGACAGGCGGCTGGAGGCTTCGATTCCAGCCGCGCCTGCGCCGACGACGGCGACACGGCGGTCGTTTTTCTCAGCCTGCTTCAGGCCGGACTCCCAGCCCTCCTGCCGACCCTTTTCCAAGACATAGCGCTTGAGCTCGCGGATGCGCACCGGGCGGCCATAGCTGCCACGGACACAGGCGTCCTCGCAGGGGTGGGGGCAGACATAGGCGCAGGCGCCCTGGAGCAGCCCCTTTTCGGTAATCATCTCGTGGGCAACTTTGAACTCTCCCCTGCCTACGCTCTGGACATAGCCCTGGGCGGGGACATGGTAGGGGCAGGCAAACTTGCAGGGGGCAGCCAGCTTGGGCTGGGTAATCTTGGCATAGCCGCCATAGAGGGTCACGTCAGGAGCGGACTTGAGTTGAGGGACGACATAGCCTCTGAAGTCCTCGATGCTCTTGTAGTCATGCTTTTCCATGTAGTCGTAAAGACCCTGGAGCATGGGACGCAGGAATTTGTAGCCGCTGATTAAGGTTTCGGCGCAGATGCCCAGAAGGTCGCCGCCGCAGAGAATCATCTCCACCGCGTCCCGCCAGTTGGTGATACCGCCGGTTGCAGCGATCTTCACGTCTTTGCCGCACAGCTTGCGCATTTCATAGGTGTCGCGCTGGGCAAGAGGCTTGAGCCAGGAGCCACAGTGGCAGCTCATGCTAACCTCCTCCTGGAGGTGATAGATGGCCTTTTCAGGGTTGTCAAGGTTCATCAGGGGCATGCCCATGCGGTTGCCCGTGCCGCTGACAGCGTCTGCGCCCGCAGCGTAAAGAACCTTTGCGATGGGAGCGATACGCCCGCCCTCGGGGGTGAGCTTGACGAAGAGAGGAATGGAAACTTCCTTCTTAATCGCCCGGACAATTTCTGCCACAGCCTCCTCCTGCTGGCCTAAGCTCGCGCCCGTCTGGCAGACGGCGCACTCGGTGCCGGCGGAGGAGAGGGAGACGTTAAAAGACATATTAGGGCAGCACATATTGAGCTCGATAATGTCAGCGCCGGCCTTTTCAAACTCTCTTGCCATGTTGACCCAGCCCTCAACGCCCGCATCTCCGGCATAGGTGATGTTGGCAAATAAAATCAGGTCGTTTAAGACCTTTTTGGCCTCACGAACAAGAGTCAGACCCTCCTGGAAATTCAGGCGTTTTTCGGTGGTGAAGGCCAGAGCGCCTCTGTCCCTGAAGAGATCATAGCGGGGCTTGCGGTTGATGTAGGGGTCGGGGTCTATGCTCAGCTTAATGCTGGCGGCTGCCCAACCAGCCTCCTCGATGGCGACCAGCTGGCGCACGGTCTTTGTGGTGGGGCCGGAGGCGACGTAAAAGGGGTTCTTGAAGGTCACACCGCCAACGGTTACGGGAATTCGGATGTCAGCCATACTTATCACTCCAGTTCGTCGTTGTGAATCTGGACGCCTTCCTTCGCGCTCTTGTAAATCAGGCTTATGACCTTCACAGCCTCAAGGCCGTCAATGCCACGCAGGCCGACTCTCGCGTCCTCGTTCTTTGCAGCGCACTCTACAAAGTGGGCAATCTCGGCAACGTAGCCCAGGTTATATTTCTCGTCAACGGCGGGTCGGGACCAGCCTGTAGTCACCTCGGCCTTTTCGACAGTGTATTCAAGGCCCTTGATGGAAAAAGCGTTTAAGGGGCTGGAGAAGGTGATGTCCACGTGGATGCAGCCCTCTGTGCCATAGAAGTCGATGCTGTCTTCCATGCCGCCCATGGTCACGTAGTTGGATTCCAGAACGGCTGTTGTGCCGTCCTCAAAGCGCATCAGGGCACCTGCCCAGTCCTCACCCTCCATGCCCTTGTGGATGAGGTTTTCCTCGCCGCCGCCGCTGGTGAGAGCGACAAGGGTTTTCCAGCGGTTATTCTTCAGTGCCAGCATCAGGCCGACGGGATGGATGCCAAGGTGCATCATCACGCCGCCGCCGCAGTAGGCAATCGTCTGGGCGAAGGGGGAGTGGGAGCCGGAGTGGGCCTCTCTTGCGCGGATAAACTTGAGCTCGCCGATGCCGCCCTGCTCAATCAGCTCCAAAGCGCGGTTTACAGCGGGGGAGCCAATCCAGTCCTCGGCATAGTAGACCTTCTTGCCGCACTCGTTTGCGGTGTCGATGATCTTTTGCGCGTCCTCAACGGTGGTGGCAAGGGGCTTTTCGCTGACGATGTGCTTTCCGGCCTTCAGCGCCTTAATTGCCACCGGGGCGTGGAGGAAGTTGGGCAGGCAGATGTCCACCATGTCGCAGCCGCTCTCGGCTATGGCAACGTCAATGTCGTCATAGGCGGTGTAGCCTGTAAAGCCGTAACGGTCGGCAAGCTCACGAATACGATCGGGGTTTTTATCAACAATACCCACAATTTCTGCCTTGTCCCGGATGCGGGCATAAGCGTCCGCATGAAGGTCCGCGGCAAAGGCAGCACCTGCCAGCAGTATTTTCACTTTTTTATTCATATTAATACTCCTAACCCGGGCGTAGCCTAAAAGTGGCTGTACCCGAACTTGTCCTTTGCCTGCATATAGGCAAAGATTTTATCCATCTCTTCTACAGCCAACTCTGCGCCGCGCTTTAACATACGTGCGCCCTTTTCGGCAGTGGCCTTCGTGGGCTCGCCCCAGACACCGCTGGGAGAAGCCCGAAACACAGAACCATAGTTCATAAAGGGGCGGGGGACAGTCGGAACAAAGTCCGCAGCCAAATCCATCTTCACCGTATCGGGCGCAAGATGCAGCATCAAAGAGGTTTCAATCTCCCCCGCGTGGAGTTCTGTGTTGGTCTCGGCAATGCCCTCCGCCGCAAAGGCGGCGAAAAGATTGCAAACGTCGATGTTCGCCAGCATAAAATCGGGGTTGTTTGTGGCGTTAATCTGCCGTGTAATCGGGGTCATCACGAAGATGCCACCGTGACACTGGAGAGTGGCGACTTTTTGGAAGCCCTGCTCCTTGAGACTCATGAGGATGCTCATCATCATGTCGTAAAAGACGTTGGGGTCCATCCAGACAGAGCCCTTTTTACCCATGTGCTCGCGGCAGGTGGAAATCGGCAGGGCGGGGACAAGAAAGCCCCCTGTGGCCTCCGCCACAGCCTGCCCTAGGGCTGTGGCGATGTACCAATCGGTGGAAACCGGAAGGTGGGGCCCATGCTGCTCAATAGAAGCCAGGGGCAAAATCGCGAGCTGGGGGTCGTGTTTCACAAGTTCATCAGCTGTCATATGGTAGGTCAGCATGGGACGCCTCCTTAACATTCACGTGTTATTTACAAATAAAATCAAAGAGAAAAGGCAATTTTTGCGCTGTTTTGATCCAGATAAAGCTCCGCGCCCGGATGGCGGCGCAGGGCGCTGGCGGGGCAGTCTGTGGCAATCTCGCCATGGAGTGCGCGGTTAATGGCCTCCGCCTTCAGAGCGGTGGGCACAACGGTGATCGCGTGGGGCACAGAAAGAATCTGGCTCATGGTCAAGGTCAGCGCGTGGGTGGGAACCTGATTGATATTCTCAAAGCAGCCGTCGTTGACCTGCTGCTGGCGGCAGACGAGGTCAAGCTCTACAACCTTAATGGACTTGGGGTCCTCGAAGTCCGCTACCGGTGGGTCATTAAAGGCCAGGTGGCCGTTTTCGCCGACGCCCAGGAAGATAAGATCGGGGGGATACTGCGTAAGAAGTGCTGTGTATTCCGCGCATTTTTCCTCAATCTTGTCTGTGTCGCAGCGGAGGAAGTGAAGCTCCATAAAGGGCTTTTTGTCGAAGACGGCACGGCGCATGAAGTTGCCGAAGCCGGCGGGATGAGCGGGATCTAAGCCGATATACTCGTCCTGGTGGAAGCCACGCACGCGCGTCCAGTCCACGTTTTCTTCCAGAAGGGCGTCCAGCATATTGGCCTGGGAGGGGGCGGCAGCAAAAATAACGTTCGCAACGCCGTTTTTGGCAATGGCCTCGTTAATGACTTCGGCGGCTCTTTTTGCGGCGGCCGAACCCATCTTCTCCCTGTCCTCAAACACAAAGACAGGCAGGGTATCAATCGTTTTATTCAGTATAGGCATGTGAAATCTCCTTGTATCTCAATATTCGTCAAAAGCCAGAGCCTTAGTGGCCTGTGCCAAGATAGGCTTCCTTAATGGCCGGGTCGTTTAAGAGCGCCTGGCCGGTGCCGGTTTTTTTGACTACGCCGTTTTCCAAGACCACGGCAAAGTCTGCGACACTCAGGGCTTTTTTTGCGTTCTGCTCAACCAACAGAACCGTTACGCCTTGGCTCCGAATCAGGTCGATTACGCGGAAAACCTCCTTGATGATTAAGGGGGCAAGGCCCAAGGAGGGCTCGTCCAGAAGAATCATCTTGGGACGGCTCATTAGGGCCCTTGCAATGGCGAGCATCTGCTGCTCACCGCCGGAAAGGGTGCCGGCGTGCTGGTTTTCACGCTCCTTGAGCCGGGGGAAGAGACGGTACTGCTCCTCGATCTCGGCCTCAACCTCTCGATTTTTTCTTGTCAAATAAGCGCCTGCCCGCAGGTTGTCCCGCACGGTCAGAGAGGAAAAGACCCGGCGCCCCTCGGGGACATGGACGATGCCGGCTGCCGTGACCTTGTGGGTCAGGGGCGGCAGAGGTTTGCCCTCATACATGATGGAGCCTGCGTCGGGCTTCTCCAGGCCGGAGATGCACTTGAGCAGGCTGGATTTTCCCGCGCCGTTTGCACCGATGATGCTGACAATCTGTCCCTTTTCCACCTCGAAGGAGACGCCCTTGAGCGCCGTGGTTTTTCCGTAGTTTAAGGATAAGTCTTTTACACTGAGCATTTAGTCGTCCCCCTCTCCAAGATAAGCTGCCAAAACCTTGGGATCATTTTGAATTTCTACCGGAGTTCCCGAAGCGATATTGATGCCGAAGTCCTGGACATAGATGCGGTCGCAGAGGTTCATGACAACGTCCATGCGATGCTCGATAATCACGAGAGCCAGGTCAAATTTTTTAATAATCTCCTTGAGGAAGGAGACAATCTCCATGCACTCCTCGGGGTTTAAGCCGGCGGCGGGCTCGTCTAGCATCAGAACCTTGGGCTTGAGCGACAGGGCTCTCGCAATTTCCAGACGGCGCTGGAGACCATAGGGCAGGTTTCCGGGACGCTCGTCGGCGAACCGCTCCATGCCGACGGCCTTGAGGCAGGCCATGGCCTCACCCTCGGTCTTTTTCTTGCCGCGAATGGCACGGGGCAGGGAAAAGATGGCCTCTACTAGGCTGTACCGGGGCTTGTAGTCGCAGGAGACCTTGACGTTATCGAGAACCGAGAGGCCTGTAAACAGGCGGATGTTCTGGAAGGTTCTGCCGATTCCGCTTCTGGCGGCCTGCTCCTGGCTGTAGCCGCTGATGTCCTGGCCATCCAGCCAGAGTCTGCCGCAGTCTGTGGTATAGACCTTGGAAACTAAGTTGAAGATGGTGGTTTTTCCTGCGCCGTTAGGGCCGATGATGCCGACAACCTCGCCCTTTTCAAGCTCCATGGAAAACCCGTTTACGGCGCAGACGCCACCGAAGGTCTTGCCGATATTTTCTACCTTAAGCAATGCCATCAGCCTTCACCTCCCGTTGGGGCGCTTTTTTTGAAGCGTTCTTTGAAGAATTTAATAATTCTCCGAAGGGAGAACTCCTTCTCACCCAACAGTCCTTTGGGCATGAAGTTGATGACCAGAAGAATCAAAACGGTGTACATTACGATACGTGCCGAGGAGGCAAAGCGCAGCACCTCGGGCATGGTGGTTAGAAGAATGGTGGAGAGCACAGAGCCTGTGAGGCTGTTGATGCCGCCAAAGAACAGGAAGATAACCCACTCGCTGGAACGTGTCCAACCAAAGAGGTTGGGGTCAATGTAGGTGAGGTAAAAGGCGTAGAGCACACCGGCGAAGCCCGCAATCATCGAGGTAAAGACATAGACCTTCATCTTGTGGGCGAAGACGTTGATGCCGAAGGACTTGGCGGCCAATTCGTCTGTCTTAATTGCGAGACTCATTCGCCCGAAGCGGGAGTTCTTAAACAGACCCACCATGGCGACAACCACAACAGTCGAGATAATAATCATCGGCATGGTGGCCATCTTGGGAATGTTGCTGAGACCGGCAGCGCCGCCTGTGACGGTGCCGAACTTATTGAGAACAGCGGTCACAGCCTCGCCCAGGCAGAGGGACATTAAGGCGAAGTAGTCCTTGCGCAGCTTTAAGGTGGGCAGGCCGATAATCACAGCCATGATGCCAGAAACAACAACGCCCAGCAGCAGGCAAACCCAAAAAGGTAGACCAAACTTCACAGCGGCAATACCGGCCACATAGGCGCCGATTGCCATGTAGGCGGCCTGGCCAAAGCTAAACAGGCCGGTCATTCCGGTTAAGGGGAAGATACTGACAACGCCGATGATGGTAATGCAGGTTGTCTGTATGAGAGAGGCAATATAGTCATTCATATGCGTTATTCCTCCTATGCCTTCTCAGAAATAAACTGGCCGCTGATTCCCTGGGGGCGAACCAGCAGGAAAGCAAGGGTTATCACAAAGATAATCGCCGGGGAGAGGATGTCGCCAACCAAAACTGTAAAGACGACCTCCATAATTCCGAGAAGGAGCGCGCCCATAATGGCGCCGGGCAGAGAGCCAAGACCGCCGATGACAGAGGCGACAAAGCCCTTAACTACCATGTTGCCCAGGAAGGGGTCGATGGTAAAGTTGGAACCAAGCAGAATTCCGCTGATGCCGGCGAGTCCGCCTGCAATCATAAAGGTAACGGTGATAATCATATTGGAGTTAATGCCCATGAGCATTGCGGTGTCCCTGTCAATAGAGACCGTGCGCAGGGCGAGACCCATCTTGGTCTTGTTAATCATCAGCATCAGGGCTGCCAAAAGACCAACGGAGATGAGCAGAATGGCAACGTCCATCTTCAGGAGCACCAGGTCGCCAAGTTTCCAGACGGGCACCTTGAAGAAGGGCTTGATACTGTAAAAGGTGGTTCCAAACCCTAGGGTCAGGATATTCATAAATAGAATGCCACAGGTAATCGAGCTGACAAAGTAGAACATGTTGGAGCTATTTCTCTTACGTAGATTACGAAAGGCAATAAAGTCCAGAAAAACGCCCATCACACCGCCGACAATCGCCGTGCAGACCACCGCCACAACCGGGGGGAAGTGGAATTTTGCGCTGAAATAATAGCCTGCGTAAGCCGAGATGCTGATGAGACCGCCGTGGGCGAAGTTTGAAAACTTCAACACACTGAAAATGAGCGCGAAGCCTACGGCAATCAGCGCATACACAGAGCCGCGGGACAAGCCGTTGACAAATTGCTGTACATAAAACAACATAGTTTTTCCTCCGCTGGAAAATTGCAGTATCCGGGGGCAAAGCGGAAAACGCTTAGCCCGCGGCTGCCTGACATCAGTCTGTTATTTTACAACAGCCCACGCAAAAGCGCGGGCTGTTGCCTTGAATAACGGGTCTTTCTTATTTTGCTACGTAGTACTCAAGCAGCTCAACCTTGCTCATGTCGGCTGACCACTGGGCAATGTAAACGCCCATGCCCTCGGGGCGGTGGGTGTCGGCGTTCAGGGTAATGGGACCGGAAGAGGTCATGAGATCAACGGTCTTGGTCTCAATGGCCTTGGAAATAGAAGTGCCATCGGTCACGTCTTCTGCGTTCTTCAGGCCGTTTGCGATGATGGCCACTGCATCATAGCCGAAGGCGGAGTTGATGAAGGGCTCTTCGTTCTTCTCTGCGCGGTAAGCGTCGCCCAAGAACTTGGTGTACTCAGAGCTGTAGTCAACGTTGAACAGGAAGTAAAGGTTCTCAACGGTGGTTCCCTCAGCCAGGGCGTCGAAGGGGGTGTTATAGGTGTTGTTGCCAAGAATCATGCCGGTGTAACCCAGCTGGCGAATCTGGACATAGGCCAGAGCGTTCTGCTGAACATAGGCGGGGACGAAGATTGCGTCGGGGTTTGCAGCAATGATCTTGGAGAGCTGTGCCTTGTAGTCCTTTGCATCCTTGCCGAAGGATTCGCTGGCAACAACCTTAACGCCGTTTTCCTCGCAGTAAGCGGCAAAAGGCTCAGCGTGGGTGACAGAATAGGCGTTGGAGCTGTCAAACAGAATGCCGACTGTCTCGATGGGGAGCTTCTCAACCGCATAGGAGGCAATGGCTTCTGCCTGCTGGTTGCAGCTGGGCTCTGCCAGGAACATGTAGTTCCACTTTTCGCCGGTCTGCTCATTGGTGGTGCAGCGCTCGTCCATGAAGTGGCCCACGATGGGAACCTTCTTCTCCTCGGCAATGGGGGCGACAGCGATGCCGATGTTGCTCAGTCCGGGGCCGACAACTGCAACAGCGCCGTCCTGGTCAACCAGCCGGTTGTAGGCGTTGATGGCTTCGTTGGGGTCGCCCTTCACGTCGTAGTGGACAATCTTCAGCTTCTTGCCGTTGATGCCGCCATTGGCGTTGATCTCGTTGACTGCGTAGTCGGCGCCCCAAACAGTGGCGAGACCGGCAGCTGCCATGCCGCCGCTGGTGTCAAGAATGCTACCGATGACGATTTCACCGTCAAAAGCCGGGGCTTCAGTATCGGGGGTGGAAGTGTCCGCAGGAGCGCTGACATTGGGCTGTTCGGCAGGCTTGCCGCAGGCTGTGAGCGCCAGGGAGAGAGACAGAACCAGCGCCAGAACAAGAGAGATCTTTTTCTTCATGATTTTCCTCCTTAAAATATCCTTCTTATATAAGCAAACATCGCAAATCACGCAATGTCGGCTGTCCGATCAATCGAATAGGCGGAAATAGAAAATTTCTAAATAATAGCACAGTAATTAACCTATTCGAAGGGGGCTAAAACGCTATATACAGTTTTCAGCGTAGCAATATGTGCACAATAAACATATAGCGTGCTTGGCTGCATTGCTATTTGTGTAGATTTTATCTCGACCTTTGAAAAAAATCAAGACTCTTTTACAGAAAACATGAGTAATTTTCCATGAAGGTTGACAGAGACTAATTTCTGTCCCTATAATGAAGCCAGGGCCATCTCTCATCATAAAGGAAGCAGGTAAGGATATGGAAAGAATTGGGTTTATTGGCGCACAGAGCAAGCATACCGTTTATTTTGGCAATATTCTGTCTGCGGGCGTGGGGGGCTTGGACTCCGACTCCGGGCGTCTGTGGGCCTCGGATGCGCCTGAGCTGATTCTTTCTCGGCAGGCGGAGGGAAATCTTTCGGGCAGCTGCGGCAGCTTGAAGGAGCTAATTGAGGCGAGCGATGCGCTGATGATCCTGGTGCGGGACGGCAAAACCCACAGGGAACTTGCCGAGCGCTGCCTGAACCTGGGAAAGCCTGTTTTTGTGGATAAGCCTTTTGCTTGCTCGACGGAGGACGCGGCGGCAATTTTGGCGGCTGCTCAGGCAAACGACCTTCCGATTATGGGCGGCTCCACCCTGTGCTGGCTGCCCGAGGTTGAGCGGGTTTCGGCGCTTTTGCCCCAGGTCAAGGAGCTTTCCATCAGTTTTACGGCGGATTGGGAGTCTCCCCATGGCGGCTTTTATTATTATGGAAGTCACCTTACTGATTTATGCGCCGCCCTTGCAGGTACGAAGGCCGAGAGCTTCGCAGCCCAGCGTGAGGGTAAAATAGTGGAGGCGACCGTGTATTACGACGGGCTGACGGTTAAGCTTACCGGCGCGCCCCACATTAAGTTCCCACTGTTTTCGTTGACTTATCAGGACGGCAGCCATGAGACCGTTGCCGTGCCGGATTATGAGCGCTGCTACCGCCTGGGGATGGAGCGCTTTTCCCGGATGCTGCGAGAGGGCGAGAGCGTTTATCCCGAACGGCTGCTGTTTTCCACAAGACTGCTGGAGGGGATTGTACAAGCCCTGTCGGCAGGACAGGCCGGCCGACAGGGCTTGTAAGCGGGGGGGTCTCTATTTATTATAGTCTAAGAGGTTGCGCACCGAGTCACGTTCCACCAGCCTGGGATTCATCTGCATATTCAGAGGAACCGACGAGGAGTTGCCGTTTTGCAACCGGTCAATCAGCATCATCGCTGAAATCCGGCCGGTCTCGTAGGCCGGGCAGTGAATCGTTGTGAGGGCGGGGACAAAGGCCTCAGCAAAAGAAATATCGTCAAAGCCCATCACGGAAATGTCGCCGGGGACGGAAATGCCCCGGTCATCCAGACCGTGAATCATGCCGAAGGCCACCATGTCGTTGACACAGAGCACAGCCGTCGCGCCGCAGCCGCTGTCCACAAGCTTTGCTGCCAGGGCCGTGCCCACGAGAATTTCCTGGTTTTCCAGCTCGCCCAGATGCTCGGTTTCATTGATGAACACCAGGCTCTCATCCAGCTCGATTTCTGCTTTTTTCAGTTGCTCCACATAGCCTTTATAAATCTCCTTCCGCGTCCAGCGGGTCAGGGGGGTGGAGGCAAAGGCGATGCGCTTGTGGCCGTTTTCAATCAGATGGCGCACTGCCATTTGGGCGCCCTGGCGGGAATCATAGCTGATATTGAAGCCAGCATCGTCAAAGCGCTGATCCAGCTGGACAAAACTCATTCCCCGCTCGATATAGCGGGTTAGGGGCTTGGGGTTTTCGGAGATTGAGGACAAAATCACGCCGGCGACCCTGCGGTTGTATAAGTCCTGGAGATAATAGGCCTCCCGGGCGGGGTCCTGACGCGAGTTGCAGAGCAACAGCTGATACCCGTTTTCGTAGCAGACAGCGCTAATGCCCTGAATGGTCTGCATGTAAAAGGGGTTGGATATGTTCGGAATAATCAGCGCAAGCTCGTTGCCCTCGCTGCGCTTGGACTGGCGCGGTGCCATGGTGTATGCAAAGGACAGATCGCGAGCGGCCTGTTCCACCCGGGCGCGCAGCTCCGCTGAAACCGGATAGTCCGCATTGCTCAGTACCCGCGATACGGTTGCCACTGATACCTCTGCCGCTGCGGCAACATCCTTAATTGTGGCGCGTTTTTCCCTCATGATTGTTTGCCTCCTTAGGGTTACTAGAAAAAACTATGATAATTACTGATATTTTACTATCATTCAGGAAAATAATCAAGCCGTTTGCAGAATAAATTTTTGGCAAGCGGCGGAAAGGTAAGAAAGCAATGAAAGGCACAACAGAACTTCTTGAAATGATGACCCGTCCCTCTCCCCGACTGGTGGAGGATATCCGGAGGATTGAGGGGGATATCCTGATTTTGGGCGCCGGCGGAAAGGTGGGACCCAGCCTTGCGATTATGGCAGCCCGTGCCTGCAAAGAGGCCGGGATCCAAAAGCGCGTGATGGCCGCCTCCCTTTTCGACCGCTCCGGCACAGCCGAGGCCATGGCGGGCTATGGAGTGGAGATTATTGAGTCCGACTTCTCTGAACCTGCCCAGCTTGCCGCCCTGCCCAACTGCCCGAACATCATCTTTATGGCGGGAAAAAAGTTTGGCACCACGGGAAACCAGTCCACCACCTGGGCGGTGAACGTCCTTCTGCCCGCAAAGGTCTGTGAGCGCTATCCCGACTCCAACTTTGTTGTGTTTTCTACCGGCAACGTCTATGGCGACGTGCCGATTTTAAGCGGCGGCTCCGTGGAGGGCGATGAGCCCAATCCCGACGGCGAATACGGCCAGACCTGCCTGGGCAGAGAGCGCGTGTTTGAGCACTTTGCTGCGGTCAACGGCACCAAGTCCCTGCTCTTTCGCTTAAACTATGCCATCGAGATGCGCTATGGCGTGCTCTTTGATATCGCAAACACCGTGTACAACGACAAGCCCGTCAGCCTGGGTCGAGGCGTCTACAACTGCATCTGGCAGGGAGACGTCTGCGAATATGCCATCCGCAGCCTGCTGCACACGGCAAATCCACCCACTGCACTGAACGTGACAGGCCCCCAGTGCCTCTCCACCCGCTGGACGGCGGAGGCCTTTGGTAAGCTCTTCGACAAGACCCCAACCTTTGCAGGCCAGGAACAGCCCGCGGGCATATACAGCAATACCACAAAGCTGGGCGGCCTGATGGGAATGCCGTTGATGCCCTTGGAAGCGATGATGCGCCTCCAGGCCGACTGGCTACTTGGCGGCGGCGAGTCCATCGACGCGCCCACCCACTTTGAGCAGGTGGACGGAAAGTATTGAGCACTCCCCTTTCCATCCTGTCTCGCTCCTCTCTTTGAGAAACCGCCGGACGTGTAAGCCTCCGGCGGTTTTTTATCATGAGTCAGTTTTGAAGAAAGTCTTCATGAAGCAGAGCCAGAGAGGAAAATGCGGCTAAAATTCGTCTCAATGCTCGGGTTTTTGTCTTCAGAAGGCTGAGATTCTGTGCATTTCCAGCCTTGTTTGAAGGCAGGGGAAAATGGTAGGATAGCCTAAGAGGTGAGAGCATTGACAGAGAAAGAAACACGAATCCGTGCGCTGCACGCCGCATTCCCCCACACCATCCCGATTCTTGCGGGTTTTTCCTTTTTGGGCTTTGCCTATGGCATCTATATGGCTGCCTCGGGCTATAACTTCATCTATTCCACCCTAATCAGCATTGTCGTATTCGGTGGCTCCATCCAGTTTGTGCTGGTGGGGCTTCTTGTCAGCGGCTTTGCCCCTCTAAACGCCCTGGCACTGACCCTGATGATCAACGCCCGCCACCTGTTTTACGGCATTTCGATGCTGGAAAAGTACCGGGTGCCCGGACTCAAACGGTATTACCTGATTTTTGGCATGTGCGACGAGAGCTTTTCCGTCAACTGCACCGCAGAGCCGCCGGAGGAGGTGGACAGGGGCTGGTTCATGTTCTTCGTCACG
>CAYXNK010000016.1:0-5714 GCA_964466395.1 uncultured Oscillospiraceae bacterium | reverse complement strand
CACCAGGCCACCGAACAGTCCGCCCAGCAGGGAGGCCGTCACCCTGCTAAACCAGACCTACTGGGTGACGGCCTCCCTGCTGGGCGGACTGTTCGGTGGCCTGGTGTCCTTTAACACCCAGGGGCTGGACTTTGTAATGACGGCGCTCTTCGTGGTGATTTTTCTGGAGCAGTGGCTGCGAGATGAAGTGCACCACAGCGCCTTAATCGGCCTTGGCGCTTCCACCCTCTGTCTGCTTGTGTTTGGCAGCGGAGGCTTCATCATCCCCGCAATGGCGCTGATTCTCTTGGCGCTATCCCTACTGCGGAAGCCCATGACAAAGGCGGGTGCGGTAAAATGACGCTGACGCTGACAGAACAGATTATCACCATTGCCCTGGTGGCACTGGGTACGATGGCCACGCGCTTTTTGCCATTTGTCCTCTTTCCCGCTCATAAGCCCACGCCGAACTATATCCAATATCTCGGAAAGGTGCTGCCCCCGGCAGTGATTAGTCTTCTGGTGGTCTATTGCCTGAAGGACGCAAGTCCCCTCACAGGCAGTCACGGGCTTCCGGAGCTGATTTCGATTGTGCTGATTGTGGTGCTCCACCTGTGGAAACGGCAGATGCTCCTATCCATCGGCGCGGGAACCGTCGTCTATATGCTCCTGCTGCAATACCTGTTTTAAAGCACAAACCCCCAAGAGCTGGTTCGCTCTCGGGGGTTTGTGTTTTATGTGCTTTGCTATCGCAGCCGCAGGGGCTGTGCCGGATCATAGAGGGAATTAATTTTCAGGGCGTACGAGTCCTTGTTTGCAATGTCCTCGTCTGTCACATAGTGCACGTCCAAAAGCCCCTGGCAGGAATAGCCGGTTTTCAGGAAGTTCATCTCCGACAGGGCGAGGCTCCAGCCTTCCAGCCAAGTGTCCAGCTCCTGCCTCTGCTGCTCGTCTCCGTCGATGTGGATGAGCAGGTCAATATCACTGCCTAGTCCGGCGGTACAGGCATTTGTGCTGCCGAAGAGATAAATGCCCTTCACGCCCAACGTATCCATATCCAGCTGCTGGGCCAGCCTCTCGGCCATATAGTGCCGCCATTTCCAGCCCTCTTCACGGCTTCTGCCGGCTTCGCCCGGATCTTGGCGGAGGGGGGCAGACCCTGCCGGATGTTTCTGCGGACGGTCCAAAAAGGCGACGGCTCGTTCCAGGTCGGCGTTCATAAAGACAAAGAGCTCTTTTCCGGGGAAGCTCTCCTCCAGCCGAATTACCTTTATGACCTCCCCCAGATGTGAGAAGGCCGGCAAAAGCTTGGACAGGATGTTTTCGCCCTGGAAGAAGGCCTTTTTGAACACCACGTCCCGATCCTCCGGATACAGGGGAAGATATTTGATGTTCTCCTCCACTAAATCCTGGAAAAAGTGGGTGCCAAAGGACAGGTCTGGCTGATACCGCGACTCCTCGAGAGCAATTTCAATCAGCATGGCAGTGTTGTTGATGTCCGAATAGGAGACGGGCACCCCCAGCTTTATGTCGCCCCGGCTGCCCCAGCGCCCCGGCCCCATGAGAATGAAACTGCGGCGGGGCAGAAGGCTGTTGAGTTTACTGACAGCCGTACGCACCTGGAGAAAATCGTCATAGCGCTCCATCTGGCTATAGGCATAGGGGTCAACATAGACAAGGGCTTTGATGCCGCAGACCCTGCCGTTTGAGACGTATTTATTTGCAGTGAACACAATGTCTTGATAGGGGATGTCTGAAGGAATCGCTACAGGGCTGTTGTCATAGTTGCGGCTCTGAGGTCGGCACTGAAGCAGGTAAAAATGCTCCCCATCGCTTGCAAACTCAATGTCCACAGGATAGCCCAGCTTCTCCTGGAGAAGCTGGAGCATGGCCTGCATCTGGGAGACAAAGGGTGTCTTTTGAACCAGGCCATCAAAGGTGATGACGAACTCATCCTTTTTAAAATTTGAGGAGAAGGGGTTTGCCTCTGTCACAAAGTCGAATTTGCACTGGGAGGCGGCAAGGCCGATGTGGGGAATTTTGCTGCCGTATTCCCGGAGCAACTGGGCAATGGGCAGGGTGAGGAAGCGGTTCTGCTCCACATCCAGGACATCAATCATTTGAGGGGAATATTTTTTTAGCTCTGGTAGAGACTGGTTGACTCGCAGTCCCGGCTGGCCGGGAGAAATCAGAATCGGAAAGTCCTCGCCTACCCGGTCAACAGCCCTTGTGCCGAGACCCATCACCATGCGCAAAAGACCGTCCTCCTTGCGGATGCGGGGCGACCAGCGCAGCTCATTCTGGCTGAAGGCCACACCGGAATACAGGGGGAAGTAATAGGGGCCGACTCGTGTTCCCACCACCTCCTGCACCATGATGCCCATTTTTTCTACGCAGTCCAAAAGGCCGCGCTCCTTGCGATATTGGATGGAGTCTGGGTTGAACAGGGAGGCGTAAACCTCTAAAACCCCCTCCTCCAGCCGTTGCTGACGCTCCGCATTTGTGCCGGCACCAATGATGAAAAGGCTCTTATATTTGCCGGAAAAGGAGGTGTCAATCTGATCCTCCAGCAGGCTGGAGGATCGGACGATTAAGGGTTTATCCCCACAATCGTCAAGGATTCTTCCAAGCTGGTCATAGACATAGGAGGAGAGCCGAGCGCTTTTTATCATCTGGATGATGCGGGGATAGTTCGTGCGGATTTCCGAGAGGTCGCGGTATTTGAATTCGTTCAGCTCGTCCAGACCGTTGCCCTCAATCAGGGTGGGCAGCTCTTCGGCAGAGATAAACCAGGTTTTGGGGATACGAACCTGAGAGAACTGTCCACCCTCCTCCTGCTCCAGCGCCAGAATCTTGTTGGCGATGAAAAAGCCGCTACCCTTACCACCAATTTTTCCGATGCCGTTGGGCGAGGAGAGATAGACGTCCAAAAGATTTGAAAAATCCTCTACAGTGATATATTTCTGGGCGATGTCAATGAGCTTGGGATGGTCTGTGAGGAAGCGGCGGGAAAGCTCCACAGTCAGCCAGCGGCGGGTGGCCTGGCTGGGGTTGCCGCTCTCCCGGATGACCTTCAGATATTGGTTCAAGGCCTTACGAATCAGGCTGATATCCGCGTCCCTCTTGTTCACAATCTTGACTAACTCATAGGTCTTGCCCTGGTAAATCCATAGGTTAATCCGGTCATAAATTTGTCGATCATCCAGACAGCTGCTGGCCGCGCGGAACAAAATCTCACTCAAATGCCCCACGTTCACGTCAGGCAGGGGATCTAGGGGGAAGTTAATCTCGCCCTGGCTGTGATATTCGCTCCAGCCCATTTCCGCAAAGACTTCCATCGCAAGTTTGGGACTGACGTCTGCAATCAGCGCCAGCATGTGCTGGCAGAGATACAGGAGCAATTCGTGGTCGGACTTCTGCAGCAGGTGGACAATGGCCTTCCAGTCTCGGCGATAATCCTCCAGGGGCAGAAGGCTGTTTTTTAAGATTCTGTCCGCGATTCTCGCGGAGATGGTCTGCATCAGCTTGACCTCGTTTTCCAAAAACAGCACAGGCTCGCCGGCAAAGGTGCCCTTTCGGTACATCGCCCGAACCAGCCCCCGGTGCTCCCCGCTGACGACAATAGGCGTTTCAAGCGCCGGGTCGTAGTCTCCCACAGGCTTTGCCGAATAGACCCTGCCGTCAAGCTCGATCTCGGCGGTGCAGGACTTCTGGTCGCGAAAGCCGATGGGGATGAGGCGGATAAGCTCTGAAAAAACGGCTGGCACTTCCGATCCCATCAGTGCCTCATCAATTAAATATAGGCATTCCAGTTCCTTGGCGCGTTCCACCAAGGCATCAATCGGCGCGTCGCGAAATCGTTCCATATTTCATGCCTCCTGAAACAGAATGGAAGGGGGAATCGCAAAACCCAGTTCCTGTCGTTTCACAATTCCCCACAATCCGTATATTTCTTATTGTTGCGAAGCACCTGGGGTTTAGATCCAGCCGCGGAGCTTCACCGCCTCGGCAACCCTGTGAATGGCAATCACATAGGCCGCGTCGCGCATATAGATGCCCGTTTCCTGCGCCACCTGGTGGACGGCGTGGAAGGCGGTGGTCATCTTGTATTCAAGTTTCTCGAGAACCTCCTCCTTGGGCCAGAAATAGTTCATGTTGCACTGAACCTGCTCAAAATAGCTGCAGGTTACGCCGCCGGCATTGCAGAGGAAGTCGGGCACCAGATAAATGTTCCGCTCTTGAATCAGCGGGTCGCAGTCCGGTGTTGTGGGGCCGTTTGCACCCTCACAAATGACCTTGACCTGGCGGCTGATTAAGGGGAAGGTCTCAGGGGTGAGCTGGTTTTCCATAGCGCAGGGCAGAAGAATGTCCACGTCCTGGCTGAGCCAGTCGTTGCCATCTAAAATCTCGCAGCCCAGTGCCTTGGCCTTCTCCTTGTCGATGGTGCCGAAGGAGTCCTTGATGCTGGTCATCTGATCAACATCCAGTCCCTCTGCCCGGCGGAAGGTATAGGCCTTCTTGTCGGTGTTGTCCCAGCTGGAAATGGCGATAATCTTGCCGCCATACTGGCTGTAGAGCCTTGCCGCGTGCTCGGCCACGTTGCCGAAGCCCTGAAGGCTGGCAGTGGTCTTTGCAATGTCCAGCTCCAAGACCTTGAGCGCCTCTCTGAGGCAGTAGATGGCGCCGTAGCCTGTGGCCTCGGTGCGACCCAGAGAGCCGCCCATGCCCACGGGCTTTCCGGTGATGGCGCCGGGGTAACGGCCGCCGGTAATGGTCTCATATTCGTCCAGCATCCAGAGCATGTGCTGGCCATTTGTCATCACGTCAGGGGCGGGAACGTCGTTTACGGGGCCAAAGTTCTTGGCCATTTGGCGGACATAGCCGCGGCAAAGCCGCTCCTGCTCGCCCTGGGAGAGGTGGTGGGGATCACAGATGATGCCGCCCTTTCCGCCGCCCAGAGGAATGTCTACAACCGCGCACTTCCAGGTCATCCACATGGACAGGGCGCGAATGGTGTCCACTGTCTCCTGGGGATGAAAGCGAATGCCGCCTTTTGCGGGGCCACGGGCGTCGTTGTGCTGAATGCGGTAGGCGTTAAACACCTTTGTTGTGCCGTCATCCATTTTCACAGGAATGGTCACATGATATTCGCGGCTGGGCTGACGCAGTAGCTCGCGGGTTGAGGGGTCAAGATTTATCTTGTCCGCCACATCATCAAACTGCTTCTGAGCAGATTCGTAGGGGTTATAAGACGACAATCCCATAAAATTCCTCCCGGGTCTAAAAGACCTTTTTTTTCGTGTTATATGGTTCATTAAAGTGCTAATTAAAAATATTATACGTCAAATGCCCTCTAGCGTCAACCGCACCAGGCCGCAATTTCTCTTACTTTTCCCACAAACTGCGGGAGGCGCACCCGCCTAGATTTGTCACTTTGGAAAAAGCCGAAAGGTAAGCTGCCGATCGGATGCTCAAGTTCTCCATAAAGGTCTCGGTGAAGACGCCACCCGGGCGGTTGAAGCGGCTGAGATGAAACAGGCGTTCGGGTTCTCTTAAATTGATCATTCTCCAACATTTTATCACACTCCTATCACTCATTGCATAGTATGTTCGATTCTGGCAGCGGCAATGCAGAGCTTGCGTGAAGTTGATGAAAATGTTGGAAAATGAAAGCTTTAAACTAAGGGGTTCATCGCCCGCAGACGATGAACCTCTTTTGTCGAAAGAGCCGGTAA
>CAYXNK010000015.1:0-20724 GCA_964466395.1 uncultured Oscillospiraceae bacterium | reverse complement strand
TCCTGCCTTGACGATTTCATGTTCTTTCCCCCAGTTTCATGTAAGCAATATCATAAAAGCTCTTGTTGGAAACCTGCGCCATAATCGTTGTGTGCGTCGATTTCCGAATGCGCAGGGCATCGTGTTTTAAAAACGGAATCAGGGCGCCGCCATCCACCGAAAGCCAAATCTGCTTGCCCTCATTGCCGGCCGCCCGGATGGTCACCACCCGGTCAGGTGCAAGAACGAAGGGGCGCACGGTCATAATGTGGGCGCAGATGGGCGTGAGCAGAATATTCTCTGCCGTAGGCTCCACCAGGGAGCCGCCCGCGGAAAGGGAATAGGCCGTTGAGCCTGTCGGCGTTGCCGCCACAATGCCGTCGCCCGCATATTCGGTGATTTTTGAGCCATCCCCAAAGGCCGCGATCTTAATCGTCGTTGCCGTTCCGCAGATGACCGCGTCGTTTAGGGCGCTGTCGGAAAAAATAATTTGGCCGTCCCGAATCAGCTCCACATCCAGCATCATACGGCGAATGGGGCGGTAATGTCCGTCTGCCGCAGCGAGCACAAGCTCTGTCTCGTTGGGCTCCAGCTCCGCCATAAAGCCCTTGTGCCCCAGATTCACCCCGAGAATTGGGATTGGATTGTCAATCACGGCTCTTGCGGTTTTCAAAATCGTTCCGTCGCCGCCAAAGCAGACAATCAAGGCGGCGTCCTTGACCGCCTCATGCAGCACGGGATACTCCGGGACTTCCTCTGCCCACTCTTCTCCTTGGAAGACAAGGCTAATGATAACCTCATGCCCCGCTTCTTCCAAAAGGCGCAAAACCCTATAGGTGTTCACAAGTCCGATGTCCCGCTCCGGGTTCGGACATAGAACAATTTTATTTCCCACCGGCATCTTCCTTTCCAATCAGTGCTCCAGACTGCTGTGAGAGGCCTCCACAACGGAAATGGCGTCCGGCGTCTGCCCCTCATGCTGCCCGCGGCGCAGATAAACGAGATACTCAATATTGCCCTCCGGCCCGCGAATTGGAGAAAAGTCCAGCCCCAGCACCGTAAAGCCAGCGCCGGGCACAAAGTCCAAAAAGGACTGCACCACCTCAAGATGGGTGGATTTTTCCCGCACAACGCCTTTTTTTCCAACCTTCTCCCGCCCGGCCTCAAATTGGGGCTTGAGTAGGCAGACCACAAGCCCGTCCTCCCGGAGCAGCTTTGCCACAACCGGAAGCACCAGCCGCACAGAGATAAAGGACAGGTCCATCACCGCCAGGTCAATGGGCTCGCCGATGGCTTCCGGCGTTACAAGGCGGAGGTTTGTTCGCTCCATATTCACCACCCGCTCGTCGCAGCGCAGGCTCCAGGCCAGCTGTCCATAGCCCACATCCACGGCAAAGACTTTCTTTGCCCCATTTTTCAAGAGCACGTCCGTAAAACCGCCTGTGGAGGCGCCGCAGTCAATGCAGATTTGCCCCTCGGGCGCAAGGTCAAAGGACTTCAGCGCCTTTTCCAGCTTGAGACCGCCCCGGCTCACATAGGGCAGACCGCCGCTCTTGCGTTCAATCACAGCGTCCTCGGGCACTGAAGTTCCGGGCTTGTCCATCCGCTGGCCGTTTACGAGAATAAGGCCTGCCATAATCGTTGTTTTTGCCCGCTCTCTGCTCTCTGTGAGCCCACGCTCAAAGACCAGCTGGTCTAACCGCTGCTTTTTCATCGGGTTTTTTCCTCCTCACAGAGGGCAGCCGCCGCTTCGGTAAGGCTCTCGGCGTCCAGTCCCTTCATTTCCAGAAGCTCCCCCACCCCACCATGGGGCACCAGCCCGCCGCCCAAGTCCAGGGTCTTGCAGGCCTTTAGGACGACCTTCTCCCGAGCGCAGGCTTCCAGCAAACGGGAACCAACGCTGCCAAAGGCACAGACCTCCTCCGCCGTTAAGAGCCTGCCGGTTTTTCGCAGGGAGTGCAGAACCGCCTCGGTGTCCAAGGGGTTTAAGAAGTTCAGCTTAATCAGTTCGGGGTCAAGCCCTCGCTCCTCCAAAAGGCGCGCGGCCTTAAGCATTTCATTTGTCATGACGCCGTAGCAGACGAGGGTCACGTCCTTGCCCTCCCGCAGGAGACTGCTGGGGGCGCTGCCCGCGCTCGCCCGATATTCGCCCTCGCCCCCGCGGGGATAGCGAATCGCGGCAGGGCCTTCCACCCGGTAGAGCGCCAATTCCAGCATGTCTTTCAGCTCGGCATAGCTGGCAGGGCTGAAAATTGCCAGCTGGGGAACGGAGGATAGGTAGGCCAGGTCAAACACGCCCTGGTGGGTCTCCCCGTCGCGCCCAACAAGCCCCGCGCGGTCTACAGCCAGCACCACCTTCTGCCGGGAGATGGACACGTCGTGAATCAGCATGTCGTAGCCCCGCTGCAAAAAGCTGGAATAGACGGCAAAAACAGGCTTTGCACCCTGGCTCGCAAGACCTGCGCACATGGTGACGGCGTGCCCCTCGGCAATGCCCACGTCAAAGAACCGCTGGGGAAATTTTCCGGAAAAGCCCGAGAGCCCCGTTCCCGCGCACATGGCGGCGGTGACGGCAACAATCGAGGTGTCCTTCTCGGCAAGCTCTGTGAGGATTTCACCGAATTTTTCGGAAAAGCTGTCCTTCTTCCCCTTGTCCACACCCTGCTCAGTGTCAAAGGCGTCCACCCCGTGGTAGTATTCCGGCTCCTGCTCGGCAAAGCTGTAGCCCCTGCCCTTTTGGGTGATGACGTGTACCAAAACCGGCGTTTTCAGCTCCTTTGCCCAGCCGATGACGGTTTCCAGGGTGGAGATATCGTGGCCGTCCACAGGCCCCAGGTAGTGAAAGCCCAAATCCTCAAAAATGCTGCCGGGCAAGAGCCTACGTTTAATCCATTCCTTAACCTTATGGTTAAAGCGGTACAGGGCGGGGAGCTTTTCGAACACTGTTCGGTAGCGCCGCTTGAAGCGAATATACCCGGGTCTGAGCCGCAGCTGCGCCAGCATGGCGGAAATACCGCCCACGTTGCTGTCGATGGACATTCCGTTGTCGTTGAGCACCACAACCAGCGGCTCGCCGGACTGCCCCGCGTCGCAGAGTCCCTCATAAGCCAGGCCGCCGGTCAGCGCCCCGTCGCCAATTAAGGCAACAACGCTGTAGTCCTCCCCGGCAAGGCTGCGCGCCCGCGCCATGCCCAAAGCCGCGGAGACGGAGGTGGAAGCGTGCCCCGCAACGGCTGCGTCGTGGGCGCTCTCCTTGGGCTTGGGAAAACCTGAAAGCCCCCCCAGCTTGCGGAGGGTGGGAAAGTCCATCTGGCGGCCTGTGAGGATTTTATGGATATAGCTCTGGTGTCCCACGTCAAAAACCAACCGATCCGTCTCTGTATTGTAAATCCGATGGAGAGCCAGCGTCAGCTCCACAACACCCAGGTTTGAGGCCAGGTGCCCGCCCGTCTTGGATACATGGTCAATTAAAAAAGCCCTGATTTCCGCGCTCAAATCCTTGAGTTCTTGCGGGGACAGGCTGCGAAGATTTTCGGGTAGCTCGATTTCATTTTGTTTATCCAATGCTCTTTTACCTCTAAATAAATGGAAAAACCAAGTTTTTCGCAATCATTTTATCTTTTACTGCCGCAGCTCTCCACGGCAAAATCCAAATTTGCACATCTTAATTATACTATCAAAAAACACCGGTTTATACAAGTGTAAACCGGCGTTTTTCCTGTTTTATTCATCGCAGAATGAATATTGTCTGTCCTCAGCTTGTGCGAATGCGCAGTTCATCGGCAAATTGAAGCAGAAATTCGGGTTTTTCGAAGGCCTTCCGGACGGTCTCCTTGGCATAGTCCGTGAGCTTTTCGATGCGTCTTTCGCATTCCGCCTCACCCAGCAAACCCATAAAGGTGGCCTTGGACAGCTTTTGATCCGAGCCGACGGCCTTGCCCAGCACCTCGGTTGTACTCATTACATCCAGCATATCGTCCCGAATTTGGAAGGCAGCGCCCAAGGCGGAGCCGTAGATCAAGGCCGCCTCCCGCTGCCCCTCGTCCGCCCCACCGGCAATCGCACCCATGAGGCAGGCGGCGGCAAGTAAGCTTCCGGTCTTGCGGGACTGAATTTCGGTAAGACCGGACTCGTCCAAATCCTTGCCGTTTGCCTCCATGTCCAGCTGCTGTCCACCGCAGACCCCGTCCACCCCGGCGGCGTTTGCCAGAGCAAGGGCGCAATCCACCCGGACTTGAGCGGGCAGGTCTGCGCGCAGAATACAGCCGAAGGCCTCGGCCTGGAGGGCGTCTCCGGCCAGGGTTGCTGCGCCCTCGCCAAAGACGATGTGGTTTGTGGGTCTGCCTCGGCGCAGGCTGTCGTCATCCATGCAGGGCAAATCGTCGTGAATCAGGGTATAGGTATGCAGCAGCTCGAGGGCTAGGGCGGCAGGCAGCGCCTGCTCCGGCTCCTTTCCCATAGCTGCACAGAAGGCAAGAGTCAGAACCGGACGAATCCGCTTTCCCCCTGCCAAAAGGCTGTAGCGCATGGCCTCCAAAAGCCTGTGCTGGGGCAGGGCTTCTCCCTCGGCAAAGGCCTTTTCCAGAACCTCTTCCACCAGAGCCTTATAGTTTTCATAGACAGCGGACATCACTCCGCCTCCTCAAAGGGGAGCTCTTCGGGCGCGCCCTCCGCTCCCTTGCGGAGCATGACAACCTTCTGCTCTGCGGCGTCTAGCAGCTTGCCGCAGGCGGAAATTAGGGCCGTGCCCTCCTCGAACAGTGCCAGGGACTCGTCCAGCGGGGCCTCGCCCTTTTCGAGAAGCTTTACAATGGCGTCCAGCCGCTCCATGGACTGCTCAAAGCTCATATTTTTCTTTGGCATAGGGTTTTTCCTCCCTTTATCATCAGTTCATTACTTCGTCAACGGTGCAATGTAAGGCGCCTCGGCTCAGCCTGAGGCTCAGCTTGTCCCCCGGCTCCACGCCTTCGGCCGTGCTAACCGCCCTGCCTGCTTTGTCCGAGGCAATCGAATAGCCTCTCGCCAAAACCTTCAAAGGACTCAGCGCATCCAGCATGGCGGCCTGCTTCACATAGTTCTGCTTTTTTCGGGCCAAAAGGCGCTCATAGCGCAGCAGCAGACCCTCGGAAAGATGGTCTAGTTCCATGCGTTTCTGGTCGATGTAAGCCCCCGGCTTCTGCATCACCCGGCGGGAGGAGAGCTCAGACAGCCTTGCCGCCCGCTCCGAAAGGGCTTTTCGCATAGCCTGGGCAGTGCGGGTCTCCAGGGTTAAAAGCGTCTCTAACAGTTCCGCCCGGTCAGGCACGGCAAGCTCCGCTGCGTTGGAGGGGGTTGCCGCCCGCAAATCGGCCACATAGTCTGCAATCGTCACGTCCGGCTCGTGCCCTACAGCGGAGATGACCGGAATTTCCGAGTCAAAAATTGCCCTTGCCACGCGCTCGTCGTTAAAGGCCCAGAGATCCTCAATGGAGCCGCCGCCTCGACCTGTAATGATTAAGTCCGCAACCTTGTATTTGTTGGCATAGCGCAAAGCGCCCGCAATCTCCGGCGGGGCTTCCGCTCCCTGGACCCGGACAGGTAGCAAAACCACCTGGCTCATGGGCCAGCGCTTGCCCAAAACGCGAATCATATCTCGTACAGCAGCGCCCGCGGAGGAGGTAATCAGTGCAATTTTCTCGGGAAACCGGGGAAGCGGCTTCTTGTGGGCGGCGTCAAACAGCCCCTCCTTCATGAGCTTTTCCTTGAGCTGCTCGAAGGCCTGGTGCAGGTCTCCCATCCCCTCCTGGAACAGCTGGCTGCAATAGAGCTGATAGGCGCCGTCTCTGGGAAAAACAGTGACGCGCCCCACAGCCGTGACGCTCATGCCGTTTTCGGGCTTGAAGCGCAGACCGGAGGCGTTTCCCTTAAACATCACGCAGCGGACTGCGCTTTCCTGATCCTTGAGCGAAAAATAATGGTGGCCTGAGGGATAGAGCTTGTAGTTTGAAATTTCGCCTTGAACAGCCAAGCCCGCAAGCAGCGGGTCCGCCTCCATCAGGTTTTTTATGTGGTTATTCAGCGCGGTAACGGAATAGACCGGCGTTTCCATGCTCAGTCCTCCGCCTCGGCAGAGGGCTCTTTCTCCAAAGCTGCCTCCATCTCGGGCTCGGCCGCTTCCTCAGGAAGAGCTTCCGCCTCCAAGACAGCTTCCGCCTCGGGAGCAGTCCCCTCCAAAACAGCTTCCTCCTCCGACTCGCGCTCGGCTGTGGGCTCACTGCCCCGCTCCTCGCGCATAAAGGAGCCTAAAATCCCGTTGATAAAGGAGACCGTCTCTGGCTCCTCATAGCCCTTGGAGAGCTCCACAGCCTCGTTGATTGCAACGCTGTCGGGCACCTCGTCGAGATAGAGCACCTCAAAAATCGCGGTGCGCAGCAGGGCGGCGGCAATCCGGGAGATGCGAGAGAGCTTCCAGCCTTTCGTATATTTTTCAATGTAGCCGTCCAGCTCCTCCCGGCATTCCGCAACGCCGGAGACGATTGTCCGGATATAGGCCAGGTGTTTTTTTCTGGGATATTCGGAAAAAAGCGGGTGCTCCGCCCCAAGGCTCTCATAATATTCCTTGTCAAAAAAGCTTTCTAAGACCTCTGCTGTGCGCTCGGGCGCGTCGGCAAGGGCAAAGCCAAGCATTACGGCAATTTCTCTTGCCATGGTTCTTGTCATCATTGGTCATCCTCCGAAGTGTGAATGGAAAGGGCGCGAAAGATAAACAGTTGGAAAGCGGATGCATTGCGCTCCGCTTTCCAATCTCTTTTACTGCTTATTTCTGGGGAAGGAAACGCCGCTCACATGGACGTTCACCGTGGCGGAAAGCCCCGTCATGGCCTCCACAGCGTTGGAAACGGCAATCTGAATCTTCTTTGCCACATCTGTGATGACACAGCCGAAGGCGACCATCACCAAAACATCAATGGTGATGTTCTCCTCTAAAAGCGTGACCTTTACGCCCTTGGGGAGATTTTTCTTGCCGATGAAGTCCAGGATGTCGGTGCCAACGGTGTTGGCGAGACCCTCAACGCCCTCGACCTCTGCGATGGCGGCGCCGACCATAACGGCGATGACCTCCTCGGATATGCTGATCTTACCCTGGTCGGTCTCTGTGGTTATATAGTTATCAGACATTTTTGCTCCTCCTCGATGACTGATGTGGTTTCAAAACAGTTTCTCCGGCTCGCTTGAAGTCCGCCTGCGGGGCGTTTGGGCTTCATGCAGGCAAGCCTAAAAAACGCTTTCATGTATTTTACCACAACATCTCGAAAAAATAAAGCAAAATTCATTTTTTACTCCAAGCCGACTTCCTCATTTAACCAGGTCTCGTCAAAGCTGTCTCCCGACCCGCCGGTCTGGGGGGAATTTGGGTTTGCCGGCGCATTGGGATTATTGGGCGCGACGGTCGCATTGGGAGCGTTGGGAGCGGCGGTCGCATTGGGCGCTGTGGTTGCATTGGGCGAGTTGGGCGCATTGGAGGTTCCGGCGTTGTTCTTAACCTCAATCACCCGAAGCTGCGTGGGCGTAAAGTTTGTTTCGGTGACGATGGTGTCCGTAATCTTGGCAACCTCCTCTGCTGTCAGCCCTTCTGCCGGCGCGGGAACGGCAAGGATTACCCCTTCCGCGCTGATAAAGGCCACGCAGTCTGCAAAGCTCTTTGCCACAAGTAGATTTTCAACCTGGGTCTCCAGCATGGAATAGCTGGCCATGGCGGCAATGGCGTTCATCGCCCCGTCAATGGTCTCCTGGGAAGCCGTCTCTGCCGAGGCCGCGGTCCGCAGCAGCGACAGCGCCTGATCCCTGGACTGCTGCCTTGTCAGCCTGGCCGTTGCAAAATAGTCCGAAATCCGTTCCTCCAGCCCGGTTGCCAGCTCCTCCTGGGACTTTGCGCCTGCCAGCCCCGCGCCTTCCAGCTGCGTCCAAGCCGCCTTCTCGTTGTTGTAGGACCAGTTGAGGTAAACGGCAGCGCAGATGCACAGCACTACTACCCCGATTGTAACATATTTTTTTGTCTTGTTCATTGTTCCTCCTCCGCTCTATTTGTCCTTGCCTTTCTATTATTCCATTGCCATGATACTGATTTTGTCACTCATTAGGCCCGTGAAGGCTGAGACAGCCTGGAGAATTCGCAGCCGAACCTCCGCAGACCCCGCCCCCTCACAGACAATCACCGCACCTCGATATTCTGGGTTTACATAATATAGTTCAACCACCCTCTCCTTGCCGTTTTCCGAAACGACCAAGGCTCCTTCCTCGCTCTCTGCCAGCTCCCGCGAGACGCTTCCCTGGACAGCGAGCAAAACCGAGACCCGGCCTGCACCCCGGATGCGGGAGAGCTGGCTCTGCAGTCTCTGCTCCTCCTCCTTCACGGAAAACTGCGGCGCTGCAATTTCCTCCGGCTGCGCCTCCTCTTTTTGTCCGCCCGGCGACCATAAAAGAAGAATCAGGCCGGCAGCAAGGGCAAAAAGAGCGTATTTATTTTTGAAAATTGCAGAAAGTTTGTCTGACCCTTTTTTCTCATTCTTCATGTTCGCTCCAATACTGCCGTTCTCGGGGGACGCCCAGCTCGGCTTCAATCTCGGCTGTGAGCCGTTCCTTTTCCCACAGGGGCAGATCCCCTGTCAGGCTTACCTCATGGGGATACCAGCAGTCCCCTTCCCCCCACTTCATAACAACTGACACAGACTGTATGGGGGTTTGAAGTCCTGCCGCTTTGTCCAATATATATGCGTTCAATTCGTCTTGTATGATTGCCCGGGAAAGTCCGTTTTCCTTTTGGGCAGCACTCCCTGTAATCTCATCAGCCTGCCTGCGATATTCGGAAATATCCAGTGCCAAGCCGCTGAGGTCTGCCCCAATTAAGGGCTGGAGCATGGCGATAACAAGCACAAGGCCGCAGACCAGCTTCAAGACTCCCTTGACACGCCCCTTTGGGGTCAAGGCGCCTGCCGCTGCGCAAATCAGAGCAGCGCCGGCAATTGCGCGCACCCAACTGCCTGCAAAGTCTGTCATAGTGCCGTCACCGCCTTCATGCTGGAAATCACCGAGACAAAGAGCATAATTCCGCCCGCGCCAACCAGAGCCAGAAGCATTCCGAAGGCCGTGCCCACATCGGAAATCAGCTCCGCTAACCGCTTGTCCGCCAGCGCCTCGGCAAAGGCCGCCGTGCCCTTATAGACCAGATAGTGCACGCCCAGCTTCAAAAAGGGCAGGAGGCAAACCGCTGTCACCGCAAACAGCCCGAAGATGCCGATGGCGTTGCGCAGAAGTCCCGCCCCGGCGACCAAGGTCTCCGCCGTGTCCGAGAGGATGCCGCCCACAACAGGCAAGGCGGTTCCCAGGGCGGTTTTAGTCACCCTTGCTGCCATTTGGTCGGCCTTGCCGCTGATTAGCCCCGTCATACCCAGGTAGGTCACAAAGCCTGTTACAAGAAGGCTGAGTGCCGTGGTGCAAGCCCATTTCAAAAACTTTGAGATGTTTGCAAGGTTGTCCTTGTCCAGTACGGCGTTTGCCATAGCGGCGGCGAGATAGATGCTGATTAGCGGCATGATAAGCTTTGTGGAAATGCTGATGAGTACATCTAAAAACAGCGCCGTCGCCGCATATTTTGCCGAGGCCGAGGTGAAGGCGCCCGCGCTTGCCGCCGCCGTGCACATGGCGGGTAGCAGCGCCTTGGAGTAGTCGGACAGGCGGTAGAGTGTGTCGACCCCCAGGCCAATAAAGGAGTGCACATTGCTCACAGCAACGGCGGCAACGGAGACCGTTGTCCCAAATCGTACCATTTCCTTGGCGGGACCCTCCCCCATAGCAGTCCCCGCCGCCGTGCACAGGAGCACTACCGCGATGATTTTCAGCGCCGAGGACAGGGCATTATTAAAAATGCTCAGAGCGTCTTCCTTGGCCGCCTTCCAAAGCCGCTCTAAGCCCTTGTCCCCCATCCCCGTTTCCGTGGGCTTTAATCCGCCAAGGATTTCGCCGACCTCCGGGGGCAGTGCGTCCTGCACCTTGTCCAGCTCCATGGCCTCCGCCTGCCGGTCTACGGTGGGCGGCTGGGCGACAACACCCTCGCCCTCCTCTGCCAGGGCAAAGCCCGAGAGGGCGAAAATAGTGGTGATGATGATAAAAACTGCCGTTACAAAGCCTTTCATGCCAGCTCCTCTATCATTCGCAGCAAGGTTTTAACCAGTGGCAGGGACACATACAGGGCGCAGACCGCTCCGCAAATTTCTACCCCCGAGGACAGCGCCTCCTGTCCCGAGTCCTTGCAAATATCGGCGCCGATGCGGGCCGCTATTCCGATGCCCACGCATTTGAGAATCGGCGCTGTGTAGGCGGAGGAAAAACCGCTGCCCAGCTCAACCATTTTCAGTACCTCCAGCACCGCCGACAATGCCTTTAGGGACATGCCTGTAATTAGCACGGCGGCGGAAAGTCCTAAAAGAAGGGAGAGCTCGGGGTTGGTTTTTTTAATAACCAGGGTCATCACAGCGGCGGCTGCACCGATTACAAGAGCCTTTAATATCAGCTCCATCGCTACAGACCGAACAGGTCTTTAATTAGGGTAAACAAGCCGCTGATTTCCTTCACCACCAGGGCAAGCACCACCACCAGCGCCGTCAAGGTGACCATCAGCGCCTGGTCGTCCCGACCGGAGCGGGTGAGCAGAATGTTTAAAACGGCGACCAAAATGCCCACTGCTGCAATCTTAAAGATGAGATCCACATCCATGTTTTATCCTCCCGGCCTGGCCGACATCGTTTGAAGCCGTCTGTCGCACCTGGCTTCGTTTCATTTCTTGGCGGGTTACAGCAGCACCGCCGTGAGCATCAGCCCAATGCAGAGCCCCAACCCAGTGTAAAGCTTCATTCCCTGTCCCGCCTCCTGTCTTGCCGCCAAAAGCTCCGCCTCCAACCGGGTCATGCAGAGCCCCAACGCCTGGGACTGCTCCTCTCCCGAATAGCGTCCCAGGTAATTTCCCAGCCTGCCCAGCTCCCGCCGCTGCTCCTCCTTGAGCACAAGGCTCTTGTCCGTTTCGACGCAGCCGCGCCAAATCTCGGCGAGGCTCTCCTCGCCAAAGCCCTGCATCCTTATGTTTAAGCCCGCAAAAAACGGACGGAGCTGCCCTTCTGCCCTGTCCTCCAGCGCAAAAAACAGCTCCGGAATGGGGCAGGCGCCGTTTTTTAGCTCGGCATTCATATATCGCAGCGCGTCTAACATTCCTGCAAGGCTGTCCCTTCTGCGCAGCAGGAGCCGAGCCTGTCCCAGTCCCAGCAGCAGGCAGGCCGCAACAAGGAAAATCGCGCCGACGCCCTTCATCCGATTTCCTCCACCCTGTAACGCCGTTTGCCCCCCTCGTTTTCGATAATGACCCCCCATTTGAAGATGCCCCGCTCCAAGAGCCTGCTGTAAAGGGGACGCCGGGCGAGGTCTGTCAGGCTCTCGCCGTGGGCGGTTGCCAAGAGCCGCACCCCGCAGTTTGCCGCCGTCTCCGCCGCCTCAATGTCTGTGGGCGCTGTAATCTCGTCGAAGGCCACAATCCGGGGCGACATGGAGCGTAGGAGCAAAAAGATGCCCTCGCACTTGGGTGCGCCTGTCAAAACGTCTGTCCTTGCCCCCAGATCAAAGGATGGCTGTCCCTCAAAGGTTCCCGCAACCTCACTGCGCTCGTCCACCAGCGCCGTCTGCAGCCCGCCGTCAGACAGTCTGCGAATCAGCTCCCGCAGCAGGGTGGTCTTTCCGCCGCCCGGGGGCGAGAGAATCAGCGTCGAGGCAAATCCGCCCTTTGTCAGCTGGCCGAAAACCGTATCTCCACAGCCTTTTTTTTCATGGGGAATCCGGATGCAGATTGAGGACAGCCGCCGGAGTCCGGAAATCCGGAAATCCTCCGTCACCGCCGTTCCGCATAGTCCCAAGCGGCAGCCCCCCTCGGCTGTGACAAAGCCCGCCCGAATGCTGTCGGCATAGGTGTGGGCAGAGGCGCGTGTGGCAATTTCCAAAACCAGCTGCAGCTCTGCCGGCGTCACCTTGTGGCTGGGGGCGAAATCCAGCTCCCGATCGCCCAGCATCAGAGCCGGCGGCCTGCCCACCCGCAGTCGAATCTCCTCCGCCTGCCCTGCCAGCTCCTCCGGCAGACGGAGCAGCTCTGTGCGCAGAAAGGGAGGCAAAAGCCTCGCCCCTCGGAGCAGCTCGCTTGTTTCGCTTTTCACTGTGACCATCTCCCCATCCTCCAAGGCTTTCTTCGGGCAGTTTGTTCACGCCCTGTTTGCTACATCATATTTAACTTGTCCGCCGGATATTCCCATGAGAAATCGCCAAGCCCTATAAACGCAAAAATTTCTCCGCCTGTAAGCAGAGATGAACTTATCGAATTTGGCAAAAAGCACTGGACAAATCCCTAATAATGGAGTTTAATGCTCCTTGTTTGAGCCCCAGCTGTATGCGAGTGCGGTACAGCAGCCTTAGAAGGGAGATTTTTGGCGATGCAGCTGAATATTACAGATAAAATTAAGCTGATGATTTCTGAACAGGGTTTCACCTTTAGCAACTGGATTTATATTGACGACGAGGTACAGGCTGTTTTGGAGGCAGGTATGGATGAGGAGGGTCTTCAGGGCATTAATCCCTCCGTGATTGACCAGGTCCTGCTCAGCCACCATCACATGGATCACACACGGGGCATGGGGCTCTTTCCCCAGGCACAGCTGTGGATTCACGCACTGGAGACGGACGTTTTGCGGGTGCCGGGGCTGGCCATGGAGTATAATTCCATCGACCTCTGGCCGGAGCTGATGCCCGGAGCGGATTTCCTGGAGGCCAACACCGAAATCGGCTTGGACATACCCGAGCTTCGGCAAAAAAAGAGCTTTGACTACCAGCGGGAGGTCAAAAGCTTTGTAGACGGCGATACCTTTGACCTCGGCAAAACGAAGGTTCAGGTGTTGCACCTGCCGGGGCATTCCGTGGGGCATTGTTGCTTTTTCTTCCCGGAGGAGGATTTTTTCTACAGCTCCGACATCTGCATGACCCGGGTAGGACCCTGGTATGGCGAGCAGCTGTCAGACCCTTGGGAGACCGTCCGCTCCATCGATAAAATTATTGCCCTTGCCCCCGGACGCCTGATGTCCAGCCACATCCGCAAGGTGATTGAAAACCCCATTCCCCGCCTGCAGGAGTTCAAATCCCGCATCGAGGCGCGCGAGGAACGCATCTATCAGCGGCTGCGGCAGGCCCCCGTGGACATCCACGGCCTTGCCCGGGAAAAGCACATTTACCCCGAAATCCCCACAAACTATGTGCTGTTTTGGGAGAAGCTCATGCTTCTAAAGCATCTGGAAAGCCTGGAGAAAAAGGGACTTGTCCACCAAGAAGCCGGCATCTATGCCGCAGTGTAACTTAAAAAAACGAAGCCCCGGACTGAACTCAGTCCGGGGCTTTTTCATTGTCTCGTCTATTTAATTTTTCTGCACTCCAGGTAATAGCGCTTGTCCCGGGCGGGCCCGATGGAAAAGCTCTTGGCCGGAAACACGCCGCTCTCCATAATCGAGGGGAAGAGCTCATTTTTGTCCATGGCGGGCAGCAAAAGCCCCAGGGTGCCGGGTCTGCGGGAAAACTCTAGGGTCGTGTCGTCGTCGTGGATGTAGTCCAGCCTGCCGCCCCGCTCTGCGAGATAGGCCTCGCAGAATTCCTGGCCTTTGGCAATCAGGCTGCCAATTGTATGTCCTTTGACCTCAATGCTCTCCAGCCTGTCCCCCCAGGCGAGACGGAGGCTGTGGCTGCCCTTGCCTGTTCCGGCGTGGGCGGTGAAAAAAGCCTTAGCCCATTCGAGACAGTCCGCGGGGTCGGTATCAAAAATCACCCGATGAATCGGTTCAAAGACAATGGCCTCGTCGTGAATGTTAATCAGCTCCGCAAGACCAAATCGGGCGGGATGGGTCTTTTTTTCTTCCTCGGAAAGCCCCTCACGGATGGTTTCCCAGCAGAGGCGGGCTGTGGCCAGGCTGTGGTTTCCGTCGCCCATGGCAATGGCGATGGGCGGTCTATCCCGCAGCCCATAACGCTCTGCGATGAAAGCGGGGTTAGAGAGGGCTGCAAGAGCCTTTTCCACGCCCTCGGCCTTTTCCCCTGAGACGCGGCAGCCCCTAATGTGCCCGCCGCCATCCATGAGGGTGAAGTCATACAGAGGCTCGCCGTTTGAAAGTCCATGCAGCACCTTGTTTTCCGGGTCGTCAATTAGAACCACGATGTGGGGCAACTCCAGGCTCGCCTCCCTTCGGATTTCAACCCGGGGTGGCAGCCTGTCCTCCACCGTCCGCTCTGTTGCGTGAACGGGCGAGCGGGAATCAAATCGGTAGTCATAGGCCTCCAGGTCAATCAGTCCCACAAGTCCGCGGCGTGTCGTCCCCGAGAGCACCTGTCGTTCCACATAGATGTAAGACTGCGCTATGGTTTCAAAGAGCCCCTCCGCCAAATAGCGGTTCATGGTCTCGTTAATTTTTAAGGTTTCCGCAGTGATATTCCGGCTCTCCAAATAGGCCTCGGGCAAAATCAGCCGGAGGCTTGAGGGCGCCTCCCCCACCCGCGCGTCCAGCGCATCCCAGTATTCGGGCTGGGAGGTAAACTGGTCGCAGGCAATCACGCTCCAGAGCGCAAGGTCTGTATTTTTGGGCAATAGGATATCTCCGGGAATAAACAGCTTTTCCATCTTTGTCCTCCAGCTTGGTAATAGGAGAAGTGTATCAAAACCAGGGGCTTTTGACAAGCATTCCGCTTTCTTTTCCGCAAAATCCGCGGTTTTTCGGAAATGCACTTTCCTTCTTTGTCCTTTTGTGATACCATCTGTTGGAAATTGAAAGGAGTGCTGCCCCATGGAAAACGTGCTGACCGTAAACCGAAACCTGATTGCTGATCTGCTCCCCCAAACGGGAATCACAGAGGAAAACTGCAGTCGGTTAGTTGACATAATTATTGAGAGTCATCAGTTCACCCCCCGCCCCGAGGCGGAAAATGACCCCTCCAAAAAGCAGATTATTCCCTATGTAACCCTCTGCCGCGGGGATGAAATTTTTTACACCCGGAGGTTGAAAAAAGGAGGGGAGGCACGTCTTCACGGCCTGGTTTCCCTTGGCATCGGCGGACATATCAACGATGAGTCCGATGGAAACGGGGCAGACGTTCTGACACGCGGAATGGCCAGAGAGCTGGAGGAAGAGGTTTATATCGAGCACTCCGGCGCCCTCATCCCCCGGGGTATCATTAACGACGACACCAATGAGGTGGGCAGCGTCCATCTCGGACTTTTCTACACCCTCGAGGTGGAGGGCGAGGTCAGTGTTCGAGAAAAAGAGAAGCTGGAAGGCTTCTGGGCAAAACGCGCAGACTTACCTGCCCTGCGGGAGGAAATGGAGACCTGGTCCCAGTTTGTAGTTGACATAATCCTTTAATCATATCATAAAAAACGTCAGGCTCAAAAGTCCTGACGTTTTTTTCTTATCGCTTGCCCTTGTCGTAAATCTCGCCCAAGGCGCGGGGGGCGCGGTTAGAGGAGGAAAAAAATATCAGCAGGAGAAGGGTCAGCACATAGGGCAGAATCATGATGATGTCTGAGAAGGCGCTGGCAAGACCCAGAATCTGCGCCAGCTTATAGCCTGCGGAGCGGGCAAAGCCAAAGAGCAGGCAGGCGCCCAGGGTTGGGCCAATTTTCCAATTGCCGAAAATCAGGGCGGCAATGGCAAGGAATCCATAGCCCGCATAGATGCTGGGGGAAAAGCTTGCGGAAATCGAATAGGCAAAGCAGATGCCGCCAATGCCCGACAGCGCTCCGGAAATCATCACAGCGATGAAGCGGATTTTGGAGACGTCCGCTCCGGCGGCGTCCACCGCGTGGGGATTGTCACCGCAGGCGCGAAGCCGGAGGCCGAAGCGGCTTTGATACAGGAGATAGGTCATAAAAAGGGCAATCAGAAGAATAATCGGCACATAATAGTACACATCCGTAAAAAATGCACCTAAAACTGGAATTTTGGAGATACCCGGCACCGTGAACTTTCCGCAGACGCCCAGGACGAACTTATTGGTGGACTTGCCGAGAACCATCGAATTAATCTGGCTTGTGAAAAAGGAGGTCAGGGCGACGGCGAGTATGTTAATCACAACGCCGCTGATGACCTGGTTGGCCTTAAAAGGAACGCAGAGCATCGCGTGCAGCATCGCAAAGATTCCGCCGCCAACAGCGCCCAGGATAAGGGCGAGGGCGAACATCTGCACCTCCCGCCCTGCAATGTTACCGCCCGTGATAATAAACACTGCAGCCGCGCCGAAAAAGGCGCCAAAGCCCAAAAAGCCCTCCAACGCAAGGTTTGTAATTCCACTTCGCTCACTGTAAATGCCGCCGATGGCAATGATAAACAAGGGCAGCGCAAAGGCAAGACCTTCAATAATCACAGTATTCATGCCTTTTTTCCTCCTTTTCCAAGGGGCGCTTTCTTTTCAGGCTCCTTGCCAGAGAACAACTCCTCCCGTGCTTGAGAAACCTGGTGGCGAATAAAAGCACCGCAGGCGGAAAATAGGAGAATCAGTCCCGTAATCACCTGAGAAATCTCCTGGGGAATGCCCATCATGGAGCTCATATAGTTGCTGCCCTTGGAAATGACGGTGATGAGCAGCGAAGAAAACAGAATGCCGATGGGGTGGATGTTTCCCAGCAGACAGACTGCAATGGAGTCGAAGCCCACGGCGGTTAGCACCTTGGGCTGGATGCTGTTGAAATAGCCCAGGTAAAAGCTGACGCCCGCAAGACCGGCCAAGGCGCCGGAGATGGCCATGGAGACCACCATGCTCTTTCCCACCTTGATGCCCGAATATTGCGCGGCCTTTCGGTTTAAGCCCACCACCTTGAGCTCGTAGCCCAGGCGTGTGCGGTTTAGCAGAAATAAAACGAACACCGCCACAGGAATCGTGAGTAGGAAGGCAAGGGGCAGGTCAATCTTCAGGCCAAAGGCCTCATAGTCGACAAGCGTCAGCCGGGAGCTGGCCTGAATCGGCTGGGATTGGCGGGAGATCGCGTTGATGTAGCGGGAATTTATAAAGAAGCTGATGACATATTGGAAGATGTAGTTGAGCATAATCGAGGTGACAACCTCGTTGATGTTAAACCGGTGCTTGAGCCAGCCCATAAAAGCGCCCACAAGGCTGCCGCAGACAAGGCCAATCACGAGCACCAGCGGCAGTGCAACCGCCGGGGGAAGCTTTGCATAGCCCACTGTTATGGTTGCCACAAAGCCGGCAACCAGCATCTGCCCTGAGACGCCGATGTTGAATAGGCCGGTTTTCAAGGCGACAGCGACGGCGAGGGAGGCAAAAACCATGGGGGTCAGTGCGTTAATCATGCTCATAAAGTCCGTGAGCATGCTCTTTTTTGCGGCATAACTGGCCTTTGGCGCAAGACCGCTGCCCTGGATGAAGCTATAGAAGGTGGAAAAGGGGTTCTTGCCAAGGAGGAGGATTACAATCGCGCCGGCAATCAGGCTGAGCAGAATGGCAAACAGGGGGATGGAAATGTTTTGCCGCCGCTCGTCTCCCAGAACCCGAACAAGACCTCGGGCAAAGGGGTTTATTGTGGTGTTTTTCTCTTTTTTCACGCCTACTTCACCCCCATCATGTATTCGCCCACCTGATTGGCCGTCAGGGTTTCGGCGGATGCAATGTTTAGCATTTCTCCGCTATACATGACGCCGATGGTGTCCGCCAGGCTGATAATCTCCTCCAGCTCTAGCGAAATCAGGAGGATGGCGCGCCCCGCATCCCGCTGGGCAAGAATCTGCTTGTGGATGTTCTCAATCGCGCCGATATCGAGGCCTCTTGTGGGCTGGACAAAAATCATCAGCTCAGAGGCCAAATCTATTTCCCGGGCAATGATGGCCTTCTGCTGGTTGCCGCCGGACATAGAGCGCATCGTTGTGGAAATGCCCTGTCCGCTGCGGATGTCATAATCTGCAATCAGGCTCTCGCCATAGCTATCGATGGCCTTGCTGTTCAAGACGCCCCGGCTGCAATAGGGCTCTTTGAAATACTGCTTTAGCACAAGGTTGTTCGCCAGGTTGAAGTCCAAAACCAGGCCAACCTCCTGCCGGTCCTCGGGGATATAAGAGATGCCTGCCAGACTGCGCCCTCGGACGCTCTCATTGGTCAAATCCCGGCCGCCGAGGCTAATCTTCCCTTCGCTCACCGGCAGCAGGCCGGTAATCGCATCCGCCACCTCGGTCTGACCGTTCCCGGAGACGCCGGCAATGGCAAAAATTTCTCCCTTGCGGATGGAGAAGGACACGTTTTTCACGACCTTTAAGCCATCTGAATTCTTCACCGTGAGGTTTGAAACCTGCAGAACCTCCGCGCCGAAGCTGGGCGCCGTCTTGTCTGGGGCAAAGCTGACTTCGCGCCCCACCATCATGTTTGCCATGGTTTTGGTGGAGGTTTCTTGCACGTCCATCACGCCAACCAGCTTGCCTCGGTTTAAGATGGCGCAGCGGTCTGCCACCTTTTTTATCTCCTCCAGCTTGTGGGTGATTAGGATGATGGTTTTTCCGGCCTTTCGCAGCTCGCGGATAATCTCCAAAAGAAAGTCGATTTCCTGAGGAGTCAACACCGCTGTGGGCTCGTCAAAAATCAGGATTTCCGCTTCACGGTATAGCATCTTCAAAATCTCGACCCGCTGGCGGTTAGAGACATTGATTTCTTCGATTTTCTTCGTGGGGTCAACCTCCAGGCCATAGCGCCGGGAGAGCTCCGCAATTTTCCGATTTGAACCCTTAATGTCTACGGCGGGCAAAAGCCCCAGGAAGCGGGAGCGCGGCTCCTGTCCCAGAACGATATTTTCTGTAATGGTATAGTTTTCCACCAGCTTGAAGTGCTGGTGAACCATGCCGATATTGAGCTGGGTGGCGTAGGCGGGAGAGGTGATTTTTGTCCTTTCGCCCCGGATGTAGATCTCGCCCTCATCCGGTTCATACATCCCAAACAGCATGCCCATCAGCGTGGATTTTCCCGCGCCATTTTCACCAAGAAGTGCAAAAATCTCACCTTTCTTGACTGCAATGGAAACGTTATCGTTGGCTACGATTCCGGGAAAGCGCTTTGTAATATTGCGCATTTCGACAATGAATTCGTCCATGAACGGGCTTCTCCTTTTTGGCAGCGTAATGTTCTCTGATTTTTAAAAATAACGTTCCAGTAGCCGGTCCGCTTTGCGGCCCAATGGTATCCCATATAGGTCACCGGAGGCTTTCAGGAAACGCATTACATTCTTTTATATTCTACTCGTTTTTGACTTATCTGTCAAAGAATATTATGCAAAACTACGAAAGCCAGAAATACAAAAATCGGTACAGGAAATTTCCTGTACCGATTTTATAACTGAGGTTGGCGGCTTATTTCAGGCCGACAAAATCCTCAACAGTGGTTTCGCTGAAGTTGTGGGGGGGGACAATCTTGCCAGTCTTGACCTGCTCATAGATGTCTGCAAGCGCTGTCACTACGTCCTCAGAGAGCTGATGACGGCCTTCTGCTGACACATAGCCGGTGGAGTCTGTGTCGGCAAAGAGGGTGTAGTTGCCACCCTTGAAGCTGCCGCTGCGGATGGCTTCCAGCTGACGTGCCACGTTGATGGCCATGTTCTTGAGGCCGGAGGTCAAAACGATGTTGCTGTCGCCGTTTACGCCGTCGTCAAACTGGTCGACATCGCAGCCGATGACCTTGACGTCCTTGGCTTCCTTTGCTGCTGTGAATACGCCGTTTCCGGAGTTTCCGGCAGCGACAAAGATGATGTCAGCGCCCTCGGCAATCAGAGCTGCACCGACAACCTTGCCAGTTGCAGGGTCGTTAAAGTCGCCAACATAGTTGCCGCCAACATCGATGTCGCGAACGTCCTTGCCGGCATAGGAGGCAATCTCAATGACCTCCGCTGCTGTGCTAAGGTGTGCGTTTGCATAGGCAACGCCGGCTTCAAAGCCGAACTGATAGTTGACGTTGGAGGGATAGGCAATGCCGTTTACAACTGCAACCTTGCCAGTTTTGGTTTCCATTGCGGCAGCAACGCCTGCAAAGAAGCCGCTCTCCTGCTCTGCAAACTGCATCGCATAGATGTTGTCCACCTCAACGTTGCCGAGGGGATCGGCGGGGTCTGCGGGGAAGGAGTCAACAAGGATGAAGAACTTGTCGGGGTTCTCCTGTGCGATGGTGGTGATGCCGCCGAACTGGAAGCCGGGGGTCACGATGACGTCGTAGTCGGCAACGATGTCTGCAACCGCGTTCACGGAGTTTGCAATGTCCGGCTCCTGAATGGTCTGAACCGTTGCGCCGGGGTTTGCGGCAATAAAGGCCTCGATGCCTTCATAGTTGTCCTGGTTAAAGGAGCCGTCGTCCACGCCGGAGGGGCTTGTTACGATGGCAATCTTGAGGCCGGCTTCACCCTCAACGGGAGGCGCCTCGGGGTTCTCGGTGGGAAGGTCTGTCTGGGATGCGGGAGTCTTGGGGCCGCAAGCGGCAAGGCCCAGCATCATAACCAGTGCAAGAGTAAGTGCAAGAATCTTTTTCATTTGTACCTCCATGATGTACTATGGTTTTCGTTTTCTATATGGTCATCAAAGTCCCATACACTAAATATTATAGTACATATGTGGAAAATTTGCAAGGAATTTTCGGTTTATTTTAACAAGGCCGTCTCCTCAC
>CAYXNK010000014.1:0-21461 GCA_964466395.1 uncultured Oscillospiraceae bacterium | reverse complement strand
TTAAACAACTTTTTTGCACATTTAATTTTGGCTTGCTCTATTGGTTTTAGCTGTAGGCTTTCCATTGTACCCTTTGTTTCGGCTATAAAGAAAATATGTTTAACTGTTCCTTCGTAAAACGCAATTGCCCAATCGGGTGAATAGTTGCCAACCGGAGTAGGGATATGAAAACCTCTTGGCAGCTTTGCATAGACACACACTTCCGAAGCTGCATCCAAGTCCTGCACAAATCGTCGCTCAACACTTTGTTCAGCAGTACCGTCCGTGAATACATAATCCTGTATTGCTTTATTTGCACGGAATGCTCTATCAAAGCTTTGCGTACTTTTTTCGGCGGTAAATATTGTACTATCGTATTTGCCCCCTACTCGGTCATATGAAATATGTTCAACAATCATAGTAGCTTTTTGTTCTTTAATAAGCCTAATAACCTTTGAAATAAATTCTTCGGGATTATTGCGGAACATATAAAGCTTTTCGGTGTTAAGCCCTCCCAGTATCGCCCCTGCGGTTTTACGAGTGAGAACAGTTCCTTCTGCAACCTTGCCGATGAGGTCGTATTTAATCTGGCTTGTTTCAGCATGCCTTAGTGTTTGTGTTTTTGTCTTTTCTCCACTAAAGGATACACCACGTTCCACCTCGTACTCGTTCATTTCCTCTTTCTGCCGCCCTATGGTAGCGGTGTATTGCAATTGGGAAACAAAGAGCCTTTCGTTGATATGAGCGATTGCCTTTGAAATCAGTTCATCGCTATCAAAAGTCGCAGTATAGGCATACTTATGGTTGATTTGTTTCCACAAGGTCTGGAACTCAGTTTTAGCAAAGTTCTCATTAAGTGGATTGTCTTTGACCTTTGTTTCGTGACCGTCAGAGAACATATTATCAAGAACGCTATCATCGTAAACCGCTTGAATAAGGGCATGGATACCCTCTGCCATAGGCTTTAGCTCCTCTGGCAGCTCAGCAACGGTATTCATCGCCACATCGGTGCGGTATTTATCCGTGACCTTACGCTTCATATCCACATAGCCGTTCTGAATGAGATAAAACTCAATCGTGTCAGCGGTGGTATTGTCAATAAGGGTGGGTGTGCCGTCAACTTTGACATACTTGCCTTTGAAGTATTCGCTCGTGGCAACGGTGGGTCTGTCGTAAAGCACTGTCTTAATATCAGATTGCAAGTCGGACACAAAACCCTTGTAGCTTTCGCTTGCGATAACCGTGAGCATATTTATATCGTGGACGGTATCGCCGCAGCTCTCCAAATCCATACGGTTGCCGCTCTGGTTTACGCAAAGGCGAAGCCCACGCCCAACCTCTTGCCGTTTTGCCGTCTGGCTGTCGGAATGCTTGAGGGTACAAATCTGAAACACATTCGGGTTGTCCCAACCTTCACGCAAAGCAGAATGAGAGAAGATAAACCGTGTCGGCTCGCCAAAGCTCAGCAGCCGTTCTTTGTTTTTTAAGATAAGGTCATACGCTGAAATATCGTCCGAAAACTCGCTGCCACGCTTTAACTGACTGTCGATGCTCTTGCCCGTCTTTTTATCAATACTGAAATAGCCCTTATGAACAGCAGAAACATCACTGCAAGTTGACTCTAAATACTTTTGATACGGCGTATCAAGCAGCGTGATTTTTTCATTCAGTACGCTTATGTACTCCTGCTCGAACATCTCGCCATATTCACCGAGCCGCTCATCGCCGTTCTCGTCATACTGACGGTATTTTGCAACCTCGTCAATAAAGAACAGCGACAGGGATTTAATGCCCATATTGTAGAGTTCTTCTTCCTTATCGAAGTGGGACAAAATCGTTTCTCTAATCTGTATCCGCCGCATATCCTTTTCGGAAACATCACCGACCACTTCACCTGCACTAATGACATCGCCATTTGTAAAGGTCACAGTTCCACGAAGTGGGTCAATCTCCGAAACTGAATAGCCCTTATACTGCTCCATTTCCTGTGAGATATGATACAGGTCATCACCCACGCCAAGGATACGAGTTTCACGGTTGATAGACTTTTTATAGCCTATTTCAAGATCAATACGAGCCATCGGTGGTTTTTTGCTTGACAGCACAATCTGCTCAAGATACAGATAGCTGTCTGTACCTCTGAAATTCTTAACCTCAAACCCTTTAACCTCAATTTTTTTAACGAGCTTTTTGTTAAACGCATCCAAGGCGTCCAGCACATAAACCAGATTGTGCTGCTGCTTATGGGTTGCCGAATAATTAAGCGCAAAGAGGGGGTTAAAGTTTTTAAGTGCCTTTTGAGTTACATCGCCGCCCATTTTCTGCGGTTCATCAAGAATAACAATTGGTCTGTTAGCGGCAATAACATCAATCGGTCGGCGAGAGCCAAACTCATCACGTTTGGAGTAGATTATACGCGCTTCTTTACTCCTTCCATCCTCTTTCAGGGATGATGCAAAGGCTTGTGTGTTGATAATCATAACATTGATCCCCGAACTACTTGAAAAATTATCAAGTTGATTCAAATTGGAACTATTATAGATAAAGAACCGTGCCTTTTTGCCGTAATGCTCCATAAAGTGGTCCTGTGTCATCTCAAATGACTTTTTTACGCCCTCACGAATAGCAATGCTCGGCACAACAACAATGAACTTGCTCCACCCATAATTCTTATTCAGCTCGAACATTGTCTTGATATAAACGTAGGTTTTGCCCGTTCCTGTTTCCATGTCAATATCAAGACTACATCTGCCCAAATCTTTTGTGAGAGCGGGAGAGAGCTTAATATTGTTCTGAGTTTGAACTGAGTGAATGTTCTTTAACAGTTGCTCGCCAGTAAGTTCAATCGCTTCATTTTTGTATCCGGTATCATCAGCAGGGTCAAAAAAATCTGCATCCTTATCGTAAACATCAAGCGACATTTGAGACGAATCCGGCTTTACTTTTCCAATATCACGGATATAGCTCAGCTTATTGTGATAACCTTGTCCGTTAAAGACTTTTATAACTGCATCAACAGCATCAGTTTGGTATTGTTGAATTTTAAAATTAAACTTCATCTCAGTCCTCCTCCAAGTCATACAGGTGAGATTTGCCTGAAAATGTAATATTGTATTTTTCACACACTGTTTTTACTATCTCAACATACCAGTCAGGAGCAAACGGATGAACGGTTACATTGCTGATAAAATAAGACACTTTTGGTATTCTGATATCAATAGATTTGATTTGCTTCGAATTTTCTTTAATTAAAGCAAATACTCTAACCTCGTTTTCATGTAAAAAAGCCGAACGTTTCTTTGTAAACGGAAACAGCAAAGTTTTCGATGACGGATTTGCAATCATTGAAACAATGTCATCAATCTCGATTTCTGCATTTTCTGTATAAGCAATTTCTTTACAAAAAATTTTGTCTATGCTCTTAAGTTTTTCTTTTGTTGTTTCTATCATCACAGCTTTATTATCGTATGAATATATACTCCACAAAGCAGCTGAATCCTTATTTTTGCTCCAACACTGAGCAAAAATCGTATCAAGCATTTTGCTTGCAGCTTTACCAGCTTTCGGGCTGTCAAGAAATGCCTTCCAAAACCATCCCTCATAGGAGTCTTCCCATAGCTTTGGTGACAGTAATGTAATTTTTTCATTTATCACAATATCAATAAAATTTTCGAATGGAATATATCGATACAACTCCATTACAGCACCTTCCTTACAGTATCAGGGCTATATGTAGCAAAGATTTGCTCGAAGTTGGTTGCAACGCTGTCGGTAGCCATGGAGCTGTCGCGCATGACGAAATAGTACGGCTTTTTCTGCGCGATAGCCTTAATGGTATCTTCATTAACATTATCATCAAAGCAGGCGATAAGGAATCCGTCTGCAACATCAAACACTTTTTTGCCTGCAATAGTGCTTTCTTCAATTTCGCTCGACAAAAGAACGCCCAAATCAAGCATCACTTGGAACAGCAAGTCTTCCGGAGTGCGGTCTTCCTTGATATTGTCGGTTAGGGTGTCAAACAGACTTGCTTCATAATCAGCAGGATTGTAATAAACATCTTTCATGTTGGTGCTATCACATTTCAGCACTCTGAATCCGATATCAAGGTTTTCTATGCCCGGTTTGTCTTTGTTGTCCTCAAGGATTTTCTTGCCCGCGCGGCGAATGCGTTCTTTCCCAATTTCACAGATGTTAAAATATCCTTCCATATGAGCACTGCTTGCCCCATCTGTGTTCTCAGGTAGTTGTACCATGATGAATTTGCGGTTGCCGTCGTCCTCGGCGTTTAACTGCATAACAGCGTGGGCAGTTGTGGCGGAGCCAGAGAAAAAGTCGAGAAATATAGTGTTTTCATTATTTGAAGCAATTCTAATAGAATCAATTACTGCATATAAAGACTTTGGATAATCAAAATATTTTTCACCAAACAAATCTGTCAATAAATTTGTTCCATATTCAGTAGATGAATAAAGTTTGTTATCCCATACAGTGAGAGGCAACATTCCTTCATCTTTCATCCGTGACTTTATATAGACAGATGGAACTTTATCTCTATCCATACGTATTGTCATATCACATTTATCCGAAAGGGCTCTTTGTAAACTCCATTTCCATCTTCTCGGACGGCCATTTTCATCTATCGGATATGAAATAATTTCATTTTCATTTGCATCCTCTAATATGTTGTACTCGCCAGTTTTGTCGTTCCATTTTAATTTAGGAATCCTAAAATCCATTTTTACTGTATCTACGTATATAGGGTAATACATTGTTGGTGCATCCTCTTTATAACCCCCATGTTTTCGAAAGTTTACCCACTCGAATTTCCCTACAGAGTCTTCTTCTTTGTAGCGTGAAATTTGCTTGTCATTTCGAGGGAGACGGCTTAATGTTACCGTTGGGTTAGTACTATAAAATAGAGCATATTCATGGGAAATCGATACTCCTGTGACTGTTGACCTACCTGCAGGATTGTTTTTAATAATAATAGTTGCTAAATGATTTTCTTCTCCAAATATTTCATTGAGCAAAAGAGTAATCGTTTCTATTTCACAGTCATCAATCGTCAAAACTAAAATTCCATCTTCACTTAATAAATCCTTTGCTACTTTAAGGCGAGTATAAATCATATTCAACCAATCAGTGTGAAAACGCCCATTTGTTTGGACATTAGGCACTAATAGGTTGCCTTCTTCATCAAATTGTCCACTTTTAGTAATGTATTCATCTGCACTTGATGCGAAATCGTTTTTGTAAATCAAATTTCTCCCGGTATTATATGGAGGATCAATGTAAATCACATCCACCTTATGCAAATAAGTTTCTTGCAATAGCTTTAACACATCAAGGTTGTCGCCCTCAATGTAAAGATTTTCAGTGTTGTCAAAATCAACACTTTCCTCACGGCAGGGTCGGAGCGTTTTCGCTATCGGCGCATTGGCAAGCAGAATAGACTTCTTTTTGTCAGGCCATGTAAACTGATAGCGTTCATCATTGCTCTCAACAATCACGCCCGACAACTCTTGCCGCAGAACATCAAAGTCAATGGCGTGTTCGATAATCGCCTTGCCGTCCTCACCGTAACCTGTGATGCGCTCGGTCAAAGCATTCGGAAACAACTTTCCAATCTTCTTTATATTCTCATCCACCTTGTTAAGGCTGTGCATTTTTAATTTAACCATTATCTTGTTCCTCCGCTTCACTTATTGGGAATATCGTCTTTAATTCAAGAGCGATTTCTTCGGCTGTCATAACCGCCGTTGTCATAGCCTTTCTATCTGCAATCATTGGGCTATACTCCACCACTTGCTTTTTTGTTAAGTCGTGCCAAATGGGGAGGATTGTTTTTCCGTTTACCGTTTCCAACTGGAACAGGGCATTTAGCTCTGCCTTTGTCCAATATTTATGCTCCGCTATGTATTTCGGCGATAAAACCACGACGCCATAGCGAGATTTCTTCAAGCCGTTATCTATTCGTTCACGCATTGAGTCACCCCATTGCAGGCGTTGCGTATCATACCAAACCTTGAAGCCGATTTTCTCCATTTCGGCAACAAACTCATCAACAAAAGCCTCTTTATCTTCAAAGGCGTGAGATACAAATACATCGTATCCTTCGCCCATATCTGCATCAGCATTAGGAGGAGTATTAGGGGTTATGCTCGCTGTGATTTGATTTTGCAATTTAGCAATTCGAGTTTCATAAGCTGACTGGACTTGCTTACTCGCTTTGTCTTGTTTTTTCTGTTCAATCTGTTGTGCCTTTTGAAGCTTCAAATAGGCATCATTTCGCTTGTTTCTTTTATCGGAAACTTTTTTTCCTATATCTGCACTCTCACCCGACTTTTTCGCATAATCAGCTTGCCAACCTGAAATCTGTTTTAATTTATTTGTAGCAGTATTAGCAGAGGTGTTTTTTGTAATACTTTTTTGCGTGGCACTAACTTTCCCCTGAAGCTTAGCGCACTCATCATCCTTCGCCGCTTTCTTCTTTTCAAGGGCGGCTATTTCTTTATCAAGTGTATTAACTTGTCTTTGGTATTGGTCAACGGACATTATGTTCCCTCCTACACTGTTTTTTTGTGCTTGTTAATCGGCTGTTCTGTTTTAAACTTCTTTACAGTTGTTATTTTAAAATGGGAGGTCATCTTCGCACTGTGCGCTTTGTTCATCTCTTTGAACGTGATATAGATAATCGCCCGAGTCGGATGCTTCATGCTCTTGTAGTTCTGTTATTTCTTCATTGGGTTCAAATTCCGATTTGTCAGTGTCCGGTTCTCGTTCTTGCCAGTTATCAGCGATCGAACCCCAGTCAACTGTTCGGCCCGTTTCGCCTCTGTCAGTCCAAATCCGCCAGTATTCGGGGTCGTCAGATTTTGGACGGTGTTCTTCTTCAAGATAATTCATTTGAACAAGAACGGGCAATTCGGAAGCCCAGCCCAACAGAATGGCCTTTTGAGATGGCAGGGAAGGCAATTCTCGCAACAAACCACGCAGGTTATCAGGAACAAGTTTATGCACAAGCTCTTGATCACGGTCATTGCTTATTCTATGCAGCAAGAAAGTGTTGCATTGCGACAACACAGTCTGTGATAATTCGCTTGGTCGCTGTGATGAAAGAACAAGCCCCAAACCGAATTTTCTACCCTCACGGGCAATTTTCTCAAACACCTTAGTACACATTGAATAGGCAGCGGTTTCTTCAGCATCGCTTGCATATTTACGAATAAAGGTATGCGCTTCTTCCATCACAAGCGTTGTCGGGAGCGTTTTGCCGTTGTTTAAATGCCTATATCTTTGCAGTGCTTCAAGTGTCATTCGAGCGATTACTGCTGTGACGATATGCACCACCTCGGCAGGTACCAAGGAAAGGTCAATGACCGTTATTGAGCCATCTGCGGAGGCTGACGGACAGATATATGTTTCGAGCCATTTTTGCAAAGTAAGATTTTCATCGCAATCTGTGATGACTTTCATTCGAGAGTCAGAAAGCAATGTGCGTATTCTTGTAAGCATAGTTTCTGCGTATTCCGATGTCCCCATAAGCTCTGCATTGGCTTCAAGACTTCTCAATAATTGGTCGCCTGTAAATGACCGAGGAACATCTGCGTCAATAGGCAGAACATCTTGGTCTGAACCGCCAAAAGCTGAATGTGCTGTAGATGTTAGATTTAGAAGTTCTGTAACATCAGTTTGTGTAAAATCATAGCTTGGATATTCAATTGTTCGAGCTGAAACAAGAGTATCTACTTTTGCTTTTAATGCACTAAGTGCATCTTTTTCCCCCTGTGTAAAGTTATCATTTTCGGTTAGCTCATTTTGCCATTTTTGAATTTTCTCAAAAAATGATTTGGGTTTTGGAAACGAACCCCACGGACTTCCTTGTGTTCGCTCAATAGCGATTGTAGAAACCAAAGTTCTGAGAAAACGCCGCATATTATGACTTGGGGTAGAGCTATCAAGATTCAATTCCCCATCTCTAACAGAACGTAATGCTTGGATAAGAGTAGGGCGTTGTGCTCGACTACTCGCTTGTGTAAACGCACACCATTCTGAGCTGTTCCAAAGCCATAGCGGAACTTGGAGTTGTTTAACATCATTTTCTTCATCGGCTTCAACAGCAAATATACGCACATTATCTAAACCCTTAAACGCTTGTGAATATTCACCATTTGGGTCAAGGATAATAAAACGAGAATTTATTTTTTGTGGCTGACCACAGTCAGGGCAAGACATACTTCTCCTTGCGGCCTCAATTGACCAGCGGATAACACCTGCAACCGAGCAAGACTTGCCACTTCCTGTGTTCCCTAAAATTGCTAAATGCCGTCCAAATAATCTGTCGGGGTCAACGCAAACTGCGGCGTTTCCTGCAAGCGGACTTGTACCGATTTTTACTCTGCGGTTTTCGCCCGACTCGACGATTGATTTGAGTTCTTGTTGTGTTGGCAATAGAACAGGGTCGCCAACAGTTGGATATATCTCAACACCACGAGAGAACGAATAAGGATTATCCGTGTCATCTATGTTTTCGTGCAAAACACCAAGAGGGTTCAAACTCATTTTTCTGAGAGGAAAAGGCAAGTCAATAAGACCAAAATCTTGTAACCCTTTGCGTTTAGGGTATTGTGACCTTTCAATCGTTATCCATTCAATTTGGGCGACCAGAAAGCCGCTCTCACTCGGAATGAGAACATAGCTGTTTATTCTCGGAAAAGGGCGTGGCACACCAGCGTTAAGGGCAACATCGTTTGGAGCTTCAATGTCTAATAAGACCTTAATTTCATCTGGGGAAACAAAGTCAACATTGCCTATACGCAAAGCATCAGCCATCGCAAGAGGTGTCATCATCAATCGTCACCTCCGAAAACATCTATGCCATCAGAATTATCAGTTGCCGTTACTGGTTGTTGCTCTGCATAACGCTGTTTAATAAGCTCTCCCATTCTGATGGAGGCTTTATCAATAGATGGCTTAGGCATAAAGCAGTCTACGAGCGTTTGTAAATTTGCTATATCATTACCTATAATCAAGCTTATTTGTGACTGCCGACCAAACTCCTCAACTTTTTTAGTTATCCGTCCACCTGCATCATCAAAAGATATTACAACAAGATGGGTAGACGGGATTGTAAGCATATCTTTTATTATCCGATTGATATGGTCGTCGCCAAAACCATAGCCGTATGTAACAAGTGTACTGTTAGGACGGCACAATGCGGCGGCAAAATCGCGGAACAATTCCACATAGGGGTATTCTGATGTTTCTCTGTCTTTTGAAGAATTTGGATATATCATCACTTGACGGTGGTCAAGCTCATTAAGCCCCGGAGCGTTCAAAAAGTTTGAAAGGTCAGAAGAACCCAATGGCAAGCCTATCTTGCGAATGTCGCTCCCTGTATCAATCCAGTCAATAGAACCGTGCAATTTAGTAAACCTTGCAACACCTTCAAGATAACGAGGCTCTCCTCTAATACCCGGGGGGTTATAGTGCATATCGATATCAAGTCTTGACGAACGAAATATGGGAGAAAGTGTTCCCACAAATCTGTCGAGCAAATGTAATCCGGCAAGTTCTGCTCCTGCTTCAATCAAACGGTCATAGTTTGTGGTAAAGATATTCAGGCGTTCTCTCGTTCCTGTTCGGCTCGCAAAACTCATAAGAAAACTGACGAGATACCAAAAGGCGTTATCCCGATCAGTGGCTGTCGCTATACTGCTTTCTATGCCAGAAATGTCATCGGTAAACAACTTAATAAGATTGATTAAATTGTCGCAAACTTTTTTATATTCATCTTTTTTCTCATCATCTGTATCGTGTCCCAGTATTTCAAGACCACGGATTAGCTCATTCATAACACGAATTTGGTCTTCGATATTTGCTTCGCCACGTCCGCTTTTTTCAGCTGCTTTATTTGCCGCACTTGAAATTAAATCTTTGAAATCAGTTGTTATGTTTTGTCCAGTCATAGCTGCGTTTCCGCTGCCTTTAGCAAGAAATTGAACGGCGGTAGACAATCCGTTTCCTGTAAGGACAGAAAGATGTTCTGATTGAAACAATGAGGTAAGCCACGGCTCAATACCTTTGCGAAGAACAGACAGCGGAATATCTCTCGTGTTTTGACCAAGCCAAGCAGGTTCTTGATTATTTGTGATAGTGAATTTCTTGTCATTGCAAGATAATTCAATTCTTTCATCATCACGGATTTTCAAAATGTTGTTTTCAGCCATCTTATAGTCCCTCCAATGTTTCTCTCAGTTTCAGCACTTCCTGTGCTAATTCAAACTTCTTCTTAGGCTGCTTTTCTTTTCGCGCCAGTTTGTCAAGGCGGAGGATCTCTTTTTCGAGCCGCTGCCGCCTGTCATCGACTTTAATTTGCTCATCAAGGGTGTTGCCGCTCTCAATCTGAACGCCACCAACCTGAACAATTATACCTTGCCATACGCTGTCGAGGTTTAAGCCCGAAAGGGATACGGCGTGTTCATCAAGCGGTTTCCAGTCTGTGTGCAACAGTTTTGAACGATATGCCGCAAGCCGTGCTTTGCCGTTAAACTCCAATACAAACAAAATGTTCTGCGGAACAAGTTTAGCAATCAAGGCAATGTTTTTCTCGTCATACGCTTCTTGACGGAGCGATATAAGCACCACAAAAAACGACTTAACCTCATTACCCGCCTCAATGTTCATTGTAGCTGTGGACACTTCATTCACAATGGCAAGACGTTTGATGTCGGCATCAAATTTTTCTTTCTGTGCCGTGTTTAACTTGAATGCCTGAAAAATCTTCGATTTGGCGAGTTGACGGTTACACTCTGTATTTTTCGGTAGTCCTAACATTTTAATCGCCTTTCGTTCTTCCTTTTAGGAAGACAACAGAAATAACAGTAAGACCAAGCCCTAAAACTGTGCCACCACCTTTGATAACCTTGTCTTTTCCTTTTGAAAAACAGCTTTTGCAAAAGAGTTTTTCTTTCCCAATCAGCTCTTTGTCGCATTTTTTACAGGTTTTCATTTCGGGTTTCTCCTATCATTTGAGGTTCTAATTCCGTAGTTATGGCTTCTATGGTTTCCCGCTCTGATTGTATAAGTGTTTCACAAGCCTTTATAATATCTTTTGGCAGCCTTCGCCAATCAGCGTTTCTTGTGTCAGAACAAGAGTGCATTATTTCAGCCAGTGTGCAACCGTAGTAAGTTCCTTTTGGATCACTATCGGGCAAAGATAACAATGTTTGTTCTACAAAGCACTGATAAGAAGTTGTTGCCGCAAGTAATGCTCGATTTTCGCCCAAAGCGGCGTAAACATTAACAGCAATTTGCACTGAATCATTAAGTTTAGAAAAGCACTTTGCTATGAGTTTTGTTCGTTCTTCAAGTTGATTGCTTGATTTTGTAGCGAGCAAATTATTTAGGTCGTATCGTATAGTTTGTTGCAATGTGGCAATGGCATCAGCAGCAGATTTTGCCGCATTTAGCAAAGCTATTCTTCGATTTTCAGGGGCATCCATACTCATTGCTTCAATGTATAACTGTCTTGCACCATAAGCCATTGCAACTCTATCGTTGTATTGACCTGCTGCGATTTGCTCAACTATTTCAGTGAGATAAATGACCTTTTCAGTTAGAGCATCAACATTGCTCTTTTGCGTAAGCCCTATTAGAGAATTTAGCATATCAGGACGAATAACCACTTCTCCAACTCGTATTTGTTTAGCAAATTTCTCAGCTGAATCTTTCAACGCTGGCAACATACCACTACCATCTTTTGCAAATACCCAATGCCAGTCTCCGCTCTCAAGATTCTTTTTTGCTTCATCGCTCAATTTAACAAAAAGTTCTGTTCTACCTTTAAGCGATTCAAAAAGCTTCATCAAAGGCGGTACTTTTTCAAACAAGTAAACAACAAGTCTAGCTGCATCTGAATCTGCCATAGAAAAAAACCTGTCAAGCGAAACAACCGTTGAGGCTTCACGGAAGCTCAACATACTCTCTCTTTCGTTGAACGAATAAAGAGATTTGTCTGTAACATCAAACAGAGATTGTTGGGGTCTTATTATTAAAGCATTTTGTTTTCCACTCATAGATTTCACCTCACCACCAAAAAACATATTAGCTCAAAATCGTCCAAGCCCTTAATTTCATTCACCAGAAAGCTAACCTGACCGCCGCCTAAAAAGCTGTCTATATCGCTTTCTTCCTTCACTGCGATAATAGAGGATATAGTCTGTCCAAGCAGTTTTGAAAACTCCGACATCTTTCGCCCGTCACGTGTTTCCTTATTGAACTGGCGGTATAACTCCGGTAAAGCTTCTGTCTTACCTTTGCAAAGGAAACGCATTTTATCGAGCATTTGCTTCGGGGTTAAATGGTCGCAGATTACCTCACCATCATCGGATATATACACCATATAGAAAGGGTGCAAGCGGTTTTGATTGTCAATGTTCACGCTGCCACTACGATTTTTCAGAACATAGATAACGCCTGACGGTGTATCCTCAGAAGCAGGAGCTACCGAGTGCAACCCGCAGGGAGTTTTATCAAGGTCGGGATGGGTTTTGACATATTCAAGCAAGTCAAGCCGAAACTCGTTTAGCCCCAAGTCCATAATGGATATTCCGCTTGACATATCTTCAATATCCACCACTTCCTCTTGCAAGCGTTTAAGCTGAGATTTACGGTATTCAAGGTCTGTCTTTTCTTCGTTGCTTATGAGGTTGTCATCGCCCGTAGCAGTCATATCCACAATCCTCATACGGGTTTCGACCTTTGCCTTGAGGTCGATATATTCATCAAGTGTTACGTCCGGCCAAAAGTTCACGAGTTGGATGCGTTCGTTTTTACTCCCGATACGGTCAATTCGTCCAAACCGCTGAATAATACGAACGGGATTCCAATGTATATCGTAGTTAATAAGATAATCGCAATCTTGTAAATTCTGACCTTCTGAAATACAGTCGGTGGCGATAAGAAAATCTATCTCTGTTGTTTCGTTCGGCATTAAGAGTTGCTTGTCCTTTGAAAGGGGAGAAAAGCAGGTAAGTACGGTGTTTAGGTCGCTACGGAGCTTCGGAACAGTGGTACGCCCCTCTACCGATCCTGTAACCATAGCAGTATGTAACCCGAAATTGTTCTTTACATAGTGGCTTACATTATCGTAAAGATAAGCTGCTGTATCTGCGAAAGCGGTAAAGATAATAATCTTCTTGTTGCCTACGTTGATTGGGTTTTCAAGCTTGCCCTTGATTACTCTGAACAACTCTTGCAGCTTGCAGTCGTGTTCTGGAGTTATATCACCGACCATAAGGGTGAGCAATTCCAGAACATCACGATCTTTTTGCAGATTGTTCTGCCACGATTTATAGTCCATATCGGCAAGCTCTATTTTCACTTTTTTCCCAAAGGTGAAAAGCTCATCACTATTCTGGTCTTCATCGTCAAATTCGTCAATGTTTGAAATATCCGTGAGCTCGAGGCTCGCGGTAGAGTTTTTTTCGTATGTATCAATCGTGTTGATTGTAGTTTCAATCAGCTCTTTTATTCGCTTCAAGGTAAGGTTAAAGGAAAAGACAGAGCTTTCCATACGCTTCATTAAATTGATAGCCGTTAAGCGGCGAATACCTTGCTCACGGTTTGCTTGAGTGAAGCCTATATTAACTTTGTTGTCCTCATACATCTCGGCATACTTTCCCATTCTGCTAGGCAAAATAAAGTGAGTAGGTGTGTAGATACTCAAGTTCAACAACATCAATTGTTCAAAAATCTCATTGTAGTTGAGAGCGGCTTTTAGGTCTGTAAGTTGTGGTCTGAGGGGAATGGGCTTTAGTCTTGTTGGGAATGTTCCAATTTCGCTCGTATCATAATATTTCTGAATATGCTTGCGGGAGCGAGCAATCGTTACAGAATCAAGTACTTCAAAAAAATCGAAATCCAACATACGTAAAAGGTTGTCGGTTGTTCTATCTTCCGCATCCCACTTGCTCCAAGTATTGAAAGCCTTTTGGGCATTTCTGAAAACTTCATCAATCGGACGACTTGTATTCAGCTTTTCATCAATAAAATCTGTATTTCCCTCATAGGCGAGGGCGAGCTGATTTTTCAGGTCGTTGAACCGATTATTTACGGGTGTAGCGGAAAGCATAAGCACCTTTGTCCGTACACCCTTGCGGATAACCTTGTTGAGGAGCTTGAGGTATCTGTTTTCTTTTTCATTATCCTCACCAGACAATTTGCCGCCGTTGCGGAAGTTGTGAGATTCGTCAATGACAACAAGGTCGTAGTTGCCCCAATTCAAACGGTCTAAATCAAGACCATTTGACTTTCCGTGGGTGCGGTTAAGATCAGTATGATAAAGTACATCATACCGCAGGCGGTCTGCTGCGATAGGATTGTTCAGATAGTTATCTTTGTAGGTGTTCCAGTTGTTCGTCAGCTTTTTCGGGCAAAGCACAAGGACGGATTTATTTCTGTTTTCATAGTATTTGATTACAGACAGGGCCGTGAATGTCTTACCAAGACCTACGCTATCAGCTAAAATACAGCCATTATACTTTTCGAGCTTGTTGATGATAGCGAGGGCGGCATCCTTCTGGAAGTTATAGAGCATATTCCAAATCTTACTTTCCTTAAATCCGGTTGCTTCATTTGGGAGTACATCCTCCGAAATATCTTCAAGAAACTCGTTAAAAATGTTATATAGCGTTACGAAATAAATGAAGTCAGGTGAGTTCTCGTTATATGCTGCCGTTATATTATCAATGACTTCCTCGGTTACGACTTGCAACTTGTTCGTGTCGTTCCATAAGCTGTCAAACAGCTCAATAAATGAAGCAGAAATTGGAGCTTCGTTTTTTTGGACAATATTATATGCGTTATTGCCACGCTCACATCCAAGGTCAACGGTGGTAAAGCCGTTTACTGGCATATAGTTTTTATCATCGAGGTTGATGAAGCCCATCATATTTTCGTTTGTCACATTGGACTTGAAGGTGACCTTTTGACGTATCCAGTCTGCACATTCTTTGGCAATTGCTTTTTGAGTAAGCTCATTTCTGAGTTTAACTTCAAACTCAGTTCCGTATAGGCTACGCTCACGATTAAGGCGAGGGATATAGAACTCCCTTTTTTCTTTCTTTGTCTTTTCAGTCGTAAAAGTAGGAGAGGTAAAGATAAAACGTAGCTCATCAAGGCCTTTCAATTCCTTTTTCAATTCTTCAAAGGCATAGATAGAAAAGCAAGCAGCTGCAATAGACAACTTGCTACCTTGTTTGATTTCGACAGATAAATCATCTCGTAATGTTTTGCTTGTGTTGTTGATAAGCTCCAAAGATCCTTCCTCCTACATACCATTCTAACAGCGAGTGTGTCCAAAAAAATGGACTCAGCCCTCGTCTTCAGGCAAAATCTCCATAATATCATCAGGAGTGCAATCCAGACTTCTACATACTTTTGCAAGAATATCTGTTGTTACCGCTTCATCTCTGCTTAATTTGTTCATTGCATAGCTTGTTAGATTTGCATGTGCCTGCAAATCTTTCTTTTTCATATCTCTATCAATAAGAATATGCCAGAGTTTTTTATAGCTAACTGCCATGTAGATACTACCTTTCTCTTGGAGTACAATTTATTCTTATACCTATAAATAGGATAACATAAAGAAGTTGAATTATCAATATTAATGTTGATAATTCAAACTTTAATTTGTTTCACATTAGATAAGATTCAATATCGATCATCTGAATTTTATCATTCAAATTTTCAGCTCCCTTTTGCATTACTTCAGCAAAAGGAGGTCGATGTTTCAAAAATCCTTTATCTCAGACACACAAGTAATGCAAATTACAGAATAGTCCCCCCGAGCGGGAAGATTTTAATCCCGCCTCGCTATTTTATATTATTTTCTATCGAATTATTGATGCCCACATATCGCTATATTTAGGACTTAACAATTCTTGAAGCTGTGCTACTTGGGCGTCGCTGAACCCATACTCTGCCGCCATTTCATACGCACTTTTTTGTGACAGAGTAATTTGCAGAGTGGTTACCACTATCGTTTCTGTCGTTTCACTCCCATACTCATCTTCGACTGTCTGTACCTGTGTTTCGGTTTTAATAGAATGGGAAAGCGAAATCATTTCGTTAAAGATGCTTTGTAGCTTTTCGATTTTATTATCATCCAGAGTAACGACTTCCATGGGATTTTCGGAATCAGTATTAATTTTAACGGCATAAATCGAAAGTATCTCCCGCCAGTTGATTGAAACAGGAGCCATTTCCAATATATCGTGGATATTATCGCTTTTTATTTCCTCAATGTTGTCGTATAGCTGAGTATTTAATTCAGATATAACTGCGGTCATTGTGCGTCCGTCCACTGATCCGCTGTCCTCTCCGCTGAAAAACACACCAAAAACGGAACCCACTAAAAGACCTATCAGGCAGATAATAATGATTACCAACACGGCAATCCAACCGCCTGCCGCGATAAGCGCAACTAATCCTTTAACTGCGGCAATTGTTGCTTTCACAAGTGCGGCGGTAGCTTTGACAGCGGCCTTCGCCGTGGCAACAGCCGCTTTTGCCGCTGCCTTAGATGCCTGAGCCGCCAGTTTTGCAGATTTTGCGGCGGTTTTTCCGGACTGCTGAGTAACTTTAGCGGTCTGTTTTGCTGTTTTAACCGCTACCTTTGCGGTTCGCTCGGCGGTTTTGACTGATTTTTTCACTGTTTTCACCATACCTTTTCCTGTTGCCTTTACACCTTTACTCGCTTGCTTGGCAGCTTGAACGGATTGACGACCAGCCTGACGGGTGTGCTGCAAGGTATGCTTCACTTCCGTGACAGCTTTTTTTGCCTGTTCAGCTGTTTTCTGCACCCGTTCTGCTTTATCTTTTAAAGCGTCGGCGGTTTGCTTGGCGGTATCAGAGGTTTTTTGAGCCTGCGCTGCTGCTTCCTTGCAGGTTTTGGAGGACTGCTGACGAGCGATTCTAAACTGCTTTTTTGCCTTACTCACACTTGCTTTTAGCTTGTTATGCGGATTTTTCAAACGGTATGCGGCTTCCGCAGTCATATCCTTTGCACCGTTTGTCATATGATCGGCGGCATATTCGGATGAGGAATTATACCCTGTATCCTGCGTCTGTTCGGCGCTATTTTTGGATTTGACAAAAGCATTTTTCATGTGTGCGGAAACATCAGCAGCCTTGTCAATCCCCTTGATGTTCTTAACAATGGTTCGTGTTTTGATTTCATTTGGCATGGAATGGCCCTCCTTCTGTAAATTTGGACATAAAAAATGCCTTTAGCCAATAAGCTAAAAGCATTTCAATAAGATAAACGTTATTGTGTCAAAAGCATTAAAACTGTCGGAATTTGCATATATCCACCTTCGATACGGTATCCGTCTTTACCGTCCTCAAGTAGTTTTGTTTGTATGGGGAGATTATCTATCGCTTTCTCTACGATATCAGATGGGAGTTTGCATTTTTCAACAAGCTCATTAAAAGCAACAAAAATATCGAAATCGTTAATCGTCAATTCATATAAGCTGAAAAGAACCCGTAAATTATCTTTACTCCCGTACCTTTGCAGTGCATTATATAACTCGCGTAGGTCATTTGATGAAACAGGTTTTGCCAGCTTATTGCTTGCGATAAGAACCGCATTGCCTTTCATAATAGAAACGCCCTCCGGTTCGCTACAAGCTGAGAATCCCCATTTATAGAAATCTTCGTCTTGTTTTCTGTTTTTGTTGCAATCCCACGGCAGATAACCCCTATACCCCTTGGAAACCGCGCCTTCATGCAGTACAAAAGCCAGCTTGTAAGCCAAATCAAAGCTGATATTCTGAGGTGATTCTTGAAATAGGCTTTTAATTTTCAAGTACACATCGCCGAAACTGTCAGCAGGCTTATAACCCAACAGCTCATCAATCGTGACATTGAAGTATGTCGCAATTTCGGGCAGGAGCGTAATATCAGGGCAACAAGCGCCGCTTTCCCATTTGGAAACTGACTGGTTGGTTACTCCCAAAACCTGCGCCAATTCTTCTTGGGTTATGTTTTTTTGCTTTCTTAAAAACGAAAGCTGTTCGTTTATTTTTATAACAGACATAATATTTACCTCCAAATTTATTCGTAGCTACGTTTATATTGTAATCATATATTAGTGCTAATACAATGACGCGTTCTTTGGATTGAACATCATTTCATCCAACTTTAAGTTGGATAATATTAATGTCATTATAGATTATTTTTTGGTTTTGTGCTATGCTTACAATAACAACCATACAAACAATTATAAAAAATGTCGGGTTGGATTCTTCTTATTTTGTTATCCTGTATCCAGAAAGGAGGTCGGAGTATGGATTTATTATCACAACTTAACCGCGCTATAGAATATGTTGAGGAAAATATCAGAGATGATATTGAGCTTGAAAAAGTGTCCTCAGTAACTTCATATTCACCGTATCATTTCGGCAGATTGTTTTACTATATCGCTGAGATACCACTGTCTGAATATATCCGCAAAAGAAAGTTATCGCTTGCTGCGATAGATTTGCAAAGCGGCGATGAAAAGGTAATTGACCTTGCCGTAAAATACGGATATGACAGTGCGGATAGTTTCACTCGTGCATTTTCAAAACAACATGGCGTTACGCCGACTACTGCGCGGCAATCAGGCATCAATCTTAAAATCTTTCCTCCACTGACCTTTCAAATCAAGATTAAAGGAGTGCAGGAAATGAACTGGAGAATCGAGCAAAAAGAAGCTTTTGAGGTGTTTGGAATTGAACACATCTTCAAAAATGATGAAACAGGTAAAGTGCCTGATTTTTGGACTGAATGTCATAAAAACGGCAGTTATGAAAAGCTGTTTGATGATGCTGGTGGCGTTAGAAAACCAGATGGACATGGATATCCACGCAAAGATGGAGCTTGTGTAATTAACGCTATATGTGGGTATTGCGAGCCGGGCGATGACACCTTCCCATATATGATTTGCGCTTTAAAGAAAGATGGCTGCAAGACAGACGGATATAAGGTGGCACAAGTCCCAAAAACCACTTGGGCGGTATTCCGAAGTGAAGAATCAGACAATATCGGCATCCATATCCCCCAACTATTCAACCGAGCATATAGTGAATGGCTGCCATCATCTGGATATGATAAGACTATCGGACCGGACATGGAGATTTATGGTGTCGCCGATAATGGCAAATACTTTGAAGAAGTGTGGATACCAGTTATTATGAAATAGATTGTATTCTTATGTACTCGCCGGAGGCTTGCCTCCGGCGTTTACTTTATGCTTCACCAGGTTTAGTAGTCATCAGCTTATACAGTTTAGTATTGCGCGGAAATTTGTCTTGGAACGGCACAAGGGCTGAACCCACTTTTATCAATCCGCACCCCGCGTCCACATTGGTGATATAGGACATCTGCAAGTCTGAAATATTCAGCAGTTCAGCCAGCTTGATTCTGTCCGTTCCCGCTTGGTTGAGCATGACGATAAATTCGCTGTTTGCCAGCATTGTCCGTGCGGTATGGCTCTGGAGCATATCATCCACGTTTTGCGTGATTCCCGTGCAAAATGCCCCATATTTACGGACACGCTTCCACAAAGTAAACAGGAAGTTTGCACTGTATTCATGCTGGAACAACAAATATATTTCATCAATGAAAATATAGGTGTTGCGGCCTTTGACGCGGTTTGCGGTGATGCGGTTGAGGATATTGTCAAGTACAACCAGCATACCGATAGACTGTAACTGCTTGCCGAGATCAAGAATATCATAGCAAATAAGACGGCTGTCTACATTCACATTGGTAGACTTAGCGAATGTGTTTAAGCTACCGTCCGTGAACAGCTCGATGGCAAGGGCGATTTCTTTCGCTTCCGGCTCGCTCTGACGAAGCAATTCCTCACGGAAATCCTGTAAAGTGGGCGTTCCGCCTGTATAGCCACTTTGGATATATTCCTTGTAGACATTGGCGGTACAGCGGTCAATCAGGGATTTTTGCTTTGCACCGAGATTGTGCCCGCCGATAAGCTGCTCGCATAAAGACAGGATAAATTCCGATTTCAAGATAACCGGGTTTGCGCCGTCGCCGTATTCGCTGTTGATGTCCATCGCGTTGATATGATTGTTCGAGGTGGCAGATATACGAATGATTTCGCCGCCGAAAGCATTTACGAGCGGGGAATACTCCCGCTCCGGGTCTATAAGAATAACATCGGCATTAGGGTCGGCAAGCAAAATACTGACTTCCTCACGCTTGGCGGTCATGGACTTACCCGAACCGGGGACGCCAAAAATAAAGCCATTGCCGTTCAGGAGATTCTTACGGTTGACAAATATCGGATTTTTACTGATGACATTTACACCCTGATACACACCGCCACTGTGGTTGATTTCCTGCGCCCGGAACGGAATCAGCACCGCCAGCGATTCGGTGGTCAATGTTCGCAGAGCGTTTATCTTTCGCAATCCAAAAGGCAAAACCGTGTTCAGCCCATCCATCTGTTGATATTTCAATGTTCCAAACTGGCAAAGGTGTTTTCGTGCTGTGGAAAGCAGGGATTCGGTATCATTATCAAGCTGCTCTTTCGTATCAGCGATATGGACAAGTGTTACCACAGCAAACATCATACGCTGGTCACGAGTAGTCAGGTCATCTAAAAACTCACGGGTTTCCTTACGCTGCTGTTCCATATCATAGGGAATAACAGCGGCGAAATTATTCCGCTCGTTCTGTTTGCGCTGAAAATTTGTGATGTTGGTTTCTACGCCCAGTAAACGGTTTTCAACCTCCCGCACAGCTTCATCGGTCGGAACGGGAATCACATCAATCGAAAACATCATGTTGCGGTTGAGGTCACAAAGCTCTGTTACCATGCTGTCTTTAATAAAAGAAGCATACTCCCGAAGAAAGAGAACCCGTCCCCATTTGTCACCGATACGAAAATAATCCCGCTCGTACTCAAAGGTATCGGGACAGATAAAATCTTTAAAGCTATGACCCTTTTTCATTGTTTCGGATAGGTCAAATCGGAAAAGGGTTTCCTCTCCCGCGCGGCAAAAGTCATGAATGATACGCAATCTGTCGGTAGTGTCCAGTTCAACACATACAGATCCAAGTCGATTGAAATGGGTGATGAGGTCACTGCCGATTCGTGCAAAGTAAGAACGAGCTTCTTCGATATCCTTTTTTGCCACGCTAACCGTGATATATTTCTCCTGCACAATCCCATTGCCGCCGCTGATTTTATCCAGCAGCATTTGGTTGTATTCTTTACGGTAAATATCCAGCCCATCGTCTTGCATAGGGATAAGGATGGTCTTTTCAAAATCATTTTTATTGATACGGCGGTTGTTGATGGTGATTTTAGTTGTCGCACCGCTGTCGAGGGAATTTAGAAGTTCGCTATACTCTAAAAACATCGCTTCTTTATCTTCTCTTGAAGCAACGGCGTAGTTGATATCGTC
>CAYXNK010000013.1:0-21723 GCA_964466395.1 uncultured Oscillospiraceae bacterium | reverse complement strand
TATGATATTGCTTACATGAAACTGGGGGAAAGAACATGAAATCGTCAAGGCAGGACAAAATTCTCGAAATTATTGCCGCAAAGGACGTTGAAACCCAAAGTCAGCTGATTGAAGAGCTGCAGGCGCATGGCGTCAGGAGTACCCAGGCGACCCTCTCCCGGGATATCAAGGAGCTGCGCCTTGTCAAGGAGCTGACCGGCGCCGGAAAATACCGCTATGTGGCCGCCGCTAAGGACGAGCTTTCGGACTATGACGTTCGCCTGAAGAAGATTTTCAAGGAGAGCGTCAAATCCTATGCCGTTGCCCAGAACATTCTGGTGATCAAAACCATGCCGGGGCTTGCCCCCGCCGCCTGCTCGGCGCTGGACAGCATGAACATTTCCGGCATTGTGGGCACCCTTGCGGGGGACGACACGGCCTTCATCGCCATGAAGGACACGGCCTCTGCCGAGGAGTTTCAGCACGAGGTGGAAAAGTTTCTGTAAGGGACGGGCGGCTAAAAAACAGGTCAAACTTTCATTGTAACAGGGGGGTGCGGATGTGCTTTCAGACCTGCACATTGAGAACATCGCCGTGATTGAGCGGGCGGACATCAGCTTTACCAAGGGCTTAAACGTGCTCACCGGTGAGACAGGCGCGGGAAAGTCCATCATTATCGATTCCTTGATGGCCGTCATGGGCGCGCGAACCAGCCGGGAACTTGTCCGCGCCGGGGCAGAGAAGGCACAGGTGACGGCAGTCTTTGCCGCAAACAAGGATGCGGACGGCTGGCTGCTGGAAAATGAGTTGGAGTCGGATGACGAGCTGATTTTACAGCGGCGCATTTCCGAGGAGGGCAAGTCCTCCTGCAGAGTTTGCGGCGCACCGGTTTCAGCGGCGCAGCTGCGGGAAATCTCCGCCCTGCTCTTGGACATTCACGGGCAAAACGACGGCCGCCAGCTTATGGACGAGAGCCGCCATCGGGACTATCTGGATACTTACGGCGGATACATGGCGGAGCGCTCGGCCTTTGCGGCAGCCTTTACGGCCTTTTCCGAAACAAAAAAGGAAATTCGCCGTCTATCCAAGGACATGGAGGAGCGGGAGCGCCTGATTGACACCTTAAACCTTACTGTGGACGAGCTGGATGCGGCAAACCTCCGCGCAGGCGAGGAGGAGGAGCTGGAGGCCAGGCGGGAGCTGCTGCGCAATTCGGGCAAGCTCACAGAGGCTGTGAATGCCTCCTATGCCGCTCTGTACGGCGGGGAGGCGGACGCCATTTCACAGACGGAGTATGCGGCCTCGGAGCTCTCCCGCGCGGTGCGATACTGCGAGGAGCTGAGTTCTGCGGAAAAGACCCTCTCTGACGCTGTCCTGCTTTTGCGGGACGCTGCGGAGACCCTGCGGGATTTTGTTTCCTCCCTGGATTTCTCCCCTGAGGAATACGACAGAATCGAAACCCGCCTCTCCGTCCTGCGCAGGCTCACAAAGAAATACGGCGGTGACGAGTCCGCCCTTTTGAAGAAGCTTGAGCAGTCCAGACAGCGCTTGGACGAGATGGAATACGCAGACGACAGGCTACAAAAGCTACAGACCAAGCTCCAAGCCGAGCGGGAGGCCGTGCAAACGGCTGCGGGCGTCTTGACCAAGGCGCGTGAGCGGGCCGGCGCAAGGCTGGAGCAGGCATTGGTGGAGCAGCTTCGGGATCTATCCATGCCTTCCGTCAGCTTTCAAGTTGACATAACACCTATCGATGGCGGCGAGGGCTTTGATAAAACCGGAGGAGACCAGCTGCGTTTCCTGATTTCAGCAAACCGGGGAGAGAAGCCGGGGCCGATTAGCCGCATTGCCTCGGGGGGCGAGCTCTCCCGAATTATGCTGGCGATGAAAAACGTGTTTTCCGCTGGGGAAGTCCTGGGCACTCTGGTTTTTGACGAGATTGACACCGGCGTTTCCGGCGTTGCGGCCTCTCGGGTGGGGGAAAAGCTTGCGGAGCTCTCCCGCACAAAGCAGGTGCTCTGCGTGACCCACCTGCCCCAGATTGCCGCCATGGCGGACAGCCACTATGTGATTGAGAAAACCGAGCGGGAGGGCAGAACCTATACCAGCGTTACCCTCTTGGACAGAGACGGCCGAAAAAGGGAACTGGCAAGGCTTCACGGCGGCGACAATATCACGGAAAACACCCTGCTTTCGGCGGGCGAGCAGCTGGACGCCGCCGAGGCCTTTAAGAAGAAACGATTAGGCTGAATAGGAGTTATAATTATGGGAATTTATGAGGAACTGCAGGCGAGAAAGCTTATCGCCCAGGTGACAAACGAAGAAGAAATCAAAAAGCTGGTCAACGAGGGCAAGGCGGTGTTCTATATCGGCTTTGACCCCACGGCGGATTCGCTGCACGTCGGCCACTTTATGGCGCTCTGCCTGATGAAGCGCCTTCAAATGGCGGGCAACCGTCCCATCGCCCTGATTGGGGACGGGACTGCCATGATTGGCGACCCCTCGGGCCGCTCCGATATGCGCAATATGATGACGCTGGAGACCATTAAACACAACGGCGACAGGTTCAAGGAGCAGATGAGCAAGTTCATCGATTTCTCCGAGGACAAGGCCATCATGGTAAACAACGCCGACTGGCTGCTAGCCTTAAATTATGTGGACTTTTTGCGGGAGGTGGGCTCCCACTTTTCCGTGAACAACATGCTCCGGGCCGAGTGCTATAAGCAGCGGTTAGAAAAGGGCCTGTCCTTCCTGGAATTCAACTATATGATTATGCAGAGCTACGACTTTTACGAGCTCTATCAGCGCTACGACTGCAACCTCCAGTTCGGCGGCGACGACCAGTGGAGCAATATGCTGGGCGGCACGGAGCTGATTCGCCGCAAGCTGGGAAAAGACGCCCACGCCATGACCATCACCCTCCTGCTCAACTCCGATGGCAAGAAGATGGGCAAGACCCAGTCCGGCGCCGTCTGGCTTGATCCCAACAAGACCGCACCTTATGAGTTCTACCAGTACTGGCGGAACGTGGCCGATGCGGATGTGCTCAAATGTCTGCGGATGCTGACTTTCCTGCCCCTGGAGCAGATTAACGAGATGGACGGCTGGGAAGGCGCGAGGCTCAACGAGGCCAAGGAAATACTGGCCTACGAGCTCACAAAGCTCGTCCACGACGAAGACGAGGCAGAAAAAGCCCAGAAGGCCGCCCGGGCGCTCTTTGTGGGCGGCGGGGATGATTCCACGATTCCCACAACGGAGCTTCACCAGGACGATTTAACCGACAGCGGACTGGACATCATCAGCCTGTTGGTCAAAACCGGACTTTGCCCCTCCCGTTCCGAAGCCAAGCGTGCTGTTTCGCAGGGCGGCGTCGAGGCCGGCGGTGAAAAGGTCACAGAGTTTGACCGTGTGTTTGACGCGGAAGCCCTTGCGGCAGGTCTTGTCCTCAAGCGGGGGAAAAAGAACTTTAACAAGGTCATTTTGAAATAAACGCGAGGCCTAACGGCTGTCAAAACCGCCGGAGTCATACCGGCGGTTTTTTCGGAAAAAAGTCTTGAAAGGAGGGAGCAAGTGGAAAATTTCATCGAGGCGCTCAATGTCTTTTTTGCCCGTCCGGAGACGGGCGCGTTCAGCCCGTTTTTGGGCTACCTAGTCTACTTTACACGCTTTATGCTCCCTCTGGCGGCCTTTGCCATCCTGACCCGCTGCGCCTATTCCATGTTTCGGGAGCGCTATGAACCGGAGATCTGGGGCTACCTCGACCTGCCGGACGGCTCCCGTGTGCCTCTGCGCCACTGGGAGTGTACCATTGGCAGCGCCGGTTCCGCAGATGTGCCGGTCTCGGAGCGCCGCATGGCGGGCACTCAGTTGGTTTTGATTCGGGACGAATTTGGAAGCTGGACAGCCTATGACCTTGCCCCGGAAAGCGGAGCCGAAATTAACGGCGAGACGATTTCCGACGCGGGCGCGGCCTTAGCGGACGGCGACCTGATTTCCGTCGGTCGGGCGGTGCTGCGCTTTTTCAACCTGACCGAGGAGGAGCGGCGCATCATTGCAAGGCGCAGACACGCCCCTGGCAAGGTGGTGGCGCCGGGAACCATGTTCCGCTTCGTCACGGCCTTCCAGATTTTGGCGCTCTACCAGCAGCTCTATTTCTGCCCTGACGAATTCAGAACCCAGATTGCCCTGTCTTTTACGGCGGTCTGCCTCCTGATGTGGCTATATTTTATCGTCATGCGGGCGGTGGGGCGGCGGGGATTTGAGGTAGAGGCGTTGGCCTTTTTCCTGTCCACCATCGGTCTTTCTGTGGCGGCAAGCTCCGCGCCCCAGAGCATGTTCAAGCAAATCATTTTGCTTGTGGCGGGGCTTTTTGCCTTTTTGATTCTTGGCTTTTGGCTGCGAGACCTCAAACGGGTCAAGGCGTTGCGCCTGCCCGCCGCCATCGGAGCTGTGGGGCTTTTGGCTGCGAACATTGTCTTTGGCACGGAGCTTTTCGGTGCAAAAAATTGGATGACCATTGGCGGCTTTTCCTTTCAGCCCTCGGAGTTTGTGAAGATTGTCTACATCTACGCAGGCGCGGCAACCATGGACAGGCTGTATTTGAAGAAAAACCTGATTGTCTATATCGGTTTCTCCGCCGTCTGCGTGGGTGCGCTGGCGCTGATGGGCGACTTTGGAACGGCGCTGGTCTTTTTTACCACCTTTTTGGTGATATCCTTCATGCGAAGCGGCAATATTGCAACGGTGGTGCTCGCTCTTTCCGGGGCGGGGCTTGCGGGCTTTTTGGCGCTGAGCATAAAGCCCCATATTGCCCAGCGCTTTGCCAATTGGGGCAAGGTTTGGGAGGATATCAACGGCGCAGGCTTCCAACAGACCCGCACCCTTTCAGCAACGGCCTCAGGCGGCTTTTTCGGCCTTGGCGCAGGCAATGGCTGGCTGCATAACATTGTTGCAGCGGACACAGATTTGGTGTTTGGTCTGGTCAGTGAGGAGCTGGGGCTGCTGGTTGCGGCTTCAGCCGTTGTGGCGATTATCCTGCTGGCTGTCTTTGCGGTTCGCAATGCCGCCCAGGCGAGGTCGTCCTTTTATGTGATTGCGGGCTGCGCCGCCGTTTCGATGATGATGGTGCAGATGGGGCTCAACGTGTTCGGCTCCCTGGATATCCTGCCCTTCACGGGGGTGACCTTTCCCTTTGTGTCCATGGGCGGCTCCAGCCTGATTTCCTGCTGGGCGCTCTTGGCCTATATCAAGGCAACCGACACCCGCAAAAGCGCAAGCTTTGTCATCAAAGACCCCACGAAAATGCGGGACTGGAACGAGTTTTCATGGCAGGAGCCGGAGGGCACAGAGGAGGACGAGTTCTGGGAGGAGCACGAAGAAGACGGCGAAAAAGAGAAGCCCCGCGATCTCTTTGACAGAAGCCGGGAGAAACGGGGGCGGGAAAGATGAAAAAGATAAAAAACAGGGCGTATTTTTCCCTGCTGCTGGCCTTGGGGCTGATATTTGGACTTTGCATCTTTGCCGGACGTCTGCTGCGGAACGGCGAGGACTGGGTCATGCTGCGCGCCAACCAGAGCGTCTTTCACAATGGCGCTTTAGACAGAGGCAGGGTGACAGATTGCAACGATAAGCTGCTGGCAGCGGCGGGAAACGGCGTGTATTATTACGCAGACGACGAGACGGTGCGCAAGGCGAGTCTCCATGCCGTGGGCGACTTCGGCGGAAACATCGGCTCCGGCGCCATCACGGTTTTCAACCAAAAGCTGGCGGGTTATAGCCTGATAAACGGCGTTGCCAGCATGGAGGGCAAGGGCGGCACCGTCCGGCTTTCCATTGACGCCAATTTAAACGCCGTAGCCTATCAGGCCTTGGGCGGACGGCGTGGCGCGGTGCTGGTGATGAACTACAAGACCGGCGAAATTCTCTGCATGGTCAGCGCTCCCAGCTATGATCCTGCCAATCCCCCCGACCTCTCGGCTCCTGCCTATGAGGGGGCCTTTATAAACCGCGGTCTGGGGGCAACCTTTGTGCCCGGCTCTGTGTTCAAGCTTGTGACCTTGGCAGCAGCCATTGAGCAGCTTCCCGACCTGGAGAGCAGGCGGTTTTCCTGCGCCGGGGGCGTGACCGTAGACGGAGAGTATATCAAATGTACGGCGGCGCACGGGGAGCAGACCATTGAGCAGGCGCTGGCAAATTCCTGCAACGTGGCCTTTTCTGAGCTCTCCCAGGAGTTGGGAGCAGAGGCGATTTATAGCTATGCCCATAACTATGGTTTCCTGGAGAGCCTGTCCGTCAGTGGGATTGAGACAGCGGCGGGCAGTTTGGACAAGCCCGAAGCCGGCACAGGTCGCCTGAGCTGGATGGGCATTGGCCAGGATAAGGACTTGGTCAGCCCGATTGCCATGCTGCGCTTGTCGGCGGCGATTGCAAACAATGGACAGCTGCAGGCACCTGTGCTCCTCAAGGGGGCGCACTCCGCATCAAAGCAGCTCATGGAAAAGAGTACGGCGGGAAGACTTCGGGACTTTATGAGCTATAACCTGGTCTATTCTTATGGGCAGGAGCGCTTCCCGGACCTCAAGATCTGCGCCAAAACCGGCACGGCAGAGCTGGGAGACGGAACCAGCCATGCCTGGTTTACAGGCTTTCTGGATGATACGAAAAACCCCCTTGCCTTCACGGTTTTGGTGGAGCAGGGCGGCGGGGGACTGGCGACAGCGGGCCCCATTGCAAATGCGGTGCTGCAAGCGGCGGTAAAATAGGAAAAAGCCCCCCTTTTTCAAGAAAAAAACAGGAGTTAGCAATGATAGATATTTCAATACAGGGGCTTATGAAGGCCTTTGAGCAGGATAAAAATATACTGGACGGCCTGAGCTTTGACGTCACAAAAGGTGAACGCGTCGGCATCTTGGGCAAGAACGGTGCGGGGAAGACCACGCTGTTTCGCCTGATGACCGGTGAAATTCGTGCCGATGAGGGGCAGATTTCCATCGCCTCGGGCAAGCGCATTGGGCTGATTTCCCAGATTCCCGTATACCCGGCGGGTTACACGGTGGAGGATGTGCTCCAGACCGCCCATGAGCGTATTTATGCCCTGGAGGCTGAATTAAAGCAGCTTACAGAGCAGATGGGCAGCGCCTGCGACAAGAGCCTCATGGAGGAATATGACCGGGTGTTCGCCAGCTTTGAGCGGCTGGGCGGCTACAACGCCGAGATAGAGCGCAATCGGGTTGCAAACGGCCTGGAAATTAACGAGGCCATGCGGCAGCAGCGCTTTGCAGACCTCTCAGGCGGCGAAAAGACCCGGGTGAACTTAGCGCGACTGATTTTGGAGGATACGGACATTCTCCTGCTGGACGAGCCAACAAACCACCTGGACTTGAGGGCTACGGAATGGCTCGAAGATTACCTCCTTCGCTTTTCCGGTTCCGTGCTCGCCATCTCGCATGACCGCTATTTTCTGGATCGGGTGGTCACGAGAACAATCGAGATTTCTGGGGGCAAGGCCGTGTTCTACAGCGGCAACTACAGCTTCTATGTGGAGGAAAAACAGCGCCGATATGAGGAGCAGCTCAAGAAGTTTGAGAAGGAACAAAAAGAATTAAAGCGCCTGGACGAGTCTGCCCGCAGGCTTTACCAGTGGGGCACGGGCAATGAGATGCTCATGAAAAAGTCCAAGTCCATCCGCTCCCGCATGGAGCGCATGGAAAAAACCGATCGCCCCCGGGCCGACCGGGCGATGAAGATTAAATTTGCCCAGCGGGACTTCTCCGGCGACGAGGTTTTGATTTTAGACAACCTTACCAAGTCCTTTGGTCAGCGGCGGCTGTTCTCCGATCTCGAGCTGATTATCGAGGGCGGCGAGCGCATTGCCTTAATTGGCGACAACGGCACGGGAAAGTCCACGCTGATTAAGATGATTATGAATGAGGAGACACCGGATTCGGGTCTGATTCGCCGCGGCCCCTCGGTGAAGACCGCCTATCTGCCCCAGATTATCCGCTTTGACGCGCCCCAGAGAAACCTGGTGGACACCCTGCTTTACGCCGAAAAATGCACGCCCCAGACCGCCCGGGACAGGCTCGGCGCCTTCCGCTTTTCCGGCGAGGACGTGTTTAAGCCCGTCTCCGCCCTCTCCGGCGGCGAACAGAGCCGCCTGCGCCTCTGCATGCTGATGCGGGACGAGGTAAACTTTTTAATTCTCGACGAGCCGACAAACCACCTAGACATTCAGAGCAGGGAATGGATTGAGGAGGCCATTGAGGAATATAATGAAGCACTGCTCTTTGTCTCCCACGATCGCTATTTCATCGAGAGATTCGCAACCCGTATTTGGGCGCTGGAAAACGGCGGCATCGTTGACTTCCGGGGCGGCTTTTCCGAATATCGGGACTATGTGAAGCGGCAGGGGGAGCTGCTGGCCGCGGAAAAGATGCGGGAGCCTGTGAAGGCAGAGCCCAAGAAGCGGCAGAGAAAAAATCCCGCCAACAGCGAGAAGCTGCTACAGAAAACCGAGCGGGAGATTGAAAAACTTGAAAACACGCTGGCGGAACTGGATGCCCTCTATGAGACCCATGCGGCGGACTACGAAAAGCTCATGGAGCTGGACGAGGAGAAGGCCGTGGCGACCGAAGAGCTGGACGAGCTATACTTAAAATGGGAGGAACTGTCCGAGGAGATGGAGCAATGAAAAAGACTGGGGAAAAGGGGTTTTGGCTGTTGGAGGCAGGGCTTCTGAGCGCTTCTGCCTTCTTTGCGTTTGCCCTCATCGGATATCGATTTTTGGCGCTGGCGCTCCTGTGCCTTGCCTTCCTCACGGGGCTGTATCATCTGCTTTTTCGCTATGGCGGGAAAAAGCCCCGGCAGGCGCGACGGCTTAAGACGACTCTGACGGTGCTTGTGCTTTTGGCAGCTACCTGTTTTTCTATCCCCTTTGGGATTGTCACCGCCGCCGCGAAAACAGATAAAGAGCCGCAGGCGCCCTTCCTTCTGGTACTGGGGGCGGGAGTCAACGGCATAGTGCCCTCCCTCTCCCTGTACAACCGGCTGACGGCGGCAAAGTCCTACCTGGAAAGCTATCCCGAAGCGCGCGCCATCCTCTCCGGGGGTCAAGGGCCGGGGGAGGAGATAACCGAGGCCGAGTGCATGCGTCGCTGGCTGGAGGCTGAGGGAATTGCGCCGGAGCGGCTGATTTTGGAGGAGGCGTCCACCTCCACCCATGAAAACATCCGCAACTCCCTGGCGCTGATTGAAGCCCTGGGGGAAGAGCCCCAAGGCAGACTCGCCATAGTCTCCAGCGAATATCACCTGTATCGGGCGAAGCTTCTTGCAAGGCAGCTGGGAGCGGAGCCTCTCGGCGTGGCGGCAAAAACCACGCTGCCCGTTCTCAAGCTGAACTATCTGATGCGTGAGGCAGTGGCGGTTTTGGCGATGTGGATTATGTAAACCGATGCGTGATTTTCAACAAAAGTCTCTCGGCGGAATAGACAAAAACAGCCGTTACAGATTATTCATATTCCAAAATACGGACGCAGAATAGTCAGATATCTTATTCTTTTGTTGATTTGTGGGGGAAAAAAGTATAAAATGAGTTATATTATTGTGTTAAGGCAAATTTCGCCGGTTTGCATGGGGCAGCGAGGAAGAAAAAAATAAAGGTTGGCTGCTCGGGGACGATGGGCGAAAGAGGGAGGGACTCGAATGTACGATTCTGAAACATTATTTAACATGGGGAAATATCGCGTCCGCTTTTCCGGAAAGCACGAAGCCATATTTGACTATGACACCGGAAAGCGGTACACCTATTCCGACTTGGACGAGCGGTCGGATAAGCTTGCTTGGTTCTTGGTTCATACGCTCAAGCTCAAGAAGGGTGACCGAATCGGTTTCTGTGCAACAAACTCTGTTGCCTTTTTTGACGCATACTATGCAAGCTTCAAAACAGGCATCATCATCACCACCTATAACTGCTTGCTGCGGGAGAAAGAACTGTTCTCTCTGATCGAAAATGAGAACCCGAAGGTTATTTTCTATTCCGCGGAGTTTATCTTTACCATCGCCAGCCTGCGAGAAAAGGGCTTCACCCAGGAGTTTATCTGCCTTGACCCGCCCTGCGAGGGAGACTCCTACTGCTATGCGGAAATTATGAATGCCACCGATTATGAGCCGCCTCAAAATCCCGGCCTGGATTATGAGGACATTCAAATGCTGATTCACACCGGCGGAACAACAGGCACACCCAAGGCGGCGATGATGTCCTTCCGTTCGTTGTTTTATAACTGCATTGCCGACGCCCACGGCTTTCAGCTGACGGAAAACGACACGGCCATTCTGACCCTGCCGCTCTTCCACACCGCGGGCTGGAACGTTTTGACCCTGCCCCTGCTCTTTGTAGGCGGAAGGCTCATCATCATGCGTGGCTTTAACCCTGAAAAGGTGCTCCGTGCCATTCGAGAGGAAAAGCCCACGGTGGGCATCTCTGTGGAGACGATGTATAAGGCCCTGATTATGCATCCGGAGTTTGAGACGACAGACTTTTCCTGCTATCGCGTCCTTGTCACTGGGGCTGCACCCACAGGCAAGGAGCTTTTGGAACAGTATTGGGGCAAGGGCGTGAAAATGGTCAACGCCTATGGTATGACCGAGGTCGGCCCTAACAACATGTGCCACCCCATCGGCATGCTGGAGATTGAGGATGTGAGAGCCAAATGGAACTCCTGCGGCATTCCCGCCCCCTTTAACCAGCTGCGCTTTTTGGACGACGAGGGCAATGATGTGCCCCGGGGCGAGCGCGGCGAACTGGTGTTTAACGGCAAGCTCCTGTTTTCCGGCTACTGGAACAATCCCGAGGCAACGGCGTCAGTCATGAAGGACGGTTGGGTGTATACGGGCGACATGGGCTATCTGGATGCAGACGGCTATTGCTACATCAGCGGGCGGAAGAAGAACATGTTCATCTCCGGCGGTGAAAACATATTCCCCCAGGAAATTGAAGACGTGATTATGGCCCTTCCCGGCGTCCTGGAGGCCTGCATCATCGGCGTACCGGATTCCAAGTGGGGCGAGGTCGGCAAGGCGCTGATTGTCACAGCACCCTCGGCTGAGGTAGCAAGGGAGCAGGTGATTAAGATCGTAAAGTCCGAGCTTTCCAGCATCAAGGTTCCCAAATACGTCACCTTTGTGGAGAGCGTCCCGAAAAACGCCGTGGGCAAGCGGGACCTAAAACAGATTAGCAAGCTTTACGGAAAGCCGGAGGATTAAATCGGCTTTTTGGAAAGATGAGGAGAACGTATTGCAGCAGTCTGTTGTGATTTCACAAAAGGGTGCTGCAATATCGTCTAGTGCTCCGAAGAACGTCTGGCTTTTGGTGAGAAAACCACCAGATATATGTGAGAAAACCGTATATTTTGTCTTGACAATGCAAAATATGCATGATAGACTAACAAGGCCGCATCGAGAGGGCCTGTAAGCGAAGCCATGGCTTCCGCCCCCAGAGCGAGACTCCAAGAGAGGCAGGTGCAAAGAGGTTTATGAAGCACGCAATCATCGAAACAGGCGGAAAGCAGTATCGTGTTGCTGAGGGCGAGGTTCTCTTCATTGAGAAGCTGGACGTCGAAGGCGGCGACGCAATTACGTTTGACCGCGTTCTGGCTGTGATTGACGACAACGGCAGCAAGTTTGGCTCCCCCATCATCGAGGGCGCAAGCGTTTCCGCCAGCGTCGTGAAAAACGGCAAGTTCAAAAAGGTTCGCGTTTATAAGATGAAACCCAAAAAGGGCTATCGCAAGACGATTGGTCACAGACAGCCCTACACTCAGGTACAAATCGGTACAATTACCGCTTAGTTCCGCTGAAAATGACACATGGAGGTGTAAAGCATGGCACATAAAAAGGGAGGCGGCTCCACCAAGAACGGTCGCGATAGCGAATCGAAGCGTCTTGGCCCCAAGAGAGCTGACGGCCAGTTCGTACTTGCCGGAAACATCCTTGTCAGACAGCGTGGAACAAAGATTCACCCCGGCACCAACGTTGGCCGTGGCGGAGACGACACACTTTTCGCCCTTAAGGACGGAATTGTTCGGTTTGAGCGCTTGGACAAGGACCGCAAAAAGGTCTCTGTTTACGAGGAAATGGCACAGTAATCTCGATATGGGCGGGCGTTTTGCCCGCCCGTTTTTTATCTGAAAAGTCATGGCTTTCCTCTTGACGCAAGAGGAAAAGCGTTTTACGATAAATCTATGATAAGTGTCTGGATACAAGGGCATCCTTATCCTGGGGACCTTGCGTTCCCATATGCTCCACGGAGGTAAAATATGTTTATAGATAAGGCGGGTATCACCGTCAAGGCAGGCCGAGGCGGCGATGGCTGCATCGCCTTTCACCGGGAAAAATACATTGCGGCTGGCGGCCCCTCAGGCGGGGACGGCGGTCGGGGCGGCGACGTCATTGTGATGGTGGACGACCACCTTTCCACATTGATGGACTTTCGCTATAAGAGAAAATACGCCGCCGAAAGCGGTGTGCAGGGGCAGGGCTCCCGCTGCACCGGTAAGGACGGCAAGGACATTATCATCAAGGTACCCCGGGGCACGCTGATTCGGGATCGCGCCACTGGGGGGATTATCCGGGACATGTCCGACGCCGAGCCCTGTATTCTGGCTAAGGGCGGTCGAGGCGGCTGGGGCAACCAGCATTTTGCAACGCCCACCCGCCAGGCTCCTAATTTTGCAAAGCCGGGGCTGGAGGGCGAGAGCCGCGACGTAATTCTGGAGCTGAAGCTCTTGGCGGACGTGGGCTTAATCGGGTTTCCTAATGTGGGAAAATCCACCCTGCTCTCTGTTGTGACCAAGGCAAATCCGAAGATTGCAAACTATCATTTCACAACCTTGTTCCCCAATCTGGGCGTTGTCTATGTGACAGAGGGCGTCTCCTTTGTCATGGCTGACATTCCCGGCCTGATTGAAGGCGCCAGCGAGGGCATCGGCTTGGGGCATGACTTTTTGCGTCATGTGGATCGCTGCCGGCTCCTCATTCATCTGGTTGACGTCTCCGGCAGCGAGGGCAGAGACCCCATTGAGGACTTTGAAACCATCAACCGGGAGCTTCTGGAATACAGCCCCGAGCTTGCAGGACGCACCCAACTGGTTGTTGCCAATAAATGTGACCTTTTGCCTGAGGACAGCACACTTCTGGAAGAGTTTGAGCGCTATGTCACAGAGCACGGCTATGACTTTTTTGCCCTTTCCGCTGCAACCCACAGGGGCACGAAGGAGCTGATGCAGGCAGCTGCCGAAAAGCTCTCCGAGCTGCCACCGATTCTATTCTATGAGCCCAACTATGTGGAGCCGGAGCCGGATTTGGGCGACCCCGAAGGCGTCACGATTGAAAAGTATGACGACGTTTGGGTTGTGGAAGGACCCTGGCTGGAGCGCCTGGTGGCGAGGGTAAACTTCTCCGACTACGAGTCGCGGATGTATTTTGACCGCAACCTGCGGGAGTCGGGAATCTTTGCGCGGATGGAAGCCATGGGCGTACAGGACGGCGACTATGTTTCCATGTATAATTTAGAGTTTGAATATCAATCATAAGCAAAGAAACCCGACAAGCTGTCGGGTTTCTTTGCTTTTTACGAGAACACAAAGCTGAGGAGGGTTCTTAATAAAACCCTCCTCAGCAGTTCAAAAAATGTTACTGGATGCCGTTCTCGTAAGCCTGAATCATCTTTTTGACCATCTGGCCGCCGACACTACCGGCCTGCTGAGAGGTCAGATCGCCATTGTAGCCCTGCTTCAGGTTCACGCCGACTTCGTTTGCGCTCTCCATCTTGAAGCGATTCATTGCCTCACGGGCGTTGGGGTTCATAATTTGGTTGCTTCCGCTGTTGTTACTAGCCATTTTACACAACTCCTTCAATGTTAAAGTTTTTTCTTCTTCTAGGCAAGCGATTTGCCTGTCTATATCTTTACCCCAGCCATTTTTGATATTCAAAAAAATAAATGTAATTTATGCTAGTCGCAAAGCGCAAAATTACCAAGAGGAAATTTGCGCTTTTTCACATAAAATGGAGCAGCGCTGGTGCGGTTTTGCCAAGGCGCTCAGACTAAAAAATATATGTTTCGGCCATACTATGCGGGACGCAGAAAGCCATTTCAAACTTCGAGGAGGTCATAAAATGCAGACAAATACGCCAAAGGAACCCAAAGAGTCGGAAGAACGGATTAAAATAAATACAGGCAGCGGTACCTACAGCTTCACCAGCGCCTGGACAGAAAACGAAGCCCTGAGAGACATTCTCTCCGGTCTTGTCGCCGAAGACTTAAACCGAAACCTGGGCAGGGAAGAGCAGCTCTAAGAACCTTGGCAGCAAAAATCCCCCGTGCACCTATTTTTTGCACGGAGGATTTTTTTATTCGAAAAATCCAGGAAATCAGTGGGGAAGCAGAGCCTTGACCGCACTTCCCCAGCTTTTCGAACAGCCTTTTCTTGCCCCAAGAAAAAACTGAGGGTGCCTTATGCGAACAAATCTACACCGTCGAAGTCATCTTCAAACATGTAGGGTGTTGTGAGAATTTTCTCCTTGAGCTCCAGGCGGTAATCGGGGTGAGCAATTTTAATCAGGGCGCGGACTCTGTCCTTCATAGTTTTCAGGTAGATATTAGCAACACCGTATTCGCTGACGATATACATCTGGGCGTTTTTGGGTGTTGTGACAATGGAACCTTCGGGCAGCCAGGGAACCACGCAGCTCAGCCGCTGACCATCGTCGTCGATATAGGTGGAGCGCAGGCACAGAAAGCTGCGTCCGCCCTTGGAGCGCATGGCGCCATAGATGTAGGCGAAGGAGCCGCCTGCGCCGCTGTAGGGCTTCAGGCCCTGCGCCTCGGAGCAGGCCTGGCCGAGCAGGTCGACCATCAGAGTGCAGTTGATGGCAAGAATATTCTCCTGGGCGGCAATGGCAAACAGCTCAATCATCCGGTTACGGGGAAGGAGCTTGATGCGGGAGTCCATGGACAGGAATTTGAAAAACCGCTCCGAGCAGGCGGCGGGACTGGAGGCCTGTACCTTGGTCAGAACGCCCTCCTCCAAAAGGTCGACCATCACGTCGCAGGCGACCTCGGTGTAAACCTCCAGAGGCCCTGCCGCACGGAGGTTTGCGAGAATTTCGTCGCCTAGGCCGCCCCAGCCCACCTGGAGCTTGTCGCCCTGCTTGATGTAGGGCAGGATGTGGGCGGCGATGTCCTTGTCCACCTGAGACGGGGGAGAGGGTGGGATTTCAAAGACCTCGGTGTTACATTCCACAATAAAATCAAACTCCGAGATGTGGATGGAAACGTCCTTCTGGTCGCCGGGGATCGGGTAGTGCCCTGTTGCGTCTATGAAGCCTATGCGTTTTTTGACCCGCGGGTCGTGGACAATCAGAGAGGAGGTGGAAACGCCATAGTGGCCGAAGTTGCAGTAGCCGTCCTCATCGGGCGGACAGACATGCAGCGCGATGGTGTTGCAGCCATATTCGAAAATGCCGTCGTCCATGTGGTCATAGCCGCAGCTGTGGTATTCCTGAATTCCCATTTCGCCTGACATCCGCTCAAAGGGGAGGTTAAAAAAACTGATTAAGCGGTAATGCTTTTTGCTGTCGCGATCAAACAGCATGTCAAAGGGCGCAGTAGCAATGTTATAGAGGAAAATAATATCGTGATAGTTTTCTTTGTTTGCGTGGATTTCGTCCAGCATGGTGTATGGGACTTCCGGACCCTGTCCCATCCATATTACGTCGCCGGGCTTAATCTGCTTTGCCACTTCCTTTACATCAACCAAATGCTCCTTATAGTGCTCTCTCCAGTCTGCCATCGTAGTTCTCCCTTCAAAATAATCCATGATTTATTTCAATACTTGCATTGCTTTTTTTCGACATTCACGAGCTTTTCTGGATTTTAGTGCTGCACCACCTGCTTGTGCAGTGCTTTCAAGCCCTCCACCTCGTCGCAGACGGGCTTCCATTCGCAGGCATGGCAGTCAAAATTTGCGTCCTCAAACAGGTGGTTTAAGGCACGTGTCAGTTGGGCACAGCGCTGGGATAGCGCCTCCAGCGCAGCAAATGGGGCGTCGGGCAGAGTGATAAAAATTACGGTAACGGCGCTGATGTGGGGATTTTCCCTGTATTTGCGAATGAAAAGATTGCCAAGCTGGGCGAAGCTCAGTCCGGAGCGGACAGCGCTTTTTGAAACACGCAGCTGCTCACGGCTGGAAAAAGCCGGGGCGCGCAGCATGCAGCCCTCAGGTGAAAGCTCATATTTTTTAAGCTCCATCTCCTGAATCAGGGCATAGTTTTCCTGCTCGTTTGCATCCGCTACCGCATTTGTTCGCAGGAAGGTCAGTCGGGCAAAGGGAGCGTCGCCCCGCAGCTCAGTCAAATCCTTGCCATAAAGCAGAATGCGGTCCTTGGGAACCAGAGCCTCGTCGTCCGTCACAGCGAGAAGGCTTGTGCTGGAAAACCGGCTCTCACCAAGCTCAAAGGCGGTCTCCCGCATCAGAATCAGGGAATTTTTTTCCCCCTCGGGCGCAGCATTTTCCGGTGCGTAGGCATATTCCCGGACTGATTTCTCGGAAAGCAGCGCCCCGGCTTCACGAATCAGCCCATCATAAAGTTTCATTATAGCCGCTCTTCCTTAATCTGCGCGTCGTGATAGGCAATCAGTTTGTTGTAAATGACCTCTACTAGCTTCATATCTGCGTTTGTGATATAGACCGTAAAGGTCAGCACAAAAAGGGAGGCGATCACGATAGCCACAATCCAATACCATGCCATGGTGCTACTCCTTATCCAAGCCCTTTTGACGGGCGTATTCCGCAGCGCCCAGGGCGCCCATGAGCTGGGGGTCAGTGTCCAGGGCGATGACCTTGATTCTAAGCACATCCTCGATGGCCTTCCGCAGACCCGCGCTCTTGGCGCAGCCGCCCGTCAGGGTGATGCTGTCCTTGGCACCGGCCTTTTTTGCCATGATGAAGCAGCGCTTGGCAACGGCAAGCTGGATGCCCGCCGCAATCTCGTCCCGGGGCTTGCCCTCGCCCACTAAGGTGATGACCTCGCTCTCTGCAAAAACCGTACATTGGGCGGTAATGGGAATCGTGTTTTTTGCCGTGAGGGAGAGGTTTGAAAATTCTTCGATGCTCAATTCAAAGGCGTGTGCCATGGCCTCGAAGAAGCGCCCGGTTCCGGCGGCACACTTGTCGTTCATGGCAAAGGATTTCACCGTTCCGTCCGTGTCGATGGAGATGCCCTTCACGTCCTGACCGCCGATGTCTATGATGGCCTTGACCTTGGGATTTGTGATATGTACGCCCATGGCGTGGCAGGAAATCTCGGAGATATTTTCATCGGCAAAGGGCACCTTGTTCCGCCCATAGCCAGTGCCGATGAGATAGGCAAGGTCTGAGGGGCTTTTTAAGCCGACCTTCTCCAGCGCCAGCTGCAGGGCGGCCTTGGCGCTTTCCTCAGAGTTAATCTTGCTCTTAATCGTGACGCCGGAGCAGAGTTTGCCCGCCTCGTCAAGAATCGCACATTTTGTATAAGTTGAGCCTACGTCGCATCCGCCAAAATAGTTCATTTTCTTGCCTCCTACCATGTAAGGTCATCGTCGTAATCCACCAGGCTGGGGTCTAGGGGCTCTGCCCGGAATACGGTTGTCATATAGCGGTTGACCCGGTCACGCATGGCCTTTCGGGAGACCGTGCGGGGGTCCATTAGGTCGTGCTCCACCCAGATGAGGTGGATGCCCCGCTCTCTTGCCTGATCCTCAAACAGCCCCTGAAGCCCCGCAAAGTTCTTGCAGGAGACGTGATTGTACATGAAAACGATGTTTGCGTTGAATTTCTCACACATCTTCCAGCACTCGTCGAGAGCGTTCACATAGCCGCCGTTGGAGTGAGAGCGCATGGTCATGCGCTCATAGCCCTTTGCCATGTCAATTAAGCTCTTTTCCCTATCTTCCAAATCATAAAAGTGGTGCGTCAGCATACATTCCATATCAACGAGGGTCTTGATGCCCCAGCAGTTTTGCGCCCAATAGGTAAAGTTTGAGTAGTAGTGCGCGGGGCAGCTCCAGACGATAGCCCGATATCTGGGCTTTTCTCCTCGCTTCTTTGCCTTTTCATAGGCGCGGAGCATCATTTTGTTGACCTTGCGGTCGGCCTTGACGAAGAACTCGTCCAGAGAGCTTGCAATCTGGAACTCATATTCCCGGTGCAGGGCGAGACCCGCGCCGCAAATTTGTGGGTAGTCCGTGCAGTTGATGTCCCATTTTTCCATCATGAAGCGGGTTTCCTCGTTGTGCCGCGCCATGGTTTTGAAATATGCGTCCCAGTCGAACTTGACGTTCATCCGATCCTCAATGAACTGAATGCAGCCCTTAATGTTTTTGACGGCGTATTCCTGCACCTCATCCTCTAAAAACCTTTGGGGCGGGGTGATTTGGTAGCAGTCAATGTCCTTGAAGTACCGCTCGGTGTACATACAGGAGACCACAGAGCCGTCACAGGGCATGGTGCTGGAGACATAGAGCTTTGCAATCCGGGGGTAGTCGTCTGTCACGGCACAGCCGCATTCGGCGGCGGGCAGGGGGCAGACGTCGGGCGCCAGACCAAAGTGCTCGATGGCGTCGATGTAATACATATTGGCCTGCTGGTCAATCTCACCGGCTTCGAAAATCGGAATCATCTGCAGGGGGATGCCCTTTAGGGTGGGAAAGCCCGCCATCAGTTGAATGGGCATCATCTCATCAAAGATAATGGTCTTCTCCCGCAGCCGGGCTGCCTTTTTCGACTTGCCGTTGAGGTTTTCATCCCGAGCCAGAATGTCGTGCACCAGTTGGGCGGAGTTTTGCAAAACTGCGTAAAACTGCTCATGGCAAAGGCGCAGCTCATCTCCCCGCAGGCCGATGGTGTGGCGGTCCAAGAAGGCGGGGGTGGTGAGGTAGGAGACCATCCAGCGGTAGCGGGTGAGCGCCTTTGTCATCTGCGGTAGGGTGGGGGCGAGCTTTGCGCCCAGCATACCAAGCACCTTGAGCCAGCGTAGGTAATCATAGAGGGTATCGGAGAGCCCACGCCACTCCCGACGGGTCATGGAGCGGCGATCCGCCCTGTAGAGACTGCCGAGACCCTTTTTCCTTTTCTCAGTTTTCATAGGGTGACAACCTCCTTGCGCTGCCGTGCTTCATGCTCCTTTGCCTGACCCTGCTTTGCCTTAATTTCCTTAATCTCCAGGCTCTCCACAAAGGCCTGCACCCGGGTGCGGAGCTGGCCGCTTGAGCGGGACATGTAAGGCCTGTCGATGGAGAGAGTGGGGATGCCCCGCTCGGTCTCCATCACGTGGCTTGCAAGGGCGCGCTCATAAGACCAGTAGGTGCAAAACTTCATCTGCTCATAAATCACGCCGTCCGCATGATAGTCCCTCATGAGCTGCTCAGCAGTGGCGTACCGCTGCTCAACCTTGTGGGGGCTGACCATCCGGGGACAGAGGCTGTCATAGAGATACTTCCGGCAGACCTGGATAAAGGCCGGTTCCTCGTCATTGAGGAGAATCTCCGTCCGCCCCGGCACGGAGCCATAGCAGAACCTGTCGGCAACCACTAGGGCACCGCTCTCCTCAATCAGGTGAATCAGGTCCGGGTCGTCAATCTCCGAGCCGACCACGACGACCTTGGCGCGAAATTGCTTTTTTTTGTCCGGCTCCCGAACCCGCAGCTCCTCCAGGGTCTCTCGCAGTTGCTCCAAAATCAGATGCTTGGGGCAGCAATAGGTAATCAGTGTGAGGATGAGGAATTCATAGCCCGTAATTGTCGGGTTTTCCAGCTTCCGGAAGTCGCCAATCTCGTTTAAAATCCGGCACATTTCGTTGTGTGCCGAAACAGAACGCCGGATGGAGGCGTCTGAAATGTCGGTTCCGAAGGTCTCGGAGAGCGGCTGCAGCACCTTGCGGTTAATCTGCTCGCAATAGTGCTTCACGCAGTCCTCATCGTCGGAGAACGGGATATCCAGCGTTGCGATAATCAAGTGTGCTTTATCGTTAAAGTCCAGAAGCTCCATGTTTTCCATGCTGCGGTTCATGCACTCGCAGGCGTCGACCGCCATGAGGGCGTCCAGGAAACGATAGCCGCCTTCCAGTGCACGCTCCAGAAGGGCGCGGGCATATTCGCAGAGGGCGTTTGACATGTAATAGGTGGCAATGTCCATAGAGCCTGTCCGCGGTGCGCGCAGCCTGACGGAAAAGCAGTTGTCCAGGTTGAGCAGAACCTCCGGCATATGAAAGCAGGTGTAGCCAAGGGCGTAGCGCCCCTCCTCCTGCGCCTGTTTTACCAGGTCGTTGTAGCCTTCCGTCAGGAGACCTTCAAAGTAGTACAGATGCTTTAAATCCTTCATGTTTTTACCCCGTTTTCAATAATCCCAATGGCTTTCATCGCCTGCTTTGCCCCCTTGACCAGTCGTGCGTCTTCCGGCAGCTCCAGGATGCTCCGCCCCTTCAGGTCAAAGTGGGCAAGTTCCCTGTCCTCCGGAATGTAGGCCAAAAGGGGCACGTCTCCGGGCAGGATGTCTTTGACCAGAGAGGGCTTGTCAAGGCGGTTTACGATCATGCCGATTTTTTCATACATCACCATCTCGCTTGCAACCTTTTGGATGGTGGATGCCACCTGAAATCCCTTTTTGCTGGGGTCTGTGACCAAAATCAGGTGTGTGACCCGTTCCATAACCCTGCGGTTTAGCTGCTCGATTCCGGCTTCGCCGTCAATTACCACATAGTCAAAGTCCGCGGCAAGGCTCTCAATGACCTCTCGCAGGAAGATGTTGATGCTGCAGTAGCAACCGGCGGCCTCGGGTCTGCCCAGGGCCAGGAAGGAAAAGCCGTCCTGCTCCACCATAGCCTCAATCAGATGAAAGCGGGCTTCCCCAAGAAGGGCGATGGCCTTCTTCTTTTCCGGGTCATTCTCGCCGGAGGCGGTAATCCCTCTGCGGATATCATCTATGGTGCGGCTGACGGAAACAGCAAGGGCGGTTGCAAGCCCCGAGGCCGGGTCTGCGTCAATGGCGAGGACTCTTGCCTCCGGGCAGTCCCTGACTAGCTGACGCACGATGGCGGCGGAGATTGAAGTTTTTCCGACACCGCCCTTTCCTGCAAGGGTGATGATTTTGCTTCCCATGAAAAGCCCCTTTCTTTCCTTGGTTTGTGCGGTGGCATACGCTTTGGGGCGTAATTTTACCGGGTATCGCCGGCGAGAGAATTTCCGCCGATACCCGGCAATAGAGTGTCGCGGGAGTCCATTACTATTTGAAAACCGTGCCTTGAAGCCCGCTGGCATCGTGCGACAAGGCGCGGCGTTCAACAAGGATTAGAGCAGCTCGAACACGCCGGCAGCGCCCATTCCGCCGCCGATGCACATGGAGACAAGGCCGTACTTCTTATTGCGGCGCTTTAACTCCGAGAGGAGCTTGCAAGTCAGGAAAGCGCCGGTGCAGCCCAGGGGGTGACCCAAAGCGATGCCGGAGCCCAGGGGGTTAATGTCTTCCATGCGGCCTTCAAGACCCAGGAGCTTGACGCAGGCCAGAGCCTGAGCGGCAAAGGCCTCGTTGAGTTCAAAGACACTGATGTCGTCCAAGCTGAGGCCGGCGATCTTCAGCGCCTTGGGAATGGCATAAACAGGGCCGATGCCCATGTAATCGGGCTCGCAGCCGGCAACGGCATAGGCCACAAAGCGT
>CAYXNK010000012.1:0-21745 GCA_964466395.1 uncultured Oscillospiraceae bacterium | reverse complement strand
GAGACATGGAGCTCCTCGGCCAGTTTTTCCGCATTGCTGCGGGTGCGGCTTGTGGTGCCGAAGCAGGGCATGCTCACCGTTTGAATCGTGGTGGGAGGCAGCTCCAGCATCGCCGTTGTCCGCAGGGCAATGAGTAGGGCCAGCGTCGAATCCAAGCCGCCGGAAAGGCCGATAACCAGGCTTCTCGCTCCGGTGTGCACCATGCGCTGCTTTAGCCCCAGGGCGGCAAGCTGCAGAATTTCCTCACAGCGTTCCCGCCGCTCCTCCGGATGCTGCGGCACGAACGGACTAGGCGAAATTGGGCGGCTCAGGGTCGTTTCGGTAATTTGGAGTAAAAAGCTATTTTTACACATCGCTTCTTGTGAGGACATTGGAAAGCCCCTGGTTCTGCGCTCGTAATCCAGGAAGCTCAGGTCAATCTCTGAGATGCAAAGCCCGCTGCGCAAGCGGCTTTCGTTCAAAATCTTTCCGTTTTCCGCAAGCAGACAGTGCCCCGAAAACACCTGGTCTGTGGTGCTCTCCCCCTCGCCCGCGCCGGCAGCCACATAGCCGCAGCAGAGCCTCGCCGACTGGGTTTTGAGCAGCATCCGGCGGAAGGCCGGCCGTGTGACCTGCTCGTTTTCGGCGGAAAGGTTCAAAATTATGCTTGCACCCCCCTGCGCCAGACGGGCAGAAGGGGAATCCGGGGCAAAAAGCTCCGTGTCAAAGTCCACGCCCACACAGAGGTTGGGCAAGCTCTCGCAAGAAAACAGCAGGTCTCTGCCGATCCTGCACGCCTGCCCTGAAAAGCTTATGCTCTGCCGCTCACCTGTCCAGGCGGAAAACCAGCGCTGCTCATCGGCGCGCAAAACGCCCTTGGGCACAAGACCCAAAAGCCTGCCCCGGGCGCAGACCGCAGCGCAGGAATAGAGCCTGCCCGCAAAGGCCAGGGGAAGTCCCAGGGCGATGAGCAGGTCTTTTTCCGCCGTCTGCTCCAAAAGCCGCACCAGTGCCTGTTCCGCGCCCCGCAGCAGAGTGCTTTGGAAAAACAGGTCACCGCAGGTGGCGCCGGTCAGACAGAGGGCGGGCAGTGCAAGCACCTTAACCCCCTGCTGTTCCGCCTCGGCAATCCGGGCGAGGATGGCCTCCCCATTGAACACCGTGTCGGCAAGGCGCAGCTCCGGCACAGCCGCCGCAATTTTAATCAGTCCGTCTTTCATCCTACCCTCCTTTAGGTCGTTCCTTCGGCCTCCACAAAGATGAACAGCCCGCTCTCGTAATAGTGGAGCAGAGCCGATCGCAGCTTGGCATACTGCTTTTTTTCGATGGTAAGGTGAAGCTTCCCTTCAGAAACCCTACAGTCCGTCACCCCGCCGCCAAGGGCAGGGAAGACGTTTTGCTCCAGCTCTGCCTTAAGCTCGTTTAGGCTCTCCTCGTTCCGGGCGTAGTATTCGGCGCTCTGGGGCGGCGTGTAGCCCGAAATCGGCGGTCTTCCCGAGGTAAAGGCCATGATGAGAAAGAGCACGAAGGCAAGCAAGAACAGAGCCGCCCCCAGGGGTCTGATTTTTCTGACAAAGTCCTCGCCTGTATTCAACCTTTCGTACCTCTTTATTATAAGATTCTGTCTCCGGTGCCCATGTAGTTTGCTCCTGCGTTTATACCGAACTTGCTATTTTATCGACAACATTCTATGCTATCTTTTAGAATTAGTCAACCAAGCTATGGCGAATATAGATGGGTAAGGCAAAAAACGCAGAATGGCGTCGCCGGGCTCTAGCAGGTTGACGCCGTCGTCCGTGGAGATGGACCAGTTGTTGTGCTTGCCGAAAAGCCGGAGTATTCGCATCGCCTGCTTATCAAGCGCCTCCATCGAACGCAGAAGCGGGGTCTTTTTGTCAAGCGCCTCTCCGCTGTAGGAGCAAAAGGCAGTGGGAGTGCACAGGGCCCCGTCTTTAATAAAGGTGTAGGAGGTGATGTCCCAAACGGTATAGCCTCTCGCCTCAAAGGTTGCGCGCAGTCCTCCGGACGGAAAGCTTGAGGCGAGAGGCTCCCCACGGATTAGCTCCCTGCCCGAGAATTCCATGATAATTTTTCCGTCGCCGGCAGGCGAGATAAAGCTGTCGTGCTTTTCCGGCGTAATTCCGGTCATTGGCTGGAACCCATGAGTAAAGTGCGTGGCACCCTTTTCAACCGCCCAGTCCTTCATCGCGTTGGCAACGGCATTGGCGACGTCCAGCTCCAGGTGCGTTCCCTGTACGATTGTCTTTTTAAGCGCGAGATATGTATCCTTCGGAAGCCTAGCTTTCATTGCCGTGTCATTAAAAGCCATGCTGCCAAATAGATTCGGAACATCCTTCCTTGTCAAAACCTCCTATTAAAGCAGTTCTATCCCTGCTGCTTGACAGCCGGAGTTTGTCTCTTCATCCCATATGGAAACCTGCACCTCGCCGATGTGCGCCTTTTCCAAAAGTAGCATACAGAGCCGTGACTGGCCGATGCCCCCTACCATCGTAAAAGGAAGCCCTCTGGCGAGCAGCAACTTATGGAAGGGAAGCTCCCGGCAATTATCGCAACCCGCCTTTGCAAGCTGCTCATCCAGAGATTTTTCATCAACACGAATGCCCATCGACGAAACCTCGATGGCGCAGCCGAGAACGTCACTCCAAAAAACAATGTCCCCGTTGAGAGTCCAATCGTCGTAATCCGGGGCCCTGCCGTCATGTCTGATGCCGGACTCCAACACATCGCCAATCTGCATGATAAACGCTGTTTTGTGTATTTTGAGATATTGGTTTTCCCGTTTCTTCGGTGTGAGCTGGGGATATCGCATCTCAAGCTCCTGCGTGGTAATGAAGGAAACTTCCCCGGACAGCGTGGTGTGCAGACCGGGAATTGGTATTTGTGCAGAGCCATACGTTTCCATTTTGCAAGCGAATGCACAATCTGGGCGTTTGTCTGTGTCTCTTTGATCTCAAATTCAACCGGCCGCTCCACGCCGTTTAGGTCATCGTTTTGACCTGTCCGCGGATCAACCAGGATAGGAGCCGAAATGGGCGTCACCTATCGCAGGATAGACGAATACCTGCTTGGAGGGACTGCTGCCGAACAGGATAGGATAACCATTGAAAAATGTCATAGCGCTGCCGCGCATAAACGCCGCATGCCGATTTCGTACAGTGCGGAATTGCCGATGCTATGATTTCACCGAAAAAGTCCCCCGAAACTCTTGCAGCTCCGGGGGACTTCCCTGTTTTCATGATTTGTGCGTTTCCTAAAGCGCTTCTTATGCCGGTAAATCTTCGACTTTGGTCATGTCAAACTCGACCTTAACCCAGTCAAAGAGATGGTTTTCCGTCCGTTCCTCCCAATTCCATCCCAGGGAGCCTTTGGCGCGCATGGGATTGCTGTCAAAATCAAAGGTAATGGTGGTATAATCCTGGGTCCACCAGGTCGTTGCAAACACATCTGTCGGGATATTTTGATCAATCCCCGTAAAAACGCCGCTAATTTCGTCATAGGTTCCGGTCAGGGTCGTACCTGAATTGTTCAGGAAAGTAACCGTCATATCCGAGCCGTCCTGATCCACACGGACTCTCCAGTCGGTCAACTGCACCCAGCCGTCAGACATGCTGCCCTCCCAACAGCCCGAAACGGCATAAATGCCTGACACAGATTCGTAGATTTTAAGCGTCATATAGGAACAGGTGCTGTTGTCTGTTCGGATTACCCGAATAAAGGCGGAGTCCTCCTGAAGCATCAAATCCCAGCGGGCCTCTTCGCCGACAGAAACCGTTTGCACAGGCTCTCCGTCCAGATCGCAGTCCCCATAAATCTCAATCTTGAGGCTGACGCTATCCGTCTGGGCGTCGGGGACGCTGGCCGTTACGGTATATTCCCGAAAACCGGCCTCCGCTGTGAGATGCACGGTGCTCATATCCAAAAGTTCCCGCAGGGTATAGGGGCTTTTACCCTCCTTGTAACGCTGGTCGTTGATGGCTTGAAGGACGGCCTCATCGACCCGGAGAATGCCGCTGCCCATGCCCGGAGGGATAGGCGTTGCGCCGGCCCCGTGTGTGACGGAGGGGAAGGCGGTCTCGGTGAGCAGCTCTTTAATCTGCCCTGCGTCCAGCCCCGGATTGATGGACTGGATCAGCGCAATCGCCGCTGTAACCTGAGGTGCAGCGAAACTGGTGCCACTAGCCTTAACCGGGTGGCCCTGTGCGTCTGTGCCAAGCACCATATCGACACCGGGCGCAGAAAGGGTGACCTCCGCCATGTCGGATGCAGCAAAGTTTGAAAACTCGGCGCGCGAGCCATCATGGTTCAGTGCGCCCACTGTCACCAAATTCGGCAGCTTCATTCCCGCTGGGAAATAGTTGCTTCCGCTTAAAGCGCCGTTCGTCAACGGATCCCTTCCCTCGTTGCCGGCAGCGGCAACAAAAATGACGTCAGGATGTGTTCGGTAAATCTCCTTGAAGAACTTTTTATAAGCCTCACTGATCCAGTTATGTTCTTCCCGCGGCAAAGCCGGTCCATAAGAACAGTTGATCACGGTGGCGCCGCTCTCAACCTGTTCCTTGAGATAGACCAGTGCCTTCATCGTATAAGTATAGTCCGTGCCGTTTTCATGCAAAGTCGCCTGAGTAATATCACTTTCATCATAGGTGGCGGGAGGGGGCGTTTTTCCGTCGTAAAGATTTTTCACATGGATGGACAGCTTTTCCTCTAAAATTGCGGCAATTCCGACCATTCCGCCGTTCTCATGATCTGCGCCAATCACGTTGGTAACCATTGTCCCGTGGTTCAACCCGCCATGAATCACCGCATCATTATGGTTTTTTTCAGGTTCAGATGTCTGATCTCCATCCAGCTTCACCTTTCCGCTATACTCACCCGAGCCCGCATATATGGCGCTGTCGAGCACACCGACCTGCACCTTGTTCAGCGAAATCCCGCTGCTTTTTATGATGCGCCACGCATCCTCCATGCCAATAGCCTTATAGTGTGACGCATTGTCCGGGTCAGAAAAAACGGGGTCGCTCAACGGGGAACAGGGCGTGCCCTCCAGTCCTTTGCCATATAGTTCAACATTAGGAAAGGCCGCTTCCACCCCATCCAAAGAAAGAGCTGTGTCAATCAAAGCCGAAAGCTCGGCCTCTGACCGGCTCTGGACTTCAATCTGATAGAGATTAATCATCTCAAGTTCGCCGACGACAAGGCCGCCCAACTGGCGAATTTTGGGTTTTGCCTCTGCTTTTCCCACATGGTCCTCAAAAACAAGGAGCAGCTGGTTCGCAGGCGTCCTTCCCCATTTTTCTGTTTGTATGACAAGAGAGGTATCAGGGTCTTTATAGCCTGAGAGCTTTGCAGGCTTGCCCCCAAAAATATGTGTACCGTTAAAAAACTGAAGGATGTTGATGCCGATTCCAGCTACAAGCAAAACAATAAGAAGAATCAGCAGGATATTGGAGCTGCCGGGTCTTTTTGCCGAGCTCTGATCCCCGGCGCCGAGGGGGGGCGTTGGCGAAAAGCCCTGATTGGAGAAACCGCCGTAATATATGGGCTCGTTTTGCGGGCTGTTATTTGGGGGCTCCGGGTTTTCCCGTTCTAGGTTCGCGCCGCAATTCACGCAAAATTTAGCGTTGTCCGATTGTTTTGATCCACAATATCTGCAAAACATAGTTTTCCTCCTCAAGCAACCCCTGTGCTATCTTTTGGTTATCTCAAAGCTTACTTGGCTCTCCAGGTCATAACCTTCAATGTTTATGTCCCATGTATACGTATAGCTGCCGACAAGACTGCCGTTTTGCTGTGTTAGCGGAATCTCAAGGTACATTGGTTCAATGGTGTCTGTTACCTCTGCGGTGTAATCAAGATAAAAGTTATCAAGATCCAAATAAAGCCTTAAGGTGTTGCCGACAAGTTCCCCCGTCCACAGCTGGGCTTCAGGGGCAAGGATGTCGAAGCGCTGCTCGCCGTTCACATAAGCCTCAATGGGCATGATATCGTATTCAAACTGCTTTCCAGGGTAGATTTCCATCCAAAGATAGACCTCCTCCGTTGCAAAGGGCTCCCATTCCCCGTCATATTCAATGGAATCGTAGCGGTGGAAGCTGACATCCCAGATTCCGCTGACGGCAAGCTCCTGCTGCACCGGATTCGGTGTTGGCGTAACGGGGGACTGCGAAAATTCAGGTGGCAGCTGCTCCACAAGCTGGTTTTGCTTATTTTCAGAGCCATCTCTTTTTAATTCGGGAGTGTGACTATCTAAAAAGGCGCTTTTTATCCAGCTCGCTAAAGCAAGGCTCCATATCAGGGTAACCAAAACAATAAGCGTAATGATGATTGGATTGTGATTTTTTGAATTACTCATATCATCTCACCTACAATTATTCAGTCTTAAGGCGCTTACCCGTTTCCACGTAACATAAAATGTGGAAATTAAAGCGCTATTTTTTGTACTTCAGTTTCCCGTTAAACAGCTTTGTCAGCATTTCCTTATGGGACCCGTTGTGTGAATAGGAATGCGAAAACTTGATTTTTTTGCCATCCATCAAGGAAAAAGTCAAGCCGCCGTGTGCGCCATATGCTCGACCGTCCTCGTCCGTTGTAAGAGATTCACATTGGAACAGCACCTTTTTCATCGTTTGATATGGAAGCACAAAATTGGTGGGGTCTTCAGCAAGAACTTGGGCGGGGGTCATGGAATAGTATTTTTTATGATAGCCCGACCAATATTGCATCATCGCTGCGCTGCCCTTGAAGAAACCGATTCCCTTTTCCTTTATTTCCTGGGAGGCCTTTGCGCTTTCCTCTTTTTGGCGCTGCGAAGACAGATGTGCAACAATGGCCCTGTCTCCCATAAAAACTACATAACAGGGCGTTCTTTTAAAAAATGATATTTTGCATTGTGCGGGAAGTACCCATACAACCGACTCGGATGTATGGAATCCATTGGCTGGAACTGTCGGCCTAGATTCCGCTGCCGTCGTCTCAACAATCTGGATTAACGGGCTTCCGCATTTGGCACAGAACTTTCTCTGGGTTTCTGCTCTAGCACCGCACTTTTCACAGAACATGTAAGCTCCCCCCTTATAATAAGATTTTGATGTTAGGATTGAAGGACATGGCATCGGAGCTCTTTAAGCTTTGCAATCAAGGAGCCCCCCTATGCTCATAGGTAATATTAATGTTTAGGGATTCTTTCAGGTAGCACATAACCTCCGCAATAGAACAGCCTTCCCCAAGAATACCCGAGTACAATGTCTCCCGAGTTTGTATCTCCAATTCTGGAAGCCGCCCCTCCGACAGCGCAACGGAAAGGATATCCCCTTCCGCAAGGACAATGCGTTCTCCGTCCTCTGCCTGAATCGGAACAAGCAATAAGCTTCCTTTCTCCGCTTTCAGGCGATATTGCATCACTTCAAAAAAACCGGTCTTGATCCGGGCCGTAATATCCATGTGGATCACCTCACATTAAGTATATTCTAGTCCCGCCGATGAAACAATGGGGTGGCACAATCTGGCAATGACAAAAAAGTGGCATGAACCATGCCACTTTTTCTTGCAATTTGATTGTTCATTTGCTATTGTGAATGAAAAGGGGAGATTACAATGACCTTTGCCGACAAGTTGGATTTTCTTATGAATGTCACGAAAACCCCAAACAGCACCCTGGCGCACAGTGTGTCGTTGGACGCGTCCTATATTAGCCGTCTGCGCAGCGGGAAGCGGCTGATGCCCAAGGATGGCCGCATGATTCATGGCATGGCCGTCTTCCTTGCGCGCCGGGCCACAGAGGACTATCAGAAGAAGGCCTTATCCGACGCATTGAAGATTGCGGACCTACAAGGGAATAGTAGCCTGCCTGCCGATGAAATAGCAAGCTGGCTGATTCACGATGATGCCGGCAGAAAGGAACAGGTGGGGCGGTTTTTAAATGGTTTCTCCGGCATGACCGGACGGCAGGCTGCCGCACGCCCATCCGAAAATTGCCAGCCCTCTTTTCCCGACAAATCCGTGTCCGTATATTATGGTGTTGAGGGCAAGCGCATGGCGGCGGAATATTTTCTTTCCGAGGTCGCCGAGCAGGAAAGGCCCCAAACCCTGCTTCTTTTCAGCGATGAGGGAACAGCTTGGATGACAGAGGATCCGGAATTTACACGCCGATGGGCAGATCTTATGCTTCGCGTTCTCTCCCGCGGCAATCGGATTAAAATCATCCACACCATCAGTAGAGAGCTGGACGAAATGCTAAACGCCATTAGCCAGTGGATGCCTCTTTATCTGAGCGGCTCCATTGAGCCGTATTTCTACCCCAAGAAGCGTGATGGAGTTTTCAAGCGGACGCTTTTTGTTGCACCGGAGACTGCGGCAGTCGTTTCAAACTCCGTGGGCAATCAGGTTTCAGTTGCCGCAAACGTCCTATATCGCGACCGAAATGCAGTGGCTTCCTTTGCCGGGGAATTTCAGCAATACCTGCACCTATGCCGCCCGCTGATGCGGATTTTCACCTCACAGGAACAGGAGGCGTGTTATACCACCTTGGCCGAGTTTGAGCGCGCGCAGGCGGATACGCTTATTAAAACCGAGTCACTCTCTCTGCTAACCATGCCGGAAGCCCTGTTCACGCAGATATTCAAACGAGCCGGCATGGACGAATCCGGCAAGGCCGCCATCCACGGAATGCGGCGCCGGGTGTTTCTTGAAAGCCTGCAAGTAAGCCGTTTTACCGAAATTATTCACCTACCGGATGTTGAGGCGGTAAAAGATGGAGCGGTTAAGTTTTCCATGTCGGATATGCTTGGCGGCGAAGCCGTGTACTATACGACGGAGGAATTTGCCGCGCATCTGGAACAGGCCCTTTCCCTGCTTGCGACCTGTGAAAACTATCATGTTTACCTGGTTAATAGACCAACAGAAGATCGATACATGGTCTATGCGCGGGAAGACCTTGGCGTAATCGTCGCAAAAACCTCGCAACCACCCGTCGTGCTCGCGATCAATGAGGGCAACATGACTGCCGCGTTCTGGGATTTTTTGAAAAGCATCATTGGAGAAAAAGCATATGCGGCGCCCCAGAAGAACGCCGTTATTGCCGTCCTTCGGGACTACTATATAAGGCTCACAGATTGATGGAAAATACGGAGCCTTTCGGCTCCGCCTTCCTTGCAATCGAAGCAAAAATCGATGAGTCAATCACCACGGTTTCATCGACAACCGCCTTGACCTTCCAATTATCCAGCGCTTTTGGGGCTTCCATAGCACCGTCAAGAAAGCTCATGCTGTGGTCGAACATACCGCATTATACAAAAGTCTGCTCAAATCAACTATTATGGGCGGCTTTGGCATAGCCTTTCGGGTGCTTTGAGTGCCATGTCCAGGCGTCTGCAATTATTTTTTCCAAATTTCGGGCAGGCTTCCACCCAAGCACGCGAAGGGCTTTATCGTTTGAAGCGACAAGTATCGAAGGGTCCCCCGCCCTGCGCAGTTTAACTTCCGAGGGGATTTCTTTCCCGGTAACGCGTCTGGCCGTTTCAATGATTTCACGGACAGAGTTGCCTTCGCCGGTTCCAAGATTGAACACGTCGCTCTCGCCGGACGCTTCGAGATATTTAAGCGCCAGCAAATGCGCCTCCGCCAAATCGCGGACATGGATGTAGTCGCGAATACAGGTGCCGTCCGGAGTGGGATAATCATCACCAAAAATGCCAATTGTGCCGCGCTGCCCCAAAGCGGTTTTCATGACCAAGGGAATTAAATGTGTTTCGGGGTCGTGATCCTCGCCGATGTCCGAGTCCGAATTGGCCCCTGCGGCATTGAAGTAGCGCAGCGCCGCATAGCGAATGCCATAAGCGCTGTCACACCATTTTAGCAGCCCCTCAATCGCCAGTTTGCTGGCCCCATAGGGATTGGTCGGGTCGGTGCGGTCGGCTTCCTCAATGGGCTGCTTTTCCGGCTCTCCGTAGGCTGCCGCCGTGGACGAAAACACGATTTTATCTACACCATGATTTTTCATGGTTTGAAGCAACGTCAGAGCGCCGCAGATGTTGTTGCCGTAATACTTGAGCGGGTCTGTGACACTTTCGCCGACCAGAGAGCAGGCAGCGAAATTGACGACGCCGTCGATGCTGTTTTCGGAAAAGACGCGATCTAAAAAGGCAGCATCCCGCAGGTCGCCCACACAGAGACGCGAACCTTTGACAGACTGCCAGTGGCCGGTGGAAAGATTGTCAACCACCACGACATCATACCCGCATTCTTCGAGTCGAGCAACCATATGACTTCCAATATATCCGGCACCGCCTGCAACGAGAATCGTTTTCATTTCAATATCGTCCTTCCTTTTAGATATTTCTCATACGCCGCGCGAAGCTCGGCGGCTTTTTCCTCTGGGCAGTTCGGGTTGCACCAAGCCCCTGCACCCGTTTCTGAGGACGCAAAAAACTGCTGAACCGTGGCAGACCTCAGCGGGGGAACAAACTCGATATGGAAATGGTAAAAGGTCTCCGCGCCGGCGTACTGCGATTGTGTTGGTGCGTTATGCATATACATCATATAAGGGAACGCAGTATCGAAAAGGCTGTCGTACATGCCGACAGTATCCCGAACCGTTTCGCCCAAACAATCCAGTTCCTCTCGGGTCATTGCGCCGATGTGTGGCACGTGACGGCGGGCTGTAACGTGTATGCCGTAGGTTAGATTTTCAAAAAAAGGCATATAGACCACGAAATGTTCGTTTTTAAAAATTATACGCCGCGTGTCCTTAAGTTCTGCGTCAAGCAAGTTACAAAAAAGGCAGGCGCCATGCTCTTCCGAATATTCTTTTGCGGTGGAAAGCTCCCGCTCAAGTGTTTTAGGCAGGAAAGGATAGCCGTAACACTGACCGTGGGGATGGGGCATCGTGACGCCGACGGGTTCACCTCGGTTTTCAAAGATAAAGCAGTATTTAATTTTGGGGTCGCCCGCCATATCATCAAAAACCTCGCGCCACATGGCAGCGAGCTTATGCGTGTGCTCATCACTAAGCTCTGCCACTGTTCCGGTATGTTTCGGCGAATAGAGCAGCACCTCGCAGCGCCCATAGGCGGGTTCGACTTGAAACAGCGGGTCAGACGCTACATCGTCCGGAACCGGAGGATTTACACTGAGTGCAGGAAAGTCGTTTGGATAGCGGTGAACCTCGAAATGTTCGGGAACTTTTCCGCTCCCGGGGCAAAACGGACACCAGCCTTTGGGCATAGTGGGGCGGGCCTGACGGTGGCTTGCCACCATCACCCAGTCTTTCAAAATTGGATTCCATCGAAGTTCGGCCATGGTTATGCACCCTCCTAATGATCAGATTTTTACCCCGCCGGCATGGCGGACGGATAGGACATGACAGCATCCGTGTCCTAGAACAGCCTCGGTGCGCGTCTTAAAGTCATCTAGCCGATCAATCGGAACGAAAGCCTGAGCCGTTCCACCGAAGCCGCCTCCGTGGACGCGGATAGCACCGGTTCCGTCCAATATTTTCTCGCAAAGAGCTATGGTGAGCATGAGCGCCTGATCTGCGGTCTGCCCTGTGGGCACGACATTTTGAAGATATTGCGCTGAGGAGCATCCGGACTCCTTGACAAGACGCAGAAATTCCTTAAAATCCTTGCGTTTGAGTGCCTGCGTCTGCGCTATGACGCGCCGGTTTTCGGAATAGATGTGGAAGGCTCTGAGAACCGCTCGGTCTCCGGCCAATCTCCGCAGCTCCGGTAGGGCCGCCATGAAATCATCCTCTGAAACGTCACGAAGAACCGCTTTTCCAAAGAAGCCGCAGACGGCCTTGAGCTCGTTTGTAATAGAGGAATATTCGCTTGTTAAGTCAGCGTGATCGGCGCCGGAATCCAGAATGCAAAGGGCGTATCCGGCTTCCTCCAGATTCATAGGCAACGCCTCTATAAGCGGCGTGTCGGTATCAAAAAAATCGATAGACACCACGCCGCCGACCGACGAAGCAATCTGATCCATAAGTCCGCAGGGTTTACCAAAGAAATTGTTTTCGGCCCAGTGCCCTATCTTGGCGATCTCCGCGGGAGAACACTGCCCCTCGTGAAAAAAGTCGTTTATTATTGTGCCGATGAGGATCTCAAAAGCCGCAGAGGAGCTTAGCCCGCTGCCACTGGGGACATCGGATACCACAAAGATGTCCAGCCCCAGCTCACCAATAGGGCAGCCAAGTGTGTTAAATCTGGCGACCACGCCGCGCACCAACGCCGCCGAGGTGTTTTTTTCCGCGGGTATCGGTTCGAGCTCGGCCAAATCTATAACAATGAGCGAATAGCCCTCAGATTGAACACGGATTTTCCCATCACGGTTTGAGGAGACGGCAGCCAAAATATCTAAATCTATGCTGGCGGCAAGCACCAGTCCGTGCTGGTGGTCGGTGTGATTTCCACCCAGCTCCGTGCGGCCGGGCGCGCTGAACAAAGCCGCCGGAAGACTGCCGAAACACCTGGCAAAGGCATGAATCAGCTCGAGGCAGCGTGTTTTTGAGGCGTCAAGTTTTTTCTTCCCATATAGGGTAATCATCGTTTCGTCATAACAACCCGATCTGAGTTTCTGCTCAGGGGTCTGTTGTTCCATAATCAACACCTCCGATTGTTATTTAGAGCATAACAGGATGGCTGTAAAAAATCAATTCGCTTCCGTAGCTGTGGGATGGATTATTGTTGTATCCGTTTCGACCCCGCTATATAATGTCCACTGAACAAATACGATTTGGGGACACACGCCCCGAATACAAGTGCAAGGGTTTTAAGCCAATTTGCTTAAAACCCTTGCACTTGAACAAATCAAAAACGTATTGAAAAATTTGATAGTGTTACGTTTTTGATTTGTTCAGCAGGCATTGTTTTAACGAAATTATTGTAAGAAAACGATAGAAAATCTTTACTCGTTCTCGAAACAGCTTTGCTCTTTTGCCGTTTTGTCCCGAGTGGTGTCCAAAAAGGTCAATTGAGCGTTGACCGCTAAAAATATTTATCGCTGGCAGTCCTCATCGAACCAACGTCGAGGATATCTTCTCCCCGCATTCTATACAAAATTGGGAGCCGGGGGCGAGAAGCGCATTACATCCAGGGCAATTGGAGGGTGCTTGCGGCACAGCCTCGCCGCAGGTTTTGCAAAATTTGGAGTTGCCGGAAAGCTCTGTGCCGCACTGCGTGCAGTGTAAGGCATTTACTTGCGAGCCTGGGGCGGTTGGCGGTATGATTCTCGTGATGGGCATTTGCTTCTGTGGGTAGGCCTGCGCCGCGGGTGCTTTTTTCCTTCTGGCGACAAGAATCACAATCAATACGGCCACAAGGACAAGAAGGATTGCGCCAAACACCACAATCGACGGCAAGCCAAGAATCTGGCCGCTGGCTAAAGCTCTGCCGGCGTCCGGATTTGCATCTGCGGCCTGCCGTGCATCCGCCAGCAATTCCTGTACAACGGGGAAACCGGGATTCGTTTCATTGATCCCCCGTAGCAACTCAAGCGCTTTGTTATAATCACCGCTGTTATAGGCCTCAAGCGCTTTATTAAAGTCTGTGGAAAACGCGCTCTCTGACGGCTGAACATTAATTTCGCTCAAAAACTGTCTGGCAATGCTAGCGGGAATAGCGAAGTTCATACCCGCTGCAGACGCACCGGATGCTTCAAGCATTCCGAAGGTGTTAATGCCGATGACCTCGCCGGCTTCGTTAAAAAGCGGGCCGCCGGAGTTGCCGCCATGGATGGCGGCGTCGGTTTGGATGACGCTCCAGCCACCTGCCATCTCTTTTTTCGCACTGACAATGCCCTGCGTCAGTGTCGGCTCCTGTATGGCCTGTGCGACATTCAACGCATCCGAAAGAGTCGCCACCGCGGGATACCCCATTGCGTACACTCTGTCACCCGTTCGCAACGTGGCATCATCCCCCAATTTTACGGTGGGAAGGTTCGTTCCCTCCATTTTCAGGATAGCGATATCTTTGCCGGGAATCGGCTCTCCCATTTTGCGCAGATCAAGCCCTCTGCCCGTTGCAGAAACATCGCTTCCCGGGGATACGTTTCCAATATAGCATTGATAGGAGGCCTGCAGGTTATTAATTTCCATGCTTTGCGCCAAGAGGCTGTACCAGGCGTTTGCAATGCCGTCCCATTCCTCCTGTGTCATTTGATAGCCCTCGCGCCGCAATTCCTCCATAAAAGAATCGGCCGCCTCCACAGCGTAATTCTCAAGGGAGGTCATCGCAAACTGCAGGGTGAGCGCCTCCTCGTCCGTATGTACGACATGGGCGTTTGTAACCATGTAACCGTCAGGCGTGACGATAAAACCTGTGCCCACAGCGGCAGTGCTCATCTGCTCGGTTTCAATGTTTCCGGTGGAATAGGCATAGTATTCCATATAGGAGATCATCAAAGCCACCATAGCCTGATACAGCTCCTGCTCACTGGTACCCACCTCCCCGGCTGTCACCATTCGCTCCAGTTCCAGCTCAAGGTCATATGTAAAGCTATCGTCAATCGTAAACTCATACCAGGTAACATCGGCAGTCCAGGTTGTCTGTACGAGAACCACGCCGGGCTTATTGACTGTTGCCAAGGTGCGCGTATCCATCGATTCGGCATGCGCTGCCCGCGAGATGCCCATCAGAAGAAGAGCCGCAGCAAAAATGCCGATAAAAATACGTTTTCCCATAAAAATCTCCCTCAACACATTGTTTAATATTATATTGTGACGAAGCTTTTCATCCCTGTTCGGAAGTGTTTGCGTCTTTGTTTTGGGCTTCAATCAGCTCCCTGGTCTGCTCAAGTAAATCCTCTCCCTGCGCGGGGTCACCGGTTAGCATACCTTGAAACATTTGCCCGGTTTTTAGAGAGGGAATCTCCACATAGACCTCCGCATTGCTGACGCCGATTCGCATGGGCATGACCACAACATCGGATGTGGAGGTGTTATACTCTGCCCGCTCACCCTGTATGCCCTGCACCAGCGGGTTAATCACACCGCTGCCCTGCATTTCGGGGGAGAGCAGAGCCATACCGTTAAACTCCGCCAGCGGGGCAATGGTCAGAACATCGGCGCTGTCGGTGGGCATTTCGGAAAAAAAGCTGTCTGCATCATAGGGGCGGATATCCAACTGGATTGTATCGGAGCTGTATTCAATATTAAAGCCACCGCTGACGGCAAGCACCTCGTTGGATAAAACAGAAGCGTCAAGCTGGGTGCGGACATAGACTAAGCCCTCATAGCTGCCGTAAATGTCGGTGCCGCCTGTCTTTTTGGCTACCAGAATCAGCGTATGCTTAACAGGCAGTCCCTCCGACTCAACCGTAATGGTTTGGTTGACATGCAGGGTCCAGTCCGCCTCCAATTCCGCCTCGGGAGTTACCGGAGCCGCAGACGATGTGGGGACGGGCGTAATCTCAGGCGCCGCCAGGCGCTCAGTACAGCCCGCAAGAGCCATCAGCAAGACAAACGTGAAAAGCCAGGCCAGCAGCTTTTTCATCGACATCACTTCCTTATCTTTTGTTTTTGATCGGGTATCCCCTTGCCGCTGATTTCTAGATAAAGCTGGGGCTGAAGGAGCGGCTCTGTCTCCCCGCAGGCAGGCGGCATATACCGGACAACGACTCTGATTGACTCCTCCTGATTACCCGCCGTGTAGTTTATCCCGTCACTATAAAAACCGCCCTGCCATTCATGGTCATAATCAAGAGAGGCGTTGAGTTTTTTAACAATACCCCTCATCGTCTTCCTCTTTGGACTTCTTAACCGCCCAGGAGCAAAAGAAGTAAAAGACAAAAGAACGTTTTTAATGCCTCCGGCCCTCCTTATTTAATAATCTTTAAGCCCCCAATAAAAGGGAGGGGCTTTTGCTGACCCTTATTGGCATTGACCATTCCAATTATCATAAGAGCGAGCATGGCAATCGCCCATATCCAGGACAGAATGGAAACCACCGCCCATAATCTCCAGGAAACGGCTAATATAACGGAGGATAAAATGCTGACGACAATTTGCCCCGCAATGGACGCAAGCAGGAGCAAAAGACCTTGATTGGCGTGAAATCGCCCGATTTTTGAATCGGGGCAAGAAACCAGTGGAAGAAAGAATAGGATGCCTAAGTAAGCTAAAATAAAAACGACCTTGTTTTCCTTTGCCTCGTTCAAAACAGTGGTTCCATGTGCATTCGCCCCTGCATCTGCCTGATCAGCCATAAGGGGCGAACCACAGCCAGCGCAAAACCTCGTATTACCCGTTATCTCTTTTCCGCAATTTGGACAATTCATTATAATACCTCCCTTTTTTATGCCTACCATTCTTTGTTGCTTTGTAGTAAAGCGGTAATTTTATCGGGAGCGAACAGGATTGCTCCAGGCCTTCTCCCCCATCCCTGCCGCTTATCACAGTCTTGCTCCACAGCCGCCGCAAAACCTTGTTCCCGGTGGGTTCTCTTCGCCGCAGGACGCACATCTTGCCGTGGAAGGCGCTGACATGGACGCGCCACAGTGGTTGCAAAACCGTATGCCCTGGGCATTTTCTTTTTTACATTTGGGGCAGACAGCCAGAGCTAAGGATGCTCCACAATTATTGCAGAACTTTCCCGTCCCGGCTGGCTTAAGACAGGTGGAACAGACTGTTGTCTTGCTTTCCAGACGCCCCTTCCATACGGTGGTGCTCTCAGCAGCTTCCTCAATATTGCGCTGCACGGCGCCAGCGCGGGCCTTTGCTACTGAGATTTCTTGCCGTGGCGCACATTCGGTGCATAGCCCCTCATCTTCGTTATAGCAGGAATCGCACACCCATTTGCGGCAGCCGTGGCAACGATGGAAATGTTGCTGCGCTTCGTTTTTTGCGCGCTCGAAGGCGTTTTCGTGCTCCTTCTGCCATTCGGGACTCATACCATCGAACCGATCGGAGAGAATGCTCCCGCCCCTCTCCAGGGAGTAGCCAAGGTTTCCTAGGCGCCCACCGAGCAGACTGCCCAGCACACCTGCGCCCTGGGCCAAGCCTCTTAGTCCACGACCTTTTTTATAGGTTTCCGATTCGATAAAGCTGCTTTTATACCCATCCTCGCAAAGGTCACAGTAAAAGGTAAATTGAAACCCGGCCTCTGTGGAATTGTCCTCATAATTCCTTGTAAAGGATTGCAGCATACACTTCACCTCATTTTTTTATAGTCTTCATTTTCTTGCCGCAGGCAGTACATTTTGTGTTCGCAAAGAATTGCAGCTCGCCGCAGCGGGGATTTTGACAACCTACCATAAGCGTCACACCACAGGCTTCACAGCTTTCCTGCACAAAGGTCAGCTTTCCGCAGGCGGGACAGGAAACGGAAAGCGCTCGTCCACAGCCGGAGCAAAGAGACTGACCCTTTTCGATGGGGCGCAGACAGCCGGGGCAAAGATAGCCAAAGGGGCTGCCGCTCCGACAGGAGGGACAGAAGCGTGAATCCCGTTCGATATATGTTCCGCAGTGAATGCAGGGCTGCTTGTAGACAGCCATGTTACCCCTCCTGCCTTGCGCCACACCCGCCGCAAAAGCGCGTGCCAGGAGGGAGCGGCGCATTGCACGCGGAGCACTTGGATGCGCCTAGCTTTGTGCCGCATTCCTGGCAAAACCGTACACCGTCCGGGTTTACATTGCCGCAGGAGGAACAGGTTAGTCTCTCCTCCTCTGTCCGTGCCGCCGCTTCCGACGCCTCCTTTTCTGACTGCGCACTTTGCAGCTTTGCCTGGGCTGCGGAAAGGTTCTCCTGTATCAGACAAAGCCGGTTCTCCAGCTCTGGGAACTGGCCGCTGCCTCGCAACAGAGCCTGCTTGCCAATCTGCACATAAATCTCAAGCTCTTGCTTTTGAAGCTCCCCCACCTCTGACTGTGCAGTGAGGAGTTTCAAATCCGGATTATCCTGCGGCATAAATCCAGAGAGTCCCTTGAGCAGGCCTCCAAAGCCTCCAAACAGATCACTCATCCTCATCCATCCTTTCTGTATATGCTTCAAATTGCGGCGCACCGCACATGGCACAATATTGTTCTCCCTTAGGTACCGCCGCTCCGCATTGGATGCAGATGCAGGGCACACAATCCGTGCACATCATTCGGTTCTCATTAAAATGTTCGTCACACACCCAGCGATGGCAGCATCCGCAGCGGTTAAAGTGCAGCCGCGCATCCCGCTCTCCCAGACGCAGGGCCTCCTTCAGGGTCTTGCAATAGAGCAGCGGCGTGGTATATCCACCGCCGCATAGCTCGCAGAAGAAGGTCAGGCAAAATCCGTCCTCGTTTCGGGTGGTTCGGCATTTTGGCGTAAACAGGGGAACCGGCTTGTTCATCATAATCTTCACCCTCATATTTCCGCTGCTGGGGCCTTCCCTTATGGTCTTCGTCGGTGAAAGCACTTGATTTAGCTGTACGCCCTTGGTAATATGTATATAACAGCCTCACTTTCTCCCTCATTATATTGAGGAAACTGCCAACTGTAATCATCCTTGGGGTGATTGCCAAGCCTTATCGGGGGTGATTATTGGGGTGATTGTTCACACTCTGCCAATTTGTCTGTCCCCGCCGCCGCTCCCTCTGCTCACCCGATGCTGGAAGCAAGAGATAAAGGCAAGACTTTCATTATAAGCTTTGCGGAAAGGAATTGGTGCTCAGTGAAAAAGAAATTCATGGTTTTTAGCCTGTTGCTGGCTTTTATCTTGCTGTCTGCCTGCGGTCAATCAGCCAAGCTAAATCCTAAAAATCCCGTAACTCTCAGCCTATGGCATAATTTTGGTGGACAAATGCAGGCTACTATGGACGAACAGATTGGAGAATTTAACGCAACTGTTGGTAAGGAAAAAGGTATTATTATAAGCGTCACCTCAATTTCCAGCTCGGCAGCCCTTCAGGAGAAGCTAACAGTGATTGCGGCAGGCGACCCCGGCGCACCGGAAATGCCCAATATCACCACCTGTTATCCTGCTACGGCCGCGCTGCTCGCGGAGCGAGGGCTTCTCGCACCTATGGACGGGCAGTTTACCGAAGCGGAACTTGCGGAATATCTGCCACGTTTTGTGGATGAGGGGCGGCTTTCGGACGGAGCACTCTATGTATTCCCCTTTGCCAAGTCAACCGAGGTGCTTTTTTTAAACCACACACTTTTTAATCGCTTTTCGTCCGACACCGGAATCACAACCGACAGCCTTGCCACCTTTGAGGGGATTGCCACTGCCGCCATGCGGTATTACCGATGGACGGACGAACAGACTCCTGACATTCCAAATGACGGAAAATCCTTTTATGCAGCCGATTCATTTTTTAACCTGGCGCAGGTTGGCATGGAGCAGATGGGGACTTCCCTTTTCGATGGGGAGGAGCTTCGGCTGAATACCCCGGAATTCGAGAGAATTTGGAACCTTATCTTTGAACCTGCTGTGCGGGGCGGCTGCGCAGTCTATGGCGGCTACTCCTCCGATCTTTCCAAGACGGGGGACATTGTTTGCTCTACAGGCTCAACCGCGGGGATTCTCTTTTATGGTGAGGAGATTACATATCCAGATAATACAAAAGAGGCGGTTGAATATGAAATTTTGCCCTATCCGGGCTTCAATGGCGGCAAAAAAATTGCCATCCAAAGAGGCGGTGGTCTGGTTACGGCAAAATCAACACCCGAAAAGGAAGAAGCGGCGGCAATTTTTCTAAAATGGTTCACTGCCCCGGAGCAGAATATGCGCTTTGTCGCCTCCACAGGCTATCTCCCGGTGACAGGAAAGGCTTTTGCCGACCACATGGAGCGGGAAATTGCAAAAAACAAAAACCCAAACATCCAAAAGCTCCTGCGTACCGCAATTGCAGTTCACAGGGAATATGATTTTTACACGCCGCCGGTGTTCGATAGGTTTAACACCATATGCGGAAGCTTTGAAGCTTCCTTTCTTGACATTGCGAAGCAGAGCCGTGAGCAATACTTGGAATACTCAAAAACAATGGAGCCCGATGATGCTTATGAGAAGGCGGCGGAAGCCGCGTTCCAGGCTTTTGTTACGTTGCAATCATAAAAAGGAGGCGCAGGTGGATGTCAAAGCGGAATCCCATTAGGACTGCGAGAATATACTTCAATGTTCTGCGTCACAGCGGCCGGAACGGCCTGTCCATGCACCTGCGCCTGTTTCTTTTTCTTATTCTGTTTCTCAATGCAATTATGCTGGGTGTTTTTCTCATGCTGTTTTCCATCGGTATCTTCAAAATTGGTCTGCTTGAGCATAGGCCGGTTTTTGAAAACGAGCTGACGCACTTTACCGGAGACATCTACCAAGCCTTTGGTGCGGTTTCAATACAGGCGGTGGATTTGGCAAAAGGCCTCTCCGCGAGTTTGGAGCGCAACCTGGAAGAACATGGCGGGACGGCCGCCTCTTTACAAGAAACACCCGATCTGCTGGAGCACCTGATGGATGAGGAGCTGGAAAAGCTCACCGGCGCCCTGGAAAAATCATGGGGAAGCGGTGTTTTTCTTCTTCTGGATGCGACGGTCAACCCTGATCTTCCGGGTGCGGGGGACTCTCGTGCCTGCTTATACCTAAAAAATATGGAGCCGAATATTATAAATGGCATGCCGGCAAACCTGCGCCTTAGCTTGGGTCCAATGGCAATTGCCAGAACCAACAATATCCGCATTCTTCCCCAATGGCAGATGGAGCTGGATGTGGGTGAGATGCCGTTTCTCCCCGAGCTAATATCCGTTGAAAAAGAACAAACCCGCCCGTTTTCACGCCTTTACCGCTGGAGTGAGGGAAAGAGCCTGCCAGGCAGTAGTGAACGGACTATGCTTTGCAGCGTTCCTCTAATTGCATCGGACGGCACGGTGTTCGGCCTGTGCGGTTTTGAGGTAAGCGAAATGCTTTTCAAGCTTTCTTATACGCCGAAATCAGATCGATATGGCCATTTGCTCTGTCTGCTCTCTCCGCTGGAGGAAAACACCCTGCGGCTGTCCGGTGCGCTCTTTACCGGAGACTTTTCCGCGGGCTCTGCCGCGCCGGAGCGCACAGAAATGAAAATTTCATCCGCCACAAACGGTTTTTACAGCTATCGCCAACCAGAAAGGGAGGTCTATGCAGGATTGCACCAGACTGTGTCTCTGTATCCAGTGGATTCTAAATATGCGGATGAGCGGTGGGCCGTGGCGCTTATGATGCCCGCCCAGGAGCTTAATGCACTAATTTCCGTTAAAATCCGTAATCTGATTTTGGGGCTTTTTGCCCTAATGCTGATCAACATCGGTCTTGCGTCCTTTATCAGCCAAAAATATATCCGCCCGGTGGTGGAGGCATTAGAGCACATAAAACAACCGAACCCGGCCTCCAAAACCAAAATCCTTGAAATTGATGACCTGATTGAGTTTCTAGCGACACAGGATGAACTGTCTGCCTCCAGAGAAAGAAAAGAACCCCTGGTACAGGAGTATTCCGCCCTGTACCAGGAGTTTGTGAAGAATATTCGGACACTTTCGGCTGCCGAGAAAGCAGTTTTTGATTTGTATGTGCAGGGGCATACCGCAAATGAAATTGCGGAGATTCTATGTCTTTCCATCAACACAATCAAAACGCACAACCGGCGCATTTATATGAAGCTGAGCGTTACCTCCCGCAAAGAGCTAATGGTATACATTCAGATGATGGAGGAGATGGGCAGCACAAACATGGGAACTAGATAATGTCCGCATCCATAAAGGATTTTGATTTGTTCAAGTGCAAGGGTTTTAAGCAAATTTGCTTAAAACCCTTGCAC